>CAIYJU010000076.1 GCA_903926565.1 uncultured Bacteroidales bacterium
CTGTCGGGGTGGTACACCCCGACAGGGTCTGAATTCGCACGGAACCCAGAGATTCAGATTACGAAATCCGGATCTCCTTTTTGATATCAACTTTAGCCTCTTCCTTTTTCGGAAGTGCAATCTTGAGGATGCCGCTCTCATAGTCGGCCTTTATTTTTTCAAGATCGATGGTTTTTGGCAGGGTAAATGACCTGCTGAAGGAGCCGTAATAAAACTCCTTTCTTGAGTAATTTTTACCTTCTTCCCGCTTCTGATCTTCCACTTCAACAGAAATGGTGAGGATGTTATTTTCCAGGTTGATTTTGAAATCATCCTTGACCATCCCGGGAGCGGCAATTTCCAAATGGAAGGCGTCGGTGTTTTCAATGATATTGGCTGCAGGATCGCTGTACCGCTTACCGAAAAAGTCACCAAGGTCATTGTCGAAAATGTTGTTAACCATATCCGATAAAGGATTTCTGTGTTGCCATTTGATAAGTGTCATGGTTTTAATCTCCTATTTTAAAGTGTTAGAATTTTGTTTGTTTCCCGGAAAAAGTCAAACAGTATACCAGTGGAAAAAAAACACGGAGCAAGTGACAAAACGGCACGTTTGCAGGGTTGATACATGTCATAATAGCATGTTCGGGGTGCGAAACCAACCTTTCGGGAATGCTTTTACTTAACACTTAAACACTTAACACTTAACACCTCACTCTTCCCTTCCCTTCCCATATTGCCTCCATTTCTCTATTGCCGCAGCAAGGTCGGGAGGATAGTCGGAGTCAAAATGAACAAACTGCTTTGTGGTCGGGTGAATAAATCCCAGCGATTTGGCATGCAATGCCTGGCGGGGCAACAGGGTAAAACAATTGTTCACAAACTGCTTGTATTTTGTGAATGTAGTCCCTTTCAGGATCTCAGACCCACCATAACTTTCATCATTGAACAGGGTGTGTCCGATGTGCTTGAAATGGATCCTGATCTGGTGAGTGCGTCCGGTCTCAAGTCTGCATTCAACAAGGGTTACATAACCAAACCGCTCGAGAACATGGTAGTGGGTTACCGCGTGCCGGCCTTTCTCAGGATCATCATAAACCGCCTGGACAAGGCGGTTCCGGATATCCCTGCCAATGTTGGCATCGATGGTTCCTTCATCATGGTCAATGTTGCCCCAGACAAGGGCGATGTAGGTGCGGTCGATGGTGTGGTCGAAAAATTGCTTAGCGATCCTTGACTGTGCCAGTTCATTTTTTGCAATCAGCATGATCCCGCTGGTATCTTTGTCGATCCGGTGGACGAGAAAAGGTTTTGCCTCCGCATCGCCCGGATTGCTTTGCTGCAGATGATATAGAAGTGCATTCTGCAGTGTTCCGGTAAAGTTTCCATGCCCGGGATGTACCACCATTCCGGGTGCCTTGTTGATGACGATGATATCACGGTCTTCATAAACAATGGAAATCGGGAGGTTTTCAGGATATACCTCAGTATCGCGCGGCGGATAAGCCAGTACAATGGTAATTATATCCAGGGGCTTTACTTTGTGGTTCGGCTTAACTATCAGATCATTCACAAGGATATTGCCGGCATGAGCAGAGTTCTGGATTCGATTCCGTGACGCGTTTTCGATCTTTGCCATCAGGTACCTGTCGATGCGAAGGGGATTCTGCCCCCTGTCAACCACAAAACGGAAATGCTCATACAGTTCACCGGATTCTTCAGGAATGTCAGGTTTATCTTCCATGGTTTTTTTTTACCCGAAGGTTGGCAGTGTTGCCATGAATGTTTTAGTTTACGTACTTACCGGGAAATTATGAATTTCACAACGCCGGCGTGTTTGCCTGATTGATCTTTCAACTCCAGGAAATAGAGCCCATTGCCAAGGGAACTGACATCAATCTTTTCCTGGTATGCGGTTCGGATTCGAATATGGCCAATAAGATCAGTGATGACAAGAGTGCCGCCACTGGTGATCTTGTTTTGTTCACTGTATCCTGTGATTCGAAGCGACAATATACCGGTATTGCATGGGTTTGGATAAACCCCGATCTTCAGATCGGGGCTCGTCAGATCTCCGATTCCAAGTGGTATTGGTTTCCCCAGAACCGGCCGGATCATCAGCGATCCTGCAAAGGATGAACTCTTCCAGCTTCCGGTATTGTTGTAGAATATTTCACTCTGGCTGTTGTTATAACGGTCAAATCCGATCGAAAGATTGTCGTCGGTCGTTTGGATCATCCCCACATAAAATGTCCCTGTAACTGCCAGCGGAGGGATGATGTGGTATGTTACAAATTTGTTGATGCTGTCGGCATATCTGGGTAAAACAAGATCGGAGTAAACAGTCTTACCGGGTTTGCCCGCATTGTCGTTCCAGACACAAAGATTAAAAAACTGTTGACTCACATTGCCCAGCGTCTTGTTGAAATAGATCCTGATGGCCCGTAAAGTATCAGGAGATCTGCTAAGGCTGAAACGATATGCAAGCTGGGAGCCGGCAGGGGTGAGTCCGTAACTTACCTCCGGGGTGCCGTCGTCATATGCATAATAGTTGAAAAATTTCTGGTAGGCCTGCATGGTATCACCCAGATTCGATCCCGGCGCTGAAGCCGTCACAATATGTTTCATCAGAAACGTCGCACTGTCGGCCTCACTTATTGGGATCAGGAAAGTCACTAAAGGATGCGCGAATTTCTGGTAGGTTACATAGGGATCTGTATTGTATGGCTGTATATTGTAACTTCCGCCACTGTAAGTTTTTGAAAAACTGGTGACAGGGCTGGTAACCGAATAACCATAGGTTGACATCTGCGGAGCAATATCCCGGTTGGTTATGAGGATGTCAATGGTATCCTTGATTGCGTTCGTCGGGTCATCACAGTACTGAGGATAAGGCATTGATTCATAGCGCTTGAGAAGAGAAGGGGGGCGGTAAACAAACCGTAATTCAGGATAAATGGTGTCGTATCTGTTGCGGCCAATGTTGAGATAAACGTTGTCCAGGTTCCATTGGGCTGTGTTACTCGCCCAGCTTGGCTCTGCTGTACTGGCCAGGCTTACATAATTGAAAAATCTGAACCTGAATTTGTTTTTTAAAAAGAGAGGATCTGTCACGGGAACCATTACCTGGGCAAACCACTTGTTGTATTTTAAATTGAAAGTGTCAAGAGACATCCCGTTGGCAAACCACATTTTTCGCCAAAGGTCAGGAATTGGGATCGTATCGCCCGGTATAATGCTGTCATGGGCAGGTGTCACAAGGAATTCCAGTACCAGTGAATCATTCTTTTGCGGTGCTTTCCCTCTGCCCTGGGGCTGGTAAAAGAAACTGAGGTATACAGAGTCAGCCGGGGTCAGTGCTTTCGGAACAGGTGTAAATACAGAATCCAGCCTGATGTATCGGGAGGTAAGGTGGTCTGCAATAAATACAGCAGGGCCGGGAACGGCGGCAGGATACATGTTGCCGGAGTCATTAATCGCATCGAGGGTCATTGCCCCCAGGTTGATCGGGTAAACCGGCATGTCGTCATTCTCAAATGCGAAATGGTCGATCCAACGCTGATCCGAAGGAAAGACATCGTTGGCCGAAAAATCATCGAAAAAAGGTATTGATACCGGAATGGTATCGAGCCCTGCATTCAGATAGTCCATCCGGGTGTGTTCGATAACCCTGGCTTTGACTGCAGGGTTAAACTGCAAGCCGGTGAGAATCTCCTGGGCAAACCCGGCCACTCCGAGGTATAAGGAGATGAAAATAATTAAATGAAAACGCATTTTAAAATCAGTTAAGTATAATTACTATCGCACCCGTCCTCCTGTTATTCCAGGCTATCCACTCTCACCGAATCCACCATTGCCTTTGCACCCATTCCAACAGTAAGGTTAATAACCGAGCCTTTGTCAAGCTGAGTCCCTGCTTTAATAACCTTACCGTTAAAAAGCTGGTTTTGAACAGCATCTTCATCAAATGATTTGATATAGGACAACCTTCCAAGTTTCAGGCCTGCAGATTCAAGCATAGACTGAGCCTGGCGTAAGGTAAGATCACGTAACTCAGGCATGGTGGTCTTTTCCGGAACCATCGAGGTGACAGTTAAGTAAACCATCCGGTTTTTCTTGACTTTGGCCCCCGGGTAAGGATCCTGAGACAGAACAGATCCCTTCGGCTTGTCTGCATCAAAAATAGAATCAATTACATTGAACTGGTAACTGCTGTTTTCGGTGTTTGATTTTACATCAGAAAAATACAACCCGCGGAACTCAGGAACAATGATGTAATCGTTATGCTTGGTGTACCATGCGAGAGACTGGAGAATCAGCCATATCAAAACGAAGCTGACTCCAATCGCAAGGAGTAGATGCTTAAAAAATTTTTTTGAAAAGAGAAATCGTAAAAAATCCATCCGCAGCTTTATCTGTTAACCTGAAAAGGTCAGTTTTATTGTGTTTTCTTAATAAAATACAAACTTACGCAAAAATTGAATTTTGCACAAGGAGCAAAATATTTGTGCTACTTTTGTGTCATAAAAACACCGAATATGTTAAATGTCGCCATTGTAGCAGGAGGTGATTCCCGGGAGTACGGAATCTCAGTCAAAAGCGCTAAACAGGTTGAACTTCATATTGACCGTGAACTGTTCAATCCATACCTTATCCTGATTAAAGGAGAAAAATGGTATTACCGTATCGGGTTGAAAAAATTCCCCATCGATAAAAACGATTTCAGCCTGACCATCGGCCGGAAAAAAATCAGGTTTGACCTGGTGTTTGTTGCCATTCATGGCACACCTGGTGAAAATGGCAAATTACAGGGATACTTCGACTTGCTTCGCATTCCATACACCTCCAGTGATGTAACAACATCTGCAATTACGTTTAACAAGAGTTTTTGCAAGGATGTAGTGCGTTCCTGCGGAATTAATACGGCGAAATCAATCCACCTGTTCCGCGAAGGGTTAAATCTGGAATCGGATATATTAAGCCAGCTGGCGCTTCCGGTATTCGTAAAGCCAAACAACGGGGGGTCAAGTGTAGGGATGACCAAAGTCAACCACAAAAGCGAGTTGGGTGCTGCACTGGCAAAGGCGTTTCACGAAGATTCAGAAGTGCTTGCTGAAGAATTCATCAAGGGGCGCGAACTTACCTGTGGGGTGTTACGAACGGAAGGCAGGATCATTGCCTTCCCGGTAACCGAGATAATTCCAAAAACGGAATATTTCGATTATGATGCGAAATATAAGAAAGGCATGGCCGAAGAAGTCGTTCCTGCAGAAATTCCCGGAGAGCTCTCCCAGCAATGCCAGGGCATTTCCCGGCTCCTGTATGAAAAGTTAAATTGCAAAGGTGTCGTCCGCTTTGATTATATCTTTACCGGTTCGGCGTTCTGGTTCCTGGAGGTAAATACGGTGCCGGGGATGAGCACTGCAAGCATTGTTCCAAAGATGGCACGCGCCCATGGCTGGAGTTTCGGGGAACTCATTACCCGTTTAATCATGGAAATAAAGTAACTGCAAACCAATTGCCCACTCTTCAAATTATGATGCCCAACTTGCTTTTCGCGACCAACAACCTCCATAAACTCCAGGAAGTACGGGAGATCCTGGGAAATCAGTTTAATGTACTCAGTCTCAAAGATGTGAATCTTGATGTCGATATCCCTGAAACACAGGAGACCATTGAAGGAAACGCCAGGCAGAAGGCAAGGTTTATCTTTGATCAGACCGGGCAAAATTGTTTTGCCGATGATACCGGACTTGAAATTGATTCGCTTGGAGGACGTCCGGGCGTCTATTCAGCGCGCTATGCGGGAGAGGGATGCAGTTTTGATGATAACATCGATAAAATTCTCGGGGAACTCTCAGGCATGGAGAACAGGAAAGCTTGTTTCCGTTGTGTGATCTGTTTGATTATTAATGGGGAGGAGCACTTATTTGAAGGACGGATTGACGGGGTGATAGTTACTGAAAGACATGGTTCAGATGGCTTCGGTTATGACCCGGTGTTTCTCCCCGACGGACAGCGGCAAACCTTTGCCGAGATGCCTGCATATCTCAAGAACGGGATCAGCCATAGGGGTAAAGCCACAGATAAAATGATGAAATGGCTGAAAAGCAAAATGGCGAAATAATAACTATTTCGCCATTTCAGATTTCAGAATTCAGATTTGTTACGGGAACGTCAGTCCGGGATAATTGGTGACATTGGCCTGTGGAATCGTACTTCCGTATTTGGAATTGATTGCCTGGATGAAGAAGTTTGCAGTCACGCAATTGCCACGGGGATTCAGGTGTACTCCGTCAGTTGAAAACAACCCACCCGATACAAATGCAGTGCTCATCTTGATACCATCGAATACCATGCCGCTGGCAAATTGTTTGAGGTACCCATTCATGTCGGCAATTGCTAAGTTGTTTTCCGTCGCAACTTTGTATATGGTCGCATTGAACTCGTCTGTGCGTGCCTTGAGGTTTGCCTGTTCTGATTTGTCAAGTACATATTTACCTGGAATCGGGTAAATGTATGGCATCGGGTGCTTTGTTGTATCGGCAATCCCCATTCCCCTGCATTTGATGGAATCTGTCGGCAAGGTCAATAAAAAGAGGTCACCTTCCTGCAACTGGGCAAGGGTGCCATCTTCCTTTTTATAGACAAAAGGATTCAAACCGGCTTTCCACACGATTTCGGGATGTCCCTGCAATGCATATAATCCATTAAGCTGGGCAGCCTGTGTGGCATCAAGTGGAACACCGTTCCATGGCAGTTTTTGTGAGATGGTTGTAAAGAAAGGAATGCTTGTCACGTAAGGAAGATTTGCAATTACACCTTTTGGTTTTTTAGCAGAAGCCATCAAAGCACCGGCAGCCATCGGGTAGTATTTTGCAAATGTATCTGCTGGTGTCATCATCTGGTCAGTACCGGCAAGCGCTGATGCAAGTACATCGTTGTTCCCGATCCACAGGTAGAAGAAGGATGGTTGCTGAGCAATGGCATCAGCAAGGATCGTTGTTCCCGGCGATGTTGCAAAACGCGTAAAATACGGGTTTCCATATTGTGAGCCATATCCGGGCATGAACAATGTTTGAAGCGTAGCTCCCGGAACGCCCATGTTGTTGTAAGGGCCCGTTACAGTGGAAGGTGCAAACAATTGCTGCAGCAAAGTGGCCTGGTCTGGATTGGAGACAAAACCTGGTTTAATCGACTTGATTTCAGGGACTACGGGATTTCCATAACAATCCTTATCCACAGTATAATACAGCACTCTTTTTGTATAGCAATAAAGCCCGCCGGGAATCGGCTGAAATCCAACTCCATCGTTGGTGCCGATCAGAGGTTGTTTGAATGTTCCGCCGCCAACGGTTTTGAATTGGGTGGCCATGATGTTCGGAATTGAATTTTCCTGGCCCGACGTGTACAATGCACCGTCAGCATAACCGGCTGTGAGCGAATTCCCAACCGAAACAAAGTTCGAGAAGTCGAGCCCGTTGGCTGACGCATTGAATTCGTCAATCTTCCGCTCACAGGCTGTCAGGACCGCAAGTGACAATATGATGAAAAGAATTTTTTTCATGATCTATATGTATTTAAAGTTAAAAACTGTAAGATAAACCAATTCCCGGAATGCTGAACCCTGTGCGGTAAGTACCGGCAAAATTGTCGGGAGAATAGGTTCCGTCCCGTTTGGCACCCATCAGGTAAAGGAAGGCTGCATCGATGCTGAATCCCTTGAAAGGAGTAACTGACAGTCCGCAGGTAACGCCAATTTCGGTAAGGCTTGGGGTTTGCGGGTTCAGGTAATCATTTTTCACCGGGGATGGATCATAATAACCACCAGCTCTTAAGGTAATTGCTTTACTCACTTTGTACTGAGCGCCGACACGTACAATCAGCTGGTCTGTATACAATGCAGGTGTTGCAATGTGTGTAGCTCCATTAACCGGCTCTTGAAAATCGAATGCAAGGGAGTCATAAGTACTCCAAAACACATAACACAAATTCAACCCGATCATCCATTGGTTGCTCTTGCCAAATTCATAGGAAACTCCAAGGTCAAGATTGGCAGGCAGGGGCAACATCACATCCGCTTTATTAGTGGCCGGAAATTTGTCACTTACCGATTGAGGAACAGCAAATGTAGCGTCGGCACCCTTTACATTCATTTCAATTTTGGAACGGTAATCAAGGCCGATGCTCCAGCCTTTGTCGGGATGAACCATGATCCCGGCATTGAAACCGAAATTGCTTGTGCTTCCTTTAACGTTCATAGTACCATCACCAGTGGCCCCCTGAATAGGAATTGATTTATTCATATCAACAGTTCCTGTTGAATATACGAGTCCAACACCAATTCCTACAACGTTTTTGAATTTGTAAGAAATCGTTGGCTGGTATGTAATTGCTTTGAAGGAGATGTCCTTAATAAGGTATCTTCCTTTCCAGTCATCCCCTTCAGTATCGTTCCAGGCAAGCCTGTTGCCATAAGGAGTGTTCACTGCAAGGCCAATGCTGAGATTCTTGGTGGGTTTGAAAGCGGCATAAAAATAAAACGGGGTATTCAGTTCATGCTTGATGGTAGCCTGGTAGTTGACATCTTTTGCCTGGTAGGTTCCCCTGGCAAAAATCAAACTGACACCAGCCGAAAAACTCCATTTGTCGCTGACAAAAGCAGCGCCGCCCGGGTTGTAAAATAAACTGCTTGCATCGTTGCTCAGCGAGGTTCCGATAAGGCCCATTCCGGTGTTGCGTACACTGTGCAAACCAACCTGGTACCCACCTCCAAACGATGTGGTTGCTGCTAAGCATAAGAAAAGCAGCAGAGTTGTAAATCTCCTCATAATGACGTTTTTTTGGTTAATAATGGGCGCAAGTTACATTTTTTTTTTATATTCAAAATTCATCATGTTTGATAAGGGTCATTACTGCTTGATTATGAGTGGTTGAGGGAAATTTCATGGTTGGCCGGGTGAACGGATAAACTGGTAAGAAGGGAAGCGGATACTTCCAATTGAAGGGCCTGGCAAATCCTTTCGCAAAATATAATCTACCTTTGCAAAAACCAAAGTCTTCTCCAGCAAGTAAACCTGTTTACCCATAAAACTAAAATTATGAGCACCCTCAAGGTCGGCGATAAAGTAAAGTTTCTGAATGCATCCGGTGGAGGCATCATTGCGAAAGTCATAGACAGCCGGATGGTGAGTATTATGATTGAGGATGGCTTTGAGATTCCAACCATGATCAGCGAACTGATAAAAATTGATCCGAAAGAACCTGCTGCACACTTTTTTGACGAACATTTCGATGTTGTCCTGCCGGATCAGCCAGCTGATGCGGCTGAAACAGGGGAGGAGAGGTTAACTGACCTGCCTGCTCACCTGGCCTCTGACCGTAAGGCTGAAGAGCTCTACCTGGCGTTTGTCCCGCATGATCAGAAGTGGCTTGTCACCGGGCAACTGGACGTCTTTCTGGTAAACAACAGCTCTTACGACATCCTTTATAACATTTTCAGTAAAACACCTACGGGTCATTACAACGGGGTTGACTATGGAAGTATCTTTCCCGATTCCAAAATAGTGATCGCCACCATCAACAGGGAACAGGTAACGAACTGGACTGACGGAATCATGCAATTTCTTTTTCATAAGGAACAAGTCAAATCACTTCTTCCCCCATTCAATTCCGAATTCCGTATCGAAGGAAAGAAGTTTTTTAAGGAAGGAAATTACCGGTATCATTCAGCCATACAGGCAAAAGGAATTGTTATAAAGGTAATTTCGCTTACTGAATATTTTCTTTCGGAAGCTGCTGATGTTCGGGATTCCGGTTCCGGTGACCAGGTCCAGGCCAAAGTTCCGCCACTGATTGCAAAATATCAGGTTGCCCCTCGCGAGGCAGTTGTCGACCTCCATATCCATGAGCTGGTTGACGATCCGGCAAACCTGGAGAAATCTGAAATTCTGGAGTTTCAGAAAAACTTTTTTCTTAAATGTCTCAACAGCGCTCTTGCATCCCATTTTATCAAAGTCGTTTTCATCCATGGGGTTGGGAATGGAGTGCTTCGGGCCAGTCTCATCGAGTTACTTAAAATGCAAAAGGGCATCGAGTTCTTCGATGCCCCAATGTCAAAGTTTGGTATCGGGGCCCTCGAGGTGAGGATCCCACATAACGATTAAGTTACTGTAAAACAGAAACTTTTCTCGAAAACACTTCCGAGCCTGTTTTCAGTTGAAGGATATAAACTCCTTGTTTTAATGCTTGCCCGTCAAGCAAAGTCTCATGTTGCCCGGCGTTGAGGTACCCGAGAGTCCACGATTTGACCAGCTGCCCGAATGCACTGTAAAGGATCATCTGTACCTCGCTGCTGCTCTGAAGATAGAATGATACCTTTGATGAACCATCAACCGGATTCGGATAGACAATTAATGGATTGCTGTTACCGGCTTCAGGAAGGCCAACCTGGGCTTCATACCAGAATTCGCATGACTCTGAATAACCAAATGAACCTCCCTGTTTGATCAGGGATCCATTGGATGAAACTTCATACCCGCCATTTCCATTGCTGCAGCAAATTCCATTGCCGCCTGTGTCGGTGATGATGAACGAGTAACAATCAGGCTGAGGCATGGTGTATGTTTGCTGGTAAAGCTTGTTGGCTTCAGGATACGGACCACCGGTGGCGACAACTACATTCAACGAATTTCTGATCTCCCACGTTGTTTCAGCCGGAGTATTGTCGGTTCTGAGGGCAACTTTGATCTGATTGGTGGAGACAGGAGATGTGGTGAAGTTGAATTTGAGTGTGTCGTTTTTCGGGTATTGATCTGCGATGTTGTTCGGACTCGTTGAAAAAACGGTCAGTGTATTCTGATCCAGCAAATCGAATGCATACTCAGGAAGCAGAACAGAAGTTTTCTGCATGCTTGTCAGCGACCCGTTCCAGGTATAACTACTGATGTTTCCATTGTTTATCTTATATTTAATGGTCATGCTCGTTATTGGATTGTTTCCATTATTCCTGATTCTTACCGTTGGTGAAAGTTTGTTTTTACATGTTTTGGCAAGCACATTGCCAACCTCCAGTACCTGTAAATCAGTGTTGTACGGTAAAATAAGGGGGCTTTCTGAACTTTTAGCTGTCTGGTAAATCTCTTTGGTGCCTTTATCCTGAACAAACCCGACTGAGGCAATTTGGGTGAAGTCGTAAACCAGGCCGGCTTTCCATACACCTTCGAGAATGATATAGTCTCCCGTTGCCATGCTGTTTGGCAATGTAGTTCCGGTAGATCCCGGGATCATCTTTTTCATGACATTATAGAAGTCACGCTCACCGTTTGAACTGGCACAGGGCGCCGAGTTAAAGTGGATCCACTTCTCGATGATGACATTGTGGGCGGTCATGCTTGCAGTAGTGTTTTGCGTACATTTAATGAGCATGGTTGAGAAAACCGAATCCTGGGCAGTCGAAACCCTGTGCTGCACCTGGATCTCAAAAGGGGAGGGAACCGCATACCTGTTGTTGACGTTGGTCATCGTCCATCCGCCGGCACTTCCATTGTAATAGTTCCCATCGAGTACCGAATATGGAACGTACATGTTTGTCGGGCTCATGTAATAGCTTACCCGGGCAGCTGTCTCCCCGGGATTGGCCAGGTTCATCGGATCACCGGCAGCAGGCCAGTTTACATGGTAATAAATTGAGGTAAATTTGTCAGGGTTCTGCAGTTCCCAGGTGTGGAAAAGGGAGTTTTTGCTGACACACGGGCCGCAGGTAGCTGAGGTGAACTCCTCCAGCATCACCAGGCGCTGTGACTGGCTGTATCCTGAAATCAGGAGGGAGAAGAAGGTGAAAATAAGTAATAATTTTTTCATGTGTTCAGTTTTAAGTTTTTAACCCTTACAAAAATAATAAAGATTAAGTTCATTCTCAACCACTAATTAAAAAAAGTTGTAAATTTGCTGAATAACTTTTAACATTAAAAAAACGGTTATGAAAAGACTTTTACTTTCTGCGTTGTTATTCTCAGTTTTTGCATTATATGGCTATTCACAGAGCCTTTCCCTCTCAGACAGCCATGGACCAATCGCCCCAAACTCTTTCATTGTTCAGGCTGGCACACCTGACAGTTCCACCCTTGTGACCTATCTTAATGTCACGAATACCAGCAGCAATAACATTGATGTCCTTGTAAAAAAAGTCGAATTGAGCCTTGCCGATTCAACAGAGGTGACGATGTGCTGGGCCGGAGGCTGTACCGGAGCTGCTACCTATGTGTCTCCGGCAGCTCAGCCGTTTACACCTGGCCAGGTTGTCACTGAGTTTTCAGGCCATTATACCGCATTGACTTCATCCTATTATTTTAACCCCGGGGAAAGTGTTGTTCGCTGGGTATTCTTTGACAGGGCAAATGCAAATGATTCTGTTAGTATCACTGTGAAATATACCTCCTTTGGAGTTGGTATGGCCGAAGCAATCGGACGCCAGGGTGTTCTTTCCAATATTTATCCAAATCCTGTTTCAACAGAAGCATGGTGCACCTATTCATTGCCTGCCGGAGCACAGGGAACCCTTGTAATCCGCGATCTCCTTGGTTCTTCAGTCCAGGCAATGGTTTTGCCGGCCTCCGGCGGAAAGGCAACGATCAACGGCACCGGCTTGAATAACGGGATTTATTTCTGCTCACTCCTGGTTGACGGGAAAATAAGCCAAACCAAAAAGCTGATCGTAAAACATTAACAGCATTTGGTTAAAATCAGTTTAACCGGATTGACCGGCCTGAAACCCAGCCACGGATAAAAGTGGGCAACTTGTCTGTCTCATAGAGTATCGAAGCCGAAGGAGTTGTTGAAGGCGAAATCTCTACAAAGAACCAGTCATTCCCTTTCCCGTTTGATTTATATGCAAGTGCCTGGCCTTTCACCTGGGTCCTGAATTTTGCAATAATGTTGCCAAATGAATCCAGTTGTGGTATAAAGGGTTCGTTCTGAAGGGCTGCCGACGCCCGCAGCATGAGGGTGTCAGATTTGGATGTAAATGGAATTGGCAGGGGGTAATACTTAAAAGGCTCTTCGGTATGTTTATAGGAAACAACCTGCTTCCCCCGGATGAAAATCGGATTGCCTGCTTCCTGTTCAACCCGGTAATCGCGTGTAAAATATAGGTAGCTGGTGTCGGTGCCAACATCACATATCTGAATCTCCAGCATTTTTTTCTCAGCTCTTTTAATTCCAGAAATGTACTGGCAGTCCTCAAAAACGAGTTCAAAGCTGTCCCTGCGATTTATCCAGATCTGCACGATTTCTGATTTCCAGTCGTTGTACCCGCTAAAGATCATATCGGGCAGGTTGTCGCCATTGATATCTGCAGGATTAAGACACTTCCTCAGATCCTTTAAGGTGAAGCGGGGTGCTGTATCACTGAGGTAAACGGGAAATTGGCTAAGATGACGGGCAAGAAATGAATCGATCTTTTTGCCGGGCTGAGAAACCGAAAACCGCTTCAGGTTGACCCTCTGCGGTTTCGGTATCTGGATATATCGTTTCCAGTAAAAAGTATCGGTGGCTGTGGTATAGCGCTGAATATCAATCTGTGCACTTCCTGAAAATGAAAGGAATGCCAGTACCAGAAGAAGAAAAAACTTGTTTGTCTTAAAGTTTAATGTCAAATTCTTTCCTGACTTTATCGGCATAATCAAGTTTTTCCCATCCGAAGAAATCGACTTTTTTAGTGTACACATCTTTCCCGCTTCCATTAACTCTCTTGGGTTTTGAGCCTTTTACAGGATAAAAAACTTCGACTTCGCCATTGAAATAATCACGGCCGAAATGGCCATAAGATGCTGTTGGCTGGTAGATCGGATTCTTCAGGCCAAAGCGTTCAACGATGGCATAGGGGCGCATATCGAATATCTTGTTGATCTTTTCAGCAATTGCACCATCTGAAAGGATATTGCCTTTTTTATCTTTCACCTTTGCAGTTCCAAATGTGTTGACATAAAGTCCGACAGGTTGTGCAACGCCAATGGCATACGCAACCTGGATCAGTACCTGGTCGGCAACACCTGCAGCCACCATGTTTTTCGCAATATGACGGGCAGCATAAGCGGCTGAACGGTCAACTTTAGAGGGATCTTTGCCGGAGAAAGCCCCGCCTCCATGTGCGCCATGACCGCCGTAAGTGTCAACAATGATCTTGCGCCCGGTAAGGCCTGTATCTCCATGAGGACCTCCGATCACGAATTTTCCGGTCGGGTTCACGTGAAGTTTAAAATCTCCCTGGAAAAGCTTCTGGATCTTTGCAGGAAGTGTCTTTTTAACCCGGGGAATCAGGATTTTCTGCACATCTTCCCTGATTTTATCCTGCATGGCCTTTTCAGCGGCTTTGTCAGCCTTGGCGGTTGCATCGGCAGGCTGGATAAAATCGTCATGCTGGGTGCTTACAACAATGGTGTCAATACGCATGGGTTTTCCAAGGTCGTCATACTCAATGGTGACCTGTGATTTGCTGTCGGGGCGAAGATACTTCATCTGCTTGCCCTCTTTGCGGATTGCTGCCAGCTCCTGCAGAAAAATATGGGCCAGCTCCACCGACATCGGCATGAGGTTTTCCATTTCATTACAGGCATAGCCAAACATCATCCCCTGGTCGCCGGCACCCTGGTCTTCTTTCTTCTCACGCTCAACGCCCTGGTTGATATCTGCCGACTGCTCATGGATGGTAGAAATGACACCGCAGGAATCTCCATCGAAACGGTATTCAGCTTTGGTATAGCCAATCTGCCGGATCACGCGGCGCGCTGTCTCCTGAACATCCACCCATCCCTGGGTTCTTACTTCACCTCCGCAAACAACAAGACCTGTTGTAACAAAGGTTTCACATGCCACCTTAGATTCAGGATCCCATTTCATGAACTCATCAAGCAATGCATCCGATATCTGATCGGCCACTTTATCCGGATGTCCTTCTGATACCGACTCCGATGTAAATAAATATCCCATACGAAAAGAATTACGATTTATGAATTACGGTTTACGAATGAATAAAATGAAGTTGATTTGCGATTGAAGGGAGGAAATTGTGTTTTAGCATTTTTTTCCAGTGGTTGCAATCAATCAAATCTTTCCACTTTTGCGGCCACAAAAATACTAAAATTTCTGATTAGAAAAAAAAGATACATATCCGGGATTCGCCTGCTTATGTTCTTGTCAATTCCTGGAATACCTCCTCGAGTTTTTGTTCTTCACGGTGCAGGGAAAGCACAGTGTATTTATGCTCAACGGCAAACTGAAACACATCTGCCCGGATATCTGTACCAGGGGATGAGGTGAGGTGCCAGAGGTTGGAGGCTGCAGATGAAACATCAAGAACTCCGGGTATCAGTTTGAGTAATTTGCCATCGACCGGGGTGTTGAATTCAACTTTGATGATTACTTTTGATGTAGCCAGGTGCTGAAGGTTCGATGTAGAGTCATCTGCGATGATGTGCCCCTTGTGAATGATGATGGCCCGGTTGCAGATGGCTTCCACCTCCTGCATAATATGTGTTGACATTATTACTGTTTTGGTTTTGCCAACTTCCGTGATCAGATGCCTGATTTCAAGCAACTGGTTCGGGTCAAGCCCGGATGTAGGCTCATCCAGGATCAATACCTCCGGGTCGTGAATCATGGCCTGGGCAAGGCCCACACGCTGCCTGTAACCCTTCGACAGCGCCCCGATTTTCTTATGCTGCTCGGTCTGAAGTCCGGTCATTTCAACCATTTCAGCAACCCGTTTGGGGATGTTTCCGTTAAGCTGTCGTGTGCCCGCAATAAAGCCAAGGAACTCCCTGACATAAAGGTCAAGGTAGAGCGGGTTGTTTTCAGGCAGGTATCCAACCTTTTTTCTTACTTCGATGGACTGTTCCAGGATGTCAAATCCGCACACAGAGGCATCCCCTGATGTAGGAGGAATGAAGCAGCTGAGGATTTTCATCAGGGTGCTTTTGCCGGCGCCGTTCGGGCCAAGAAGTCCTGTGATTCCACCAGGCTTGATTTCAAGGGAGATGGCGTCCAGCGCTTTCTGGGTGCCATATGTTTTGGTGAGGTTTACAACGCTGATCGACATAATCCGGAATGAGTGAAAACGGTGCGCAAAGGTAGGAAATTTTCATCCTTCCACATATTTTCTGAACCCGCCAAGATGTTCCCTGATCTTACCGGCAAGGAAATAAGGGAGGCTCAGGAGATAATATTTTTTGTTTCTGAGGGTCAGGGATTGCTGAATGCCGGGTTTGCCGGCGTAAAGCCTCACCGCAAAAGGATGTGGCGATTCGTCGATGAACTGGTGCAACGAACGTAACCTCCCGGCTTCCCCCAGAGCGCACCAGAACAGGAATGAGCATGCCGTCGAATGGAATCACGAAATCTACCATGGCTGAGGATTGTGCTTTATTTCTGACCCAGAAATCCGGTCCCTCGGTTTCATGCATGGTTGCCAGGATCTCCTGTCCAACTACCTGCCGTGCAATCTGGCCTTCGAAAATGGCATTCATGTCATGCGACTGGAACAGGGGTTTTTGTATTCCGGAAAAATAATTAACCAGCCCGGTGTCGAGCAGCTGGAGCCGGGGGAATTTCGAAATATCGGGTAACGTTGGAAGGGTGGTTGAGGTAACCGGGTAGATCAAACGAATGAAGAAAGTTTGCTCAAGCGCTTTAAAAACCTGGCTGATCTCCCTGCTGCCCTTTTCCAGGTTCCCGAACCGGTTGAAACTGATACGGGTCGCGGCATAAGGATAGGTGTTCTGGAGAACTTCCAGGGCCAGGTTCCGGCTTCTGATTCCCGGGGTAACATGAGGCAGGCTTTGTATAAACCGTTCTTCTATGTGCCCGTAAATTTTTTTCAGTCCCGAAAGATTGTGGTTTGCTGCGTATTCACTGGTAATCTCCGGCATCCCGCCAATCAGCGAGTAGAGATGAAAATAGTTAAGCAGTTTTTCATAGGCATAATATGGAACCGGCACCTCCCGGAAAGCTTCCAGTGCGGCTGTATCGTCCATCACCAGCAGAAACTCTTCAAAGGAAAATGGATGAAGATATTGTACGCCCATTGATCCGGATTCAGGATCGGTAAGCACCCTGAGCTCTTTTGTCATAATTGACGAAACCCCGGCAATGAAAGGCCTGTCCTCCCGTCCACCTGTTGTCCTCCCGCTTAGCTGTCCTCCCGCCCACCTGATCGCCTCCGGACACTGCCCGAGTTCATCAAGAACGATCAGGGTTCCGTTTCCGCGAATCTCTTTTCCCTTTAAAAAACTGATTGCTCTGAGTATCTCCTCATGTGACCCTTCCTGTGTGAAGATTTCACGATCAGCCGCGGTTTCCAGGTCAACCCGGATATAATTGCTGAATTTGTCCGCAAAATCCCTGATGAGTGTTGTCTTTCCAACCGCCCTTGCTCCCAGGATACAGAATGGTTTGTTACGGGAAAGCTTGTTAATGAGCAGCCTTTGGTACATGGCTTACAGATGTTTTACGAGAACTTTTTTTTACCTTCTTTTCAACAACCGGAATCTCAACCTGGGGCGAAACTATGTCATAATCAATGCAATAGCTTTTTATAAGATCAATTATTTCCTCACCGAATTTGTTGATTTTCGCCTGTCCGATTCCTTTGATGCTCTTCAGCGCCTGCAGATTAACCGGTAATTTTTGTACAAGTTCCAGGATCGATTTTTGAGGTAATACCATGTAAACCGGTAAGTTATGCTCACCTGCAAGGTTGTCACGCCATTTTTTCAGCTCCTGGTACAGCACCGGGTGGGTGATGTTTTTTGAGTAGGATGGCTGTTCCTGTGATTTTTGTTTATTCGTCGGTCTGAAATCTACTTCCGAATTCGACCTTGTTTTGATGAATGTATTTGTTTCCAGTCCGTTTCTGCAACTTTCAAGACACGAAATCTTAATATAGACATCTTTCTGTAATTTTTCCAATGCTTCGGACAGCAGCTTGCCCACAGCTTTATTATCGGTATCAATACTCACTTTTTCCAGGTAAGGAGAGAGATTTGATTTGATACTGGCACAGAAATAGGTTACAGCTTGTTTTACCCTTCCCTGCAGAGCTTCATTCTCTTCCGGCAGAGTTGCCGGCTGCATTAAATTTGACATCTGAAATTTGAATTTCTCAGCAATTTGAAATATTGTTGAGTCACACAGGTCCGTCGTTGCCTGTAGTTCAGTCAGTAATGAGCCGTTCAGAATGCCGTGGTTTTCCTGAATGAGTTTATGCAACGCATCAATTCTGTATTTGGTTGATTTAAAATCAAATAGTTCAAAAAACAAATCTTTTTGGTAGATGTATTTGGATTCAAAAAGTTTATCGGAACCGGGCTCCTGCTGTTGAGAATCATTGGAATAATTCTGAACCACAGAATCAGTTTTAATACCTGAAGATGAGATGGGAGTGCTTAATACGATCCCTTCAAAGGTTCGGCAGCGGCTCAAAGCTACATAGACCTGTCCAAATGCGAAGGCGGCATTGGCATCAATGATTACTTTGTCAAACGTAAGACCCTGGCTTTTGTGAATTGTGATGGCCCATGCCAGTTTGAGCGGAATCTGGGTAAAGCTGCCGACTACATCTTCCCTGATCTCCTTTGTGTCATCCTGCAGTGAATACCTGACACGTTCCCAGGTGAGCGGTTTTACTTTTATTTCAGATTCGTCACCCGGACATTTTACAAACACGGATTCATCGTCCATCCGGGTAATAACTCCGATCTTCCCGTTGTAAAATTGTTTTTCAGATGACAAATCATTTTTAATAAACATGACCTGGGCCTGCAGTTTTAATCCAAGTTCTCCTTCTGTCGGGAAATCACCGGAAGGGAAATCGCCGTCTGTTACTGCGGAGAACACCTGCGCGACCCCTGGAATGGCTTCCAGTTTGATTCTGTTGGTTTCAAATGCAGTGGCGTTGTGCGTGGTAAGTGTGATAAACCCCGCTTCATCCCCCGGGTTAAAACCAGGGATAAAGCGTGTATTCAGTTCCTTAATTGTTGATTCTTCAATTGCATTTGCCCGGACCTTGTTGAGAAGGTTGATAAAATGAGTATCCGATTGCCGGAAAATCTCTTTTAACTCTATGGTGACCGGATCTGTTTTTTTCAGTGCCTGGCTGTCAAAAAAATAGGGACTTTTATAAAAGGGACGCAGGATAGCCCATTCAGCCTCTTTGACGACCGGTGAAAGCTGATGCAAATCGCCAATCATCAGCAGCTGAACTCCTCCAAATGGTTTGTAACGGTTCCGGTACCTGCGCAGGACCTCGTCAATTGAATCCAGAACATCTGCCCGGACCATGCTGATTTCATCGATGACCAGCACATCAATACACTTGATAAGCCTGATCTTTTCACGGTTAAACTTTTTCTGAAACCCCTGATCTTTTTGACCAGGGGTCGCTGGCTGCGCCGACCCGGGGATGGCAGGACCAAACCCCAGCTGAAAGAACGAATGAATCGTGACCCCTCCTGCATTAATAGCTGCCACGCCGGTGGGAGCAACAACCACCATCCTCTTTGGGGTGATTCTCCTGAGGTTATGCAGAAAAGTTGTTTTACCCGTTCCGGCTTTTCCGGTTAAAAAGATATTTTTGTTCGTGAACTGAACAAATTCAGTTGCCAGGAGCAGCTGTTCATTTTGACGGTATTCCATCTTGAAGATATTTAAGTACAGGAAAATTCAAATTAGTATTTCACTTGTTTAATCGGTTTTAACATATAAAGGTGATACGGTTAAGCGGATTATTTTCACTTTTTCGATAAGAAAATTTGTAAAGTGCAGAAAATCAGATGGAAAAATTTCTCGCAGATTTGAGCCCTTATCTGCGAAAATTTGCGAGAAACACTTTATATTGACATAAAATAAGGCATATAATAATAAATAAGTGTTATAAAATAAAGGATAATGCAAAAATATATCATTTTAAACAACTATTGGCATTGCGGGAAAGAAAATTAAGAATATCTTTGCACCCCCTTTTGGAAGAAAAAGGTTCATTGTTTAAAATAATTGGAAGAAGCATGAATACGTTAAGTTACAAGACCATAAGCGCCAACGCGGCTACCGTGACAAAAGATTGGGTGCTTATCGATGCCGAAGGTCAGGTTCTTGGCCGACTGGCAGCCAAAGTGGCCATGTTGCTGAAAGGCAAAACAAAGACCAACTACACACCGCACGTCGATTGTGGTGACAATGTTGTCATCATCAATGCTGAAAAAATTCAGCTGACCGGCAAAAAAATGGAGGATAAAATTTACCTCAGCCATACAGGTTTTCCTGGAGGACAGAGGGAAGTGACCCCCATTAAACTGCTTGCCAAGAAACCGACAGCCGTTATTGAAAAAGCCATCAAGGGCATGCTGCCGAAGAATCGCCTGGGTCGCGAATTGTTTCGCAACCTTTACGTTTACGCGGGCACAGAGCATCTGCACAAGGCACAGCAACCGAAACCAATGAAATTAACCTCAATCAAGTAACATGGAAGTGATTAACACCCTCGGCAGAAGAAAAACTGCCGTCGCACGAGTCTATCTGAAAGAAGGCCAGGGCATCATTACGGTGAATGGCCGTGAATTCAAGAATTATTTTCCCACACCAATCCTCCAGTTCAAGGTTACTGAACCTTTTGAGGTGACAAACAACCAGGGCAAATACGATGTCAAGGTAAACCTTGATGGAGGTGGAATCCGTGGTCAGGCAGAAGCACTGGCAATGGCCATTGCACGCGCACTTTGCGAAGTGAGTGAAGAACACCGGCCGGCATTAAAGGCCAAGGGACTCATGATGCGCGACCCCCGTATGGTGGAGCGTAAGAAATTCGGCCAGAAAAAAGCCCGTAAGAGATTCCAGTTTAGTAAACGTTAGTATTTTAGAATTCTTAGAATTATTATATGTCAAGAACGAATTTTGATGCATTACTGGATGCCGGTGTCCATTTTGGTCACCTGCGCCGCAAATGGAACCCTGCGATGGCTCCCTACATCTTTATGGAACGCAATGGCATCCATATCATTGACCTTTACAAAACCATGGCCAAAGTCGATGAAGCTGCCGCAGCCATGAAACAGATTGCCAAGGCCGGTAAAAAGGTGCTTTTTGTCGCGACAAAAAAACAAGCCAAAGACATCGTTGCCGAACATGTCAAGAGAATTAACATGCCATATGTAACTGAGCGCTGGCCCGGTGGTATGCTTACAAACTTCGCCACCATTCGTAAGGCTGTTCGCAAAATGATCTCCATCGACAAGCTGATGAGCTCCCCTTCCTATACCAACCTTTCGAAAAAGGAGCGGCTTACAATCACCCGTGAACGCGCCAAACTGGAGAAGAACTTAGGTTCCATCGCCGATTTGAACCGCCTGCCTTCGGCAATCTTTATAGTTGATATCCTGAAAGAGCATATCGCACTCGCAGAAGCAAAAAAACTGAATATTCCTACTTTCGCAATCGTAGATACGAATTCAGACCCCAGGACCGTAGATTTTCCGATTCCGGCAAATGACGATGCGTCCAAATCGATCTCCCTCATCGTTGACACAATGGTAAGGGCCATGGAAGAAGGGCTGATGGAACGTAAACTCGACCGCGATAAGAAAGAGGCCAGCGACGAACGTGGCGAAGGCGATGAACTCGAAGGCAGAATGTCGAATTTTGATGCAGATGAAGATGAAGTTGATGAAGATGGCATCAAGATCGTTAAGAAGGATTTTGTTGACACCAAGGTAGCCAAGATGAAAGGATTGGAACCTGCTCCGGATGACAACAAACCCGCCAGGAAGCGAATTTCCAAACCTGCCGGAAAAAGCAATAAAAAATAAATCATTCAGTGAATGGGAAATAGCGGAATTCAGATTTCGCTATTTTACCATTTCACTAACTCACCATTTTGTTCCTAACACACAAAAAAGATTAATATATGAATATTACCGCTGCTGATGTTAATAAGTTGCGCCAGATGTCCGGTGCAGGGATGATGGATTGCAAAAAGGCCCTGCAGGAGACAGAAGGCGATTTTGATAAAGCAATCGATTATCTGCGTAAGAAAGGTCAGAAAGTTGCCGGAAAAAGAGCAGACCGTGATGCCAATCAGGGGTTTGTTATTGCAAAAACATCAGATGATCATGCTTATGGAGCTGTCATCATGGTCAATTGTGAAACCGATTTCGTCGGAAAAACAGAGGAATTTATCAAATTTGCAAAGGATCTTCTGGATCTCGGAGTAAATAACCGTATCCATTCTGCCGCCGAACTGATGCCCATGTCTTTAGGCACAACCACTGTTGAAGAGAAATTGAATGAACTCCTTGGCAAAACAGGTGAAAAGATTCAGATCGCCCATTTTGAAGTAATCGAATCTTCTGTTGTTTTTGCCTATAACCATTTTGGTAACCGTCTTGCAACCGTCATCGGATTAAGCAATAAGGATGCAAAGAACATTTCTGAAATTGGTCATGAACTGGCCATGCAGGTTGCTGCCATGAGTCCTGTTGCCGTTGATAAGGAAAATGTAACGCAGGATGTTATTGATCGCGAGATTGAGATCGGAAAAGATATGGCACGCCAGGAGGGAAAACCTGAGGATATGGTTGAAAAAATCGCCCAGGGAAAACTGCAGAAGTTCTTTAAAGAGATGACCCTGCTCAACCAGGATTTTATCAAAGACGGAAAGAAGACCGTACGTCAGTATATTGCTGAAAATGATAAGGATCTTACCGTAACCGGATTTAAACGCCTTCAATTGGGAGTTTAGTCTCTCTGTTTGTGAAAAAGGGATTATCCGGAACCCTGGATAATCCCTTTTTTATTAGCCTCATCCCCTGCACCCCTTCTCCTTCAGGAGAAGGGGACGGGGGTTGAGGTGAGTTGGTTAACTTTTGACTTTGACTTTTGACATTCCAATATGAGTGAACCTTCAAAAAAGGAACAGGTTCGGGTGATGTTTGATGATATCTCCCATAGATATGATTTTCTCAACCATTTTCTTTCCTTAGGGATTGATAAGATCTGGCGAAGGAAACTGGTGCGCATACTGAGCAGCCATAATCCTTCCAGCGTTCTTGATGTCGCAACAGGTACAGGCGATCTGGCTATCCAGATATCTTCCATTAAGCCGAAAAAAATTATCGGAATTGATATTTCTGAGAAGATGCTTGAAATCGGCCGGCAGAAATTGATTGAAAAGGGATTGGATCAGCTCATTACACTTAAAACGGCAGATGCGGAGAAAATCCCGTTTTCCGACAATTGTTTTGATGCTATTACAGTGGCATTTGGCGTGCGGAACTATGAAAACCTGGAACTGGGCCTGACCGAAATGGGTCGGGTGCTCCGACCAAAAGGGATCATGCTGATTCTGGAATTTTCGCATCCGGCATCCTTCCCGATGAAACAATTCTACGGACTCTATTCGCGTTATGTCATTCCTTTAATGGGACGCATGATATCCGGTAACAGTAAGGCATACACCTATTTGCCGGAATCGGTTGCTGCATTCCCGTCCGGAAGGAATTTTATTGAAATCCTTGATAAACTGGGATTTAAAAACACCAGGCAGGTCGTACTCAGCATGGGGATTGCCTCCATCTATCTTGCTGAAAAATAAATTTCATTATCCGTCGTTATTCTCTATCACTAACTTCACTGCGAATCATTGAAGATCAATCGTATTTTTGTCGCAACCCTGCTAATTGCCGCTTTCTGCCTTCCATTCATTGGAATGAGCCAGCGGATGGTGGTTCTGAATATGCCCAGCTATGATGAGGAGAGCCTGTTCCATTTCGGATTCGTCCTTGGCGTAAACCAGAGTTTAGTGACTGTAAAACCGATCAATGATTTGAACAGGCATATGTTTGATTCAACCTATATTCCTGATATACTTCCATTACCGGATTCAGCCAGGGTTCTTTCACTCAATTCTGATCCCATACCGGGATTCGTGATCAGCATTGTCGGTAACATGCAGATGGGAAAGCATTTTGAGTTGCAGTTTGTACCATCATTGTCATTTGGCGACCGTTCGATCATTTATGAACTTGAAACTTACCGGTACAGACCCGGAGCACCAGACCCGGTACAACGAGTGACCGTAACCAAGAAGATTCCCTCTACCTATATTAATTTTCCAATCGAAATCAAATATAAATCAGTCCGGTATAATAATTTCCGGCCATACCTCCTCGCGGGGGCGCAATATTCCCTCGACCTTGCATCACAGGCCAAGAAAAGAGAGCAGAAAAACAAGGCGGAAAAGATCGTTAAATTCAATCAGAACGACATTTATATTGAGGCAGGCGTAGGCTTTGATTTTTACAACGAGTGGTTTAAATTCGGTCTGGAATTAAAAATGATGTATGGCCTGATGGATGTGCTCAAGCGTGAAAACAACATCTATACCGAATCGATAGACCGTGTTAATTCGAAAATATTCCAGGTCTCATTTACCTTTGAATAACCTTGTAATCCACCTGTTTTTCTTATCTTTGCTGGTTCAAACGAATAACACATGCAAAGAATTGCAGTCTTCCCCGGCTCCTTTGATCCAATAACCAGGGGCCATGAATCTGTAATTAAAAGAGCACTGCCCCTCTTTGACCGGCTTATCGTCGCAGTCGGTGAAAATGGAGAGAAAAAATCGTTCTTTTCCCTGGAGACCAGGCTGAAGTGGCTGAATTTAATTTTTGGCAACGATCCCGGGATCAGGGTTACAACCTATAGTGGCCTTACCATTGATTTTTGCCGCGCCGAAAACGCAACGTTTATTTTACGCGGACTGCGTACCTCGGCTGATTTTGAGTTTGAGCGCGGCATTGGACAGATGAACAAAATGATGTACCCCGACATTGAAACTGTGTTCCTTCTTTGCGAACCCGAATATGCGGCGCTGAGTTCCTCTATCGTCAGGGATATTATCCGCAATGGAGGGGATGTGAGGCAGTTTGTGCCCGTTGGAGTAACTTTTTAATTACGAATTTCGAAATTATAATCATGAATTACCGATTGCGGATTTTAATGAAACAGGGACTAATGAAGTATGCAGGGATATTTGCATTTGTTGCCATTTTTTCCCTGATATCAAATGCTCAGAAAACAGTGCTTTCTGGTTTTGCCCCCGGTGCCGAGCGTAAGATCATCCGGATCACCACAGCAGGCGATCTGATTACTTTCTGGGAGAAACCGCTGGCAATGGCAACCGTTGATTCTACAGGTCATTTCTCATTTTCACTGAGTGTTGAGAAAACAGTCAACATCACTGTTTCCATCGATTTTCATAAAACCGAGATGTTCCTGGAGCCTTCCAGGACGTATGAAGTGCGCATCGCTCCAATGAAATATGACGAATATACGGAAGTGAACCCATTTATTCAGTCGCAAAACCTGGAGCTCGAAATCGTTGAAAAGGATCCGCAGGAACTCAATACCCTGATAGGTGAATTCAACACGATTTACAGCGGGTTCCTGATGCAGAATTTCAATGCGCTCTATCGCGAGCGCAGGAAGATTTTACTTGACACGTTTCGTTTGCAGCTCAACCAGCATTTTGGTTCGGTTAAAAATGACTTTTTTATTGATTATGCTTCCTATAAAATTGCCTCACTGGAGCAGCTTACACAGTATTACAGCCAGGCACAGCTTGCCAGAAAATATTTCACAGAGAAGCCGATACTCTATAATAACCCCGAGTACATGGAGTTCTTCAACAGTTTCTTTTCAAAATTCATCACTGCATCATCCAATATACTGCGAAAGGTTGATTTTAACCCGTTGTTAAAAAGTCCCGATCCCTGCAAGTCGATTATGAAAGCAATGGCGGTTGACACAATTCTCAAAAATGAACAGTTCCGTGAGCTGGTGATGCTGAAGGGACTGCTGGAGCTGTCAGGCAATGCAAATTACAGCCAGGATGACATACTTCCTGTTATCAATGGGGTAAAGGAGAAAAGTAAATTTTCCGAAAACAGGGTCATCGCAGAAGACATGATGAGTCTGCTAACTAAATTAAAACCAGGGACTAAGGCTCCTGAATTCACCTTGCTCAACCGTGACCAAAAAATGTTTTCATTAAAAAGTCTTCTGGGAAAACCGGTGGTTCTCTGTTTCTGGACCACTTATTGTGAAGGCTGCCTCTCTGAAATGGACCTGATCAGACCTTTATATGACAAATACCAGGAGAATGTTCATTTTGTCTGTGTTTCAGCAGATAAGTACTTTAGCAAAATGTTGTACTTCATTAACCTGAAGAAGGATTATGTCTGGACCTTTGTGAACATCGGCGATCAATCCGATGTACTGAAGGATTATGATGTGCGCACCTACCCCTTGTTTGTGCTGATCGACAAGGATGGCAGGATTAATAAATATCCGGCCGGGCAACCGGGCAACGGATTGGAAACAGATTTACAAAATATACTGCAGAAATAAAACCATTATATGTTTGATTTTTTTAAAAAAATGCTGGGAAACAAGTCCCAGAGAGATATAAAGAGCATCAACCCCCTTGTTGAAAAAGCCATTGAAGCGTGGGGGGTGATAAAAAATGTTTCGAACGATGAGCTTCGTGCATATACCCATTCTTTCAAACACAGGATTAGTGAACATCTTTCTTCCAAAAATGCAGAGATTGAGGAATTAAAGACACAATTGATTTCTGATGAAATCGAAATCGACGAGAAAGAGAAATTGTATGCGGTTCTCGATCGGCTTGAAAAGGAATTATACGATCTGACCCAGGAGGTTCTTCTGGAAATTCTTCCGGAAGCTTTTGCCGTGGTCAAAGATACAGCCCGGAGATTTTTTGAAAACCCGGTTGTTGAAGTGACGGCAACCCAGAACGACCGTGACCTTGCGGCCAGGAAAGCAAGTATTGAGATTGATGGCGATATTGCAAGGTTTCGCAATAGCTGGAGTGCAGGTGGCAATATGATCACCTGGGATATGGTGCACTATGATTGTCAGCTGATCGGGGGTGTTGTATTGCACGAAGGAAAGATCGCTGAAATGGCGACCGGGGAAGGGAAAACACTGGTTGCAACCTTGCCGATGTATCTGAATGCCTTGCCGGGCAGGGGAGTGCATATTGTTACCGTAAACGATTACCTTGCCAAACGTGACTCTGAATGGATGGGGCCGCTGTTTGAATTCCACGGGTTGAAAGTGGATTGTATCGACCGGCATGAGCCCAATTCCCAGGCACGCCGTGATGCCTATCTGGCCGACATCACCTACGGCACCAACAATGAATTCGGTTTCGATTACCTCCGCGACAACATGACCAGCAACCCGGAAGAGCTGGTACAGCGTCCGCACAACTATGCCATTGTCGATGAGGTTGACTCCGTACTGATCGATGATGCCCGTACTCCGTTGATCATCTCCGGCCCGACACCCAAAGGCGAAAACCAGCTGTTTGATGATTTAAAGCAGAACGTTACGAAATTATACAATGCTCAGCGAAACCTTGTAACCAAACTGCTTTCGGAAGCAAAGGCTTTGTCGGAAGATCCAAAGAATGACGAGCAGATGAAGAAAGCCGGTGAGCAGTTGCTTCGCGCTCACCATGGTTTGCCCAAGAATAAGGCGCTGATCAAATTCCTGAGCGAACCGGGTATGAAGGCTCTGTTGTTAAAAACCGAGAACTTCTACATGGCAGAGCAAATGAAGAACATGCATATTATCGACGATCAGCTCTATTTCGTCATCGATGAGAAAAATAACACCATCGAACTGCGTGATCTCGGCATCGACCTGTTAACCCAGTCGTATGAAGATCCGGGCTTCTACATCCTTCCCGATATTGGTTTGCTGATCGCTGAACTCGAGCGCAGCACCCTCACCGACCTGGAGAAACTGGAGAAGAAAGATGCCATGATGCTCGACTATTCAATTAAAACAGAACGTGTTCATACGGTGAATCAGCTTATCAAGGCGTATGCGTTGTTTGAAAAGGATGTCGAGTACGTGGTCATGGACAACAAGGTCAAGATCGTTGATGAACAGACCGGACGTATTCTGGAGGGACGTCGTTATTCCGACGGACTGCACCAGGCAATCGAAGCCAAGGAGAATGTGAAGATCGAAGCTGCCACCCAGACGTATGCAACTGTAACCCTTCAGAACTATTTCAGGATGTACAAGAAACTGTCCGGCATGACCGGTACGGCTGAAACAGAGGCGGGGGAGTTGTGGGATATCTATAAACTCGACGTCGTGGTGATCCCAACCAATAAAAAGATTGTCAGGGATGATCGTGAGGATCTGGTGTACAAGACCAAACGGGAAAAATTCAATGCTGTTATTGACGAAATTGAAAAACTTGTCAAAGAGGGCCGTCCGAGTCTTGTTGGGACTACCTCTGTTGAAACATCTGAATTACTGAGCAGGATGCTCAAACGGAAAAATATTCCTCACAATGTCTTAAATGCAAAGTTGCATGCCCGTGAGGCAGATATTGTTGCTGAAGCCGGACGTGCCGGGACGGTAACCATCGCCACCAACATGGCCGGTCGTGGTACCGACATCAAACTTGGCCCTGGTGTAAAGGGGGCAGGAGGTTTGGCCATTATTGGTACAGAGCGGCATGAATCTCGGCGGGTTGACCGCCAGCTGCGTGGCCGTGCAGGTCGCCAGGGAGATCCCGGCAGTTCACAGTTCTTTGTCTCCCTTGATGATGACCTGATGCGCATGTTCGGTTCCGACCGTATTGCCAAAATCATGGACCGGATGGGGATCAAGGAGGGTGAGGTCATCCAGCATTCCATGATCACCAACTCCATCGAGCGGGCTCAGAAAAAAGTGGAGGAGAATAACTTTGGCGTTCGTAAGCGTTTGCTTGAGTACGACGATGTGATGAACATCCAGCGTGAAGCCATTTACAAAAAACGACACCATGCCCTATTCGGCGACCGCCTGGCCGTCGATATTTCCAACATGATCTATGACGTGTGTGAGACCATTGTGCTTGATTCCCAGGAAAAGCGTGATTTCCATAGTTTTAACCTTGACCTTCTCAAGGAATTTGCTGCGGATTCTCCAATTTCCGAATCAGATTTCGGAAGTCTCAACGCCGACGATCTGGGGGATAAATTATACACCTACATCTACAAGCGTTATAAATCAAAATGCGAACATATAGCGCAGAAGACCTATCCTGTTATAAAGGACGTTTTTGAGAATGATACCCGGTATGAGAATATTGCCATCCCTGTCACCGATGGACTGAAAACCATGCAGGCTGTGGCAAACCTTAAGAAAGCATATGAAGACAAAGGGAAAGAGGTGGTTCTCAGCATTGAGAAAGGGATTGTTCTCGGCATGATCGACAATGCCTGGAAGGAACATTTACGCGAAATGGACGATTTAAAGCAATCTGTACAGAATGCGGCTTATGAACAGAAAGACCCGCTGCTAATTTATAAATTTGAATCTTTCGAGTTGTTTAAAAGCATGGTTCAGCGCACAAACAAGGAGATCACCTCCTTCCTGATCAAAGCAGATGTGCCAATCCAGGTTGACAATGTTAAGGAAGCACAGGCTCCGCGTAAAATGGATCGCGCCAGGATGCGCGAGGAACGCTCTGATCTGCTGTCGCAATCGAACGCAAATACCCAGGAAAAGCCAAATGCCCAGCCGGTAAAAGTTGAAAAAAAGGTGGGTAGAAACGATGCCTGTCCTTGCGGATCAGGGAAAAAATATAAAAATTGTCACGGAGTTAATGAGTAAAACCGGAATTCATAATACTGTCTTGTATGTTGAAATACAAAAGAATTTTATTAAAACTCTCCGGAGAGGCCCTGGAAGGCAATCAGGGTTATGGCATTGATCCTGCAAGGTTAGCCGATTATGCCGGGGAAATCAAGGAAGTGGCCGATGCAGGTGTGGAAGTTGCAGTAGTTATCGGCGGTGGAAATATTTTCAGGGGATTGCAGGGAACAAGCGAGGGGATGGATCGTGTGCAGGGTGACTACATGGGGATGCTTGCAACGGTGATCAACAGCATGGCACTCCAGGCAGCGCTTGAAAAAGTCGGGATGCAGGTTAAACTTCTGTCCGGGTTGGCCATTGAGCCAATCTGTCAGGCCATGAGCCGGAGCAAGGCCATTGGCTGCCTGAATAAGGGACAAGTGGTTATCATTGCAGCCGGAACAGGCAATCCTTACTTTACAACCGACAGTGCTTCTGCTCTCAGGGCCATTGAAATACAGGCAGATGCCATTTTTAAAGGAACCAGGGTTGATGGTGTTTATACCGCCGACCCTGAGAAAGACAAGACGGCAGTAAAATATACTACGCTAACCTTTGATGAAGCTTACCAGAAAGGATTGAAAATCATGGACCTCACCGCATTTACATTATGCCGTGAAAATAACATGCCGATTGTGGTATTTGATATGAACCAGAAAGGGAACCTGATAAAACTCATCAATGGAGAGACTGTAGGAACCATTGTCAGCTGATTTTTATTTGTATTTACCAATCTTAATTCTCACTCTTTATGAACGAAGAAATAGAATTTACGCTTGCTGAGGCCAATGAAGGAATGTTACTGGCAGTTCAGCATCTGGAAAAGGAACTTCAGAAGTTGCGAGCCGGAAAAGCCAGTGTTCAGATGCTGGATGGCGTAAAAATTGATTATTATGGTGCCATGACGCCCATTGACCAGGCAGCCAATATCAGTACGCCTGACGGACGGCAGATCATCGTCCAGCCATGGGATAAAAGCGTTCTCGGTCTTATCGACAAAGCAATTCAGGCTGCCAACCTGGGCTTTAATCCCAAAAATGAGGGCGAAATACTAAGGATCAGTGTTCCGCCATTGACCGAAGAACGTAGACGCGACCTGGTAAAAAAGGCCAAAGCTGAATCTGAAACCGCCAAGATCAGCATCCGAAACATCCGGAGACTGGCCAACGAAACGGCTAAAAAGCTGAAGAAAGATGGCGTTCCTGAAGATGAAGTTGATAAGCTGGAGATTGATATCCAGAAACTTACCGATGAGCACATCGCCAAAACTGATCGTATATTTGAGGTTAAAGAGAAAGATATCATGACTGTTTAGGAGTTTTCCTGGCCCTTAAACGTTCTTCGGCAGGGACATGCACCCAGGGATAGTCATCCGACGGTTTATTTAATTATTTGTCAGGTTGGCAAAAAGTGATATTTTTACACAATATTCTAAATCTGTTCCCATGAAAAAGAGCATTACAATTTTAATTGTATTGGTTTTTATTGCCTTTTCAGTGAAGGCTCAAAACCCCCTTCATTGTGAAATTACAGCTGACTCGAAAGCATGTGTAAACCAGGAAGTACAGGTGGTTGATACCGGTGGTTTCGGAGTAAATGCAACCTATTTGTGGAATTTTGAAGGGGCAGTCATCATTTCCGGTTCCGGCTGCGGAACATATTATGTGAAATGGGAGACCCCGGGAGAGAAACATATCACATTAAATGTCACTTTGGGCGCATATACCTGTACTGCCACGAAAGCAGTCCTGATCGTTGCACAGCCTGGTATATTTAACATGACGGGTGGCGGTGTGATTTTTCCGGGTAATCCCGGCGTCAATGTCGGACTTTCAGGCTCAAATCCAGGGATCATATACAGGCTCAGATTCAATGGCAGTTTTACTTCCAATGTGGTGACAGGGACAGGGCAAAGCATCTCCTTCGGGTTGCAAACAGTGGCAGGTGATTACACTTGCATCGCAAAGGTTGATGGATCCGACTGTATGCGTGAAATGGAAGGTGCTGCAATTGTAACTTCAGGGGCCTATCAGAATATCTGCATGGTAACTTTTGACACGACATTGAGTAAAAACAAGATTATCTGGAATAAGTACCCCGGGTTTAATGTTTCTCACTTTAATATATATAAAGAGACCTATCAGAACAATGTATTTGCAAAGATCGGCGAGGTCCCTTATTCTAGCATGAGTGTGTATGTTGACCCTACATCGGACCCGTTGGTAAAATCGGATAAATTCCGCATTTCAGCATCCTACACCACGGGAATTGAAGGAGAAAAGAGTCCTTATCACAAGACAATCCATCTGAACATCAACCCGGGAATTTCAGGGTTCAACCTGATCTGGAACCATTATGAAGGCTTTGATTTTCTGACATACAGAATTCACCGGAAGCATTCTGAAGGTGCCTGGGAGGTCATTGATTCGGTTGCCAGCAATGTTGATTCATATACAGATGCTTATTCAAATGCAGGTATTACCACATATTATATTGAAGTTTTAAGGCTCGAGTCCTGTCACCCATCTTTAAAAAGCGATGAAGTGCTTAGTGTCATATCAAATACGGCTGCAGCAGCACCCCTGGGAATCGGGGAAACTGGCCGGCCGGATGTCCTGACCTATCCAAACCCTGTACATGATATAGTTAACATTGTCCTGCCGGGAAATTCTGCTTACCAGGTTGAGCTATTCAGGCCTGATGGCGTGGCTGTCTTTAAAACAACGATTACCGGCCCAAAGGCTGAAATAAATGTATCGGGTCTTCCCAACGCCATGTATCTGCTTAAAGTTACCGGTGAAAATATAGTTTCGGTCCGTAAATTTGTGAAGAACTAATAGACGACAATTTCATCTGCAAACAACCAGCACGGCTGACCAGCACCTTCGTGCCATGGCGGACATACGCCCGGATTTTTTGCCTTCACCCTGACATACCTTGCTTTTGAATTTGGCATGAATTGAAAATTAAATGGCTGAATAATTGCCTGGTTTTCCTTTGGTGAGATGTTATTTCTTACTTCATTGAAAGAGTGGTATTTTTTTCCGTCGGAGGACAAGGAGTACTCCACAATAACCGGCAGGAATATCCAGCTCCGCTGATTTTGAAGAAAGTTGGCTTGTACAGAATTAACAGGCTTCTCCTGGCCAAGGTCGATGATCACATCGAGGTCGTTACCCATAAAACCTTGCCAGAGCCCGTCCCTGTGACTGATTGAACCACGCAAACCGTCAGTAAGGGCAGTGTTTCCGGCTGCCGGATACCGTTCAGAATAAGCCGCAAGATAGTTTACCTGTTTTCCGATCGCAAGGTGATAAATAAAGGGCATCTCGATTGCTTTTTCTTTTAACCTGCCATCGGCAAACAACCCTGCCTTGATCACTCCGTTTGCCTTTATTTCAATGGGGCCGGCATAAACAGGCGATGCCGATGTTACATCATTCCCGTCAAGGGTGTATCTGATGGGAACATCCGGCTGTTCAGAATCAAGGATAACCCTGACAGCATGCGTGCTTTTATCATAGCTGGTATTTACTTCTGCTTTGAAGGATCCTTTGCTGTAATTTATCTGCATCTTACCCAGGCGTATGAACTGTTCTTTCATCCGGTGACGGAAATCGCCCCAGTTCCTTGATTTTTTCGGCGACCACACAACCTCGGAGAGTGCAATCATGCGTGGTACCGCCATATACTCAACATGTGATGTGGTGGCGATATATTCCGCCCAAACGTTGCCCTGGGCACCAAGGATGTGCCTGGCTTCACTGGCAGTCAATTCAGCTGGTGTGGGTTCATACAGGTAAACTTTTTTTAATGTTGTAAATCCTCCGATTGCTTTTGGCTCGGTTGCCGGATCAGCCTGGTAATGATCGAAATAGCAATGCGAACCTGGTGTCATGATTGCATCATGGCCCAGTCTTGCTGCCGCTATTCCTCCTTCAATACCGCGCCACGACATAACCGTTGCTTCAGGAGCAAGCCCGCCTTCCAGAATCTCGTCCCATCCGATTATTTTACGATTTTTCGAGACAATGAATTTTTCGATCCGTTTGATGAAGTAGCTTTGTAACTCTTTATCATCTTTCAATCCCACGGTTTTGATCCGTTCCAGGCATTTCGGGCATTTCTTCCAGTTGGTTTTATCCGCCTCATCACCACCAATATGAATATACCGGGATGGGAACAGTGCCATGACCTCGGTTAATACGTCTTCCAGGAAAGTGAATACGGAATCATTGCCGGCACAAAGGATGTCGATGTTGGGCCAATAACTGCCGGGAGGAACGGTGAATGGCCCTCCTGTGCAGGAAAACTGCGGATAGGCAGCAAGTACTTCAGCAGAATGGGCAGGCATCTCGATTTCCGGAATAATGGCGACATAGCGATCGGCTGCATATTGAACGATTTCACGTATTTCATCCTGGGAGTAATATCCTCCATAGGTTGCCTTTTCGCCTGGTTGCTGCGCAGGGCGTTCATCCCATGGTTTATCTTCATGGTCAACATGCCATGCTCCGATCTGCATCAGTTTCGGGTATTTTTTGATTTCGATTCTCCAGCCATTGTCATCGGTGAGGTGCCAGTGAAAAGTATTCATCTTATACATGGCGATCAGATCAATGTACTTTTTGATGAACTCTTTGGGAAAGAAATGGCGGGAAACATCGAGGTGCATGCCACGGTATGGATATCTCGGGTAATCCGTAATCCTGACCACCGGCAATTCCCAGACCTTATACGTCAGGGGCGGGTTGTGTTTCGATATTTCCGACGGCAGCAGTTGAAAAAGTGTTTGAACCCCATGGAAGAGACCTGCACCGGTTTTTGCGGTGAGAACCACTTTTTTTGAAGTGATGTTAAGTTCATAACCCTCATCCGGCAGGGATGATCGCTGCAATTCCTTTCCAAAGATAACGGCCGGAACATTTTTATCCGCTTTTGTCATCTCCCTGACTTCAAATAACGGGCCTCCGGAATACCTGATCCGGTCGGCAAAAAATTTCGCAATCTTAGCCACCTCCTCGTCGTTGCCCTGGACCAGGATCAGGGTAAACCGGGTGATTTCAAAGTGCCCGGTACCTGATTTCATCATCACAGGCTTGGGAACAATGGAGATTGATGCTGAATCAGGAAGGGTGTTTGCCTGAAATATAATGGGCAACAGCACCAGGAAAACGGAGAAGAACAGACGGTTCATGACAATGGGGGTTAAATCAGTAAGTGATGCAAAATAAATAATAAAATCAGTGTTTTTGATAAGTTATCGCATGAATGATCTCCTGCATTTCTGCATAATGATGTTCCATGCACTGCAATAGCCGGAATTGAGCCCGGGCCCGCTGCAGGTTATGACCCGGAAAGTAGGTTTTGAAATAGTGATCGCCGTTAAGGTGATCTGTCAGAAAACGCAATCCAATAATATAGGTCATGAATTTAGCTGAAAACACAAGATGTCGGGTTTCTGTATCATTCAGGAAATTATGGGCCATAGCGAGATAACCCCGGGAATAGGCCTTGAAAAGCGCCAGGTCGATATTGATCCTTGAAAGATCTGCCTCATCCTCTTTGCCTGTGGATGCCCCGGTACGTATCGCATCACCAAAGTCGAATAAAACATAGCCCGGCATCACCGTGTCAAGATCAACAACAGAGATGGCCTTCATGCCGGGGTTGAAAAGGATGTTGTTGAATTTCGTGTCATTATGTGTTACATGCAGCGGTATCAGGCCTTGTTCGCCCAGCTGCACGATGGTGTGCATTTCTGCACACCTGGCCTCAATGAAAGCGATTTCTTCCCGGGCCTGTTTAACCCGGCCGGCCGGATCCTCCGATACAATTGACCGGAATGTCGCAAGGCGTATTGCAATGTTGTGAAACCCGGGAAGGATTTCATAAAGTGAGGAGGCGTCCATATCGGACGCAAGATGTTGAAAAAGCCCAAAAGCTTTGCCGCCTTCGAAGGCCATATTTTTCGTTCCAACAATATCGTAGCTTTGACTGTTACGGATATGGGTGTACATCCGCCAGTAATTTCCATCCTGGCTGTGAAAATAATACGTGCCTTCATTTGTCCGTATCAGCCGGGTGATTTCAAATCCGTTGAAATCGCCTGGCTGGTGCTGGAGTTTCGCATTGATGTGATTTGTTACCCTGAGGATGTTGCTGATCAGTTCGGGGACATTCGTAAAAATGTGGTGATTGATCCGCTGAAGCACGTAATCCTGCGCGGTATCAGGGTGTGTTATGACCAGGTAGGAGTCGTTGATATGGCCTGAACCGAGGGGTTCAATTCTTTGTACCCAGCCTTCGGTGTTAAACTGACTGACAATATTATCCAGGTTGTTCATCTGTGTATGGGCCTTCTGTTTTGAGTTTTTTTTCACCACAATAGGCACAATAGGACACATGAGAAATTCACATTAGTAATATTTATATAATTCTCTATTGTGCCTTCTTTTGTGATCTACGGTGTCCATTGTGGTTTAATTCCATATTATGTTAGCCAGGAATAGTATTGGCATTCAAAATTACATAGATTTTTTTCGGTATTTTCGCAAAAATTGTTTGAACCTGAAATATGACAAAATCTGCCTCTTTAAAAAGCCTTTCTTCATTTCCAAAGAATTTTTGGACTGCCGTCTCCATGGAGTTTTTTGAACGTGGATCTTATTATGGGGTCATGTCGGTGTTGTCAGTTTATCTTGTGCTGTCGAAAAATGAGGGTGGAATGGGCTTTTCAAAAGAGAGCGTGGGGGTTATTAAAAGCACAATCACGCCGTTGCTCTATTTTCTTCCTATTTTGTCCGGGGCAATAGGAGACAGGTTTGGCTACCGGAAGGTGCTCTTTTTTGCATTTTTTACCATGAGTGTCGGGTATGGTCTGGCAGGCATTTCAACTACCTATGTGACAGTTTTCAGCAGCCTTATCCTTGTTGCCCTGGGTGCAGGTTTTTTCAAACCCATGATTTCAGGAACCATAGCAAGGGTAACGGATGAATCAAATTCTTCGCTTGGGTTTGGCATATATTACTGGTCGATTAACCTGGGGGCTTTCCTGTTTCCACTGATACTGGTGCCATACCTTAAGTCAATCTCCTATAATTATATTTTTTATATGGCCGCAATCGGCACAGGCTGGCTATTACTGCTGAATTTTTTTGTGTACCAGGAGCCTGCCGGAATGAGGGCGGTTAAATCACTTCGGCAGGTTTTTACCGAGATGCTCACCGTGTTGCGCGATTACCGGTTTATCCTGATGATCCTCATCTATTCCGGTTTCTGGATCATGTATTTCCAGGTGTACGATTCGGTTTTGTGGTATTTGGGGGAAAAAGTTGATATGTCGGGGTTCAACAGGCTTGTCAATGGTTTTTTATCATTTTTTATTGCTCATCCTGCCTGGAAGTTCGATGCTGAACATGTCACGGTAATGAATGCCGGTGCCATTATTCTCCTTCAACTCCTTGTTTCCAGTTTGGTTCGCAATACCAAAGCCCTGCCAACCATGATTTTCGGAATATCACTCGGTTCAATCGGGATGGGGATGCTCGCTATTTCTCCAAATGGCTGGGTATTTCTGGCTTCCATGTTCGTGTTTACCTTAGGCGAAATGATTGCTCATCCAAAATTCATTGCTTATGTAGGTTTAATTGCACCCCACGATAAGAAAGCACTATACCAGGGATGGTCATTCATGTACGGGGTGATCGGGAGTGGGGTAGGAGGTGTTCTGGGTGCAGCACTCTATGTTCACTTTGTGGAGAGGATGAACCAGCCTTCACTGTTATGGCTGACCTTTAGCATGATCGGGGTTGTCACGATCATTGGTTTACTGCTGTTTAACCGATTTCTGGCTCCGAAAAATTAGTATATTCCGCCATTACAGTCATCCTTTTGCTTTTGCGTTGATCCGCTTGTCTTTGCAAGTGCTTTTTTTCGGAATGAAAAAGTATTCTGAGGCAATGATTCCTCTTTTTCAGCTGATCCCATATAATTTACTGCACGCCAATTTAAAGATGTCACCAGCTGATATCTAGTGCGCTGCAATTTGGCGATCATTTTCTATACCGTTTTCCCATAAAAATTTTTACGGTTAAACCCAATTGACAATCAATTCTATACACTGTATTTTTGTAGGTAATGGAAAATCAAGGCCAAAAGACAGTGAATGCATAAGGCAAATTATTAACAGGATGCTAATCGATGAACATAACATTTTTAACGTTTTTTTAAAGATTATTAATATGGGGATTTATGAGTTTTCTGATATTTTTTTTTTCAGTGAAATGAAACCCAAAATATAATTTGTAGTAAAACATCACAGTATCAGGCTTTATAGATTGGTTTTCGGCGGTCAATTTTATTCTTGTTCTTTAAATTCCTGGTTTCTCAGCCTGTCAGGCAACAAAAGGTTACCTAACAATAATGCAAAAAATTGTTGTTATGGAATGCAGTGGTGCGATAAGTGGTTGATAGTCATTTCGATAGAAAAAAGGATAACAAGATCTGTAAATATTTGAAAATACGAATCAGCCAGTGGTGTAAAAACCTTCAAACATAAAAAACCATTTACAATGAAAAAGCAAGTCTTACTCTCCTGTTTAATAGCATTAGTGATTTTTATTACGAATGGCGTGTATGCTCAGGTAGGTATTAATGCAGATGGGAGTCAGCCAGATCCTTCCGCCATGCTTGATGTAAAGTCAACAGTTAAAGGATTCCTGCCACCGCGCGTGGCATTGTCATCCAGTAACTTGGCGGCGCCCGTTGCTACGCCTGTCGCGGTTGGTTTGCTTGTTTATAATACAGTAATTGCAGGTGGGGCGGAAGATAAGGTTTTGCCGGGTTATTACTTTTGGAGTGGCGTGAAATGGGTTGCTGTTACAACACCCCAGGGTGTCAATAAAGGTGATATGCTTTTCTGGAATGGGTGGTCCTGGGTGACCATTCCCCCGGGTGCTCACGGACAGCAACTCTCGTTTTGCAATGGGCAGCCCACCTGGGGAGGTTGTGAGGCACTTGTGTCAACTACTCCCTGTTCATCATGTACCCAGAGCACGATTAACACTGGCGGGATTGTAATCGATGAAGGTGGTACGCCGGTAATTCAACGTGGTGTGTGCTGGAGTACGCATCAAAATCCGACCATTGAGGACGACACACTTGTTGAGGGCGATGGACCTGGTGCTTTTTCCAGCCAGATTACCGGGCTTAGTCCCAGTACAGTTTATTACGTCAGAGCTTATGCAACCAATGAATCCAAAACCGGCTACGGCGAACAAATTGCTGACACAACAAAAGAATACTCCGGAGCCCCGGTCACTTCAATGCCGTTATTAACCATATGTCCGAATTCAACTGTATTGGCGCCGGTCAAAGTTTCCGGTTTTAACAACATCGGTTCAATGACATTGATGATCCATTATAATTCCACCGCACTTTCATACTCGCTTGCCACCAATACATCCGGTTTTCCGGGGCTGACATTCGATGGCACCGTTCCCGGTGAAATTACCATCACCGGCGCTGCAACGGCGGGTATTTCATATCCCGATAACTCTGTGCTTTTTACAATCGAATTCACTTATGCAGGAGGTGCAGCAGATCTGACATGGTTTGATAACGGGACATCCTGTCAGTATACTGACGGGAACCAGCTTGTGCTGAATGATATGCCGATACCTGATTTTTATCTCCCCGGTCATATTACGGAGAAATCAACAGTAGGTTCACCGATATTTGACATCGGGTCAACATCGTCACATTGCATGGGCATCGGGTCAGTTACCTATCATGCCACTGCTTCCAATTCCACTGCGATTATTTACAGCCTTGATCCAATCAGTGTTGCTGCAGAAAACAGCATCGATATCAATACGGGAACAGTAAGCTATTCGTCTTCCTGGTTTGGTACCTCTGTGATTACGGCCAGTGCCGAAGGATGCAATGGTCCAAAGACCTCCGTCCATACGGTGACAATTACTCCACAGGTACCCGTTTCTGTTACCATTGTTTCCTCAATTGATACAGTTTGTGCCGGAACCATGGTCACATTTACCGCTACCATTATCAATGGAGGTCAGTTGCCCTTGTATCAGTGGAAATTGAATGGAGCCGATATCCCGGGCGCAACGAATCCCACATACAGCTATATTCCTGCAGACGGTCAGTCCATTTCATGTAAAGGAACATCTGATATTCTTTGTACAACAGGAAACCCGGCACTTTCGAATTCAAAGCCCATCATCGTGCACCCAGTTCTTCCGGTAAGTGTGACCATTGCAGCATCTGCCAATCCGGTTTGTCCGGGAACAAACGTTGTCTTTACGGCAACACCCGTAAACGGAGGTTTGTCTCCTGCATATCAATGGAATATTAATGGCACGGATGTTCAGGGTGCAACAAATGCGACTTATTACAATGTACCTGCCCAGGGTGACCTGGTAAAATGTGGCATGTTATCCATTGCGCCCTGCGCAACCGGGAACCCTGCAACATCGAATACCGTGACCATGGGCATTCTTCCCCAGAATCCGGTTGGCGTTACTGTTGTTGCATCAGAGAATCCTACCTGCGCGGGACAAAGTGTTGTTTTTACTGCAACTCCCGCAAACGGAGGGACTTTTCCCGCATACCAATGGCAGGTTAATGGAAGTGATGTGCAGGGAGCGACCACTGCGACCTATAGCTATGCTCCTTTACAGGGTGATCTGATCACTTGCGTACTGACTTCCAGTGCTGCATGTGTTACCGGCAATCCTGCAACATCAGGTGCAGTTTCCATGCAGGTTTCACCATCGAATCAGGTCTCTGTGACAATTACTGCGTCAGAGGATACAGTGTGTTCAGGCGAGAATGTAGTCTTTACTGCGATCCCGGTAAACGGAGGGACAGCACCTTTGTACCAATGGAAAGTGAATGGTTTCGACGTGCAGGGTGCAACAAATGCAACATACAACTCTATTCCGTCTAGTGAGGAGATCGTAACGTGCCGGTTAACTTCAGATGTCTCCTGTGCTGCCGGCAGTCCTGCTGTATCCGAACCGATCATAATAAAAGTTAACCCGCTATTGAATGCCAGTGTAGGTATATCCACTCCGGTAAATCCGGTCTGTGCAGGTAGCCTGGTCCCATTTTTGGCCATTCCTGTTAATGGAGGTAATGCACCGCTGTATCAATGGCAATTGAATGGAACTGACATAACCGGTGCTACCGATGCAACGTATTCTTTTACTGCAGTTAATTTTGCAGATATAGCCTGTAGATTAATCTCCGACGCATTATGTGCAACTGGAAACCCGGCCATCTCTGATGTAACTCATCTTGGGGTTAATCCATTGCTTCCTGTAAGTATTTTGGTCTCTCCATCAGCGAACCCAGTATGCCTGGGAACTTCTGTGACTTTTTCTTCGGCAATTACAAATGGCGGTACCAACCCTGCATATCAGTGGAAAGTAAACGGAAACGATGTTCCGGGTGCGACAAATGCCACTTATAGCTATGTGCCGGCTGCGAATGACGCTGTAAACTGTGTGCTCACTTCGGTTGCCCTTTGTGCATATGGAAACCCTGCTCCCTCGAATGTGGTAGAAATGGGAGTAACCGCCACTCTTATGGTTGGTTCAATCAGTGGTGACCAGGTGGTCTACCCGAACATGACCCCTGCTGAACTGGTTGGGATTCCCCCATCCAATGGAACGACTCCCACGTATCAGATGCAGCAATCATCTGACAATAGCGTTTTTACCGACATTGAAGGCGCCACCACGCTCAATTACCAGCCTGGTATGCTCACGCAAACCACCTATTACAGGCAGATGCAAAATGCGACAGGGCCCTGCGGGGGACCAATGCCTACCAATGTGGTAACCATCGCGGTTAACTCAGCATTGTCGGCCGGTGTAACGATCACTGCCAATCCATCGGCAACTGTATGTGGAGGAACAGAAGTGACCTATACTGCAACTCCGGAGAATGGCGGAACATCTCCTTTTTACCACTGGATGGTGAATGGTATGACGGCAGGTACAAACAGCCCGACCTTTTCATACATTCCATTACAAGGTGATGCCGTTTCGTGCACGATGACATCGAACCTGCCTTATGTGATCAACAATCCTGCACCGTCGAATGTAATAGATATGACCGTGAATCCTGTTTTGACAGCAGGTTTGTCAATGACAATTGATCCTGCCGGACCAATCTGCGCAGGCACCCTGGTTTCCTTCACCGCGATACCGGTTAACGGCGGCACTTCCCCGGCCTATCAATGGATGATGAATGGAAGTCCCATCTTCGGTGCAACAAATTCATCCTACTCTTCTCCAACGCTTGGCAATGGAACGATGATCTCTGTAATGATGACCTCGAATGCAGCGCCTTGTCTTGAAGGATCACCTGTTACCACACCCCAGGTTGCCATGGTGGTTAATCCTGTGATTCCTGTCAGCGTCACGATTGCAGATGTTCCAACCGGAGCTGTTTGTGAAGGAACGTCAGTCACTTTCACGGCTACCCCGGTAAATGGTGGAACGGCCCCCGCTTATCAGTGGAAGGATGGCGTTAATGCAATTTCCGGTGCAACCGGAGCAACTTATACCACAATAATGGGAGCCAGTGCTTCAATCAGTGTGGAGATGGTTTCAAATGAAGGGCCGTGTCTGAGCAGTTCACCAGCTACTTCAAATGTAATTGAAAAAACGGTCAATCCAATGGTGCCTGCAACCATCACCATTTCAGAATCGGTAAATAATGTTTGTTCCGGAACGGGTGTTACGTTTACTGCTGCTATTGAGAATGGCGGTACAAACCCATTATATCAATGGAAACTGAATGGTACTAATATCACAGGAGCCACCGGTTCCACTTACCTTTATGCTCCTTTAAATGGGGCCATGTTATCATGTGTTCTTACTTCAACTGCAGCCTGTGTCACCGGAAGTCCTGCTACTTCGGACGTGGTGACTATGACTGTGATCCCGAAAGTTTACGTGAAAACCACAATTGTGTCCACTACCTATGCCATGATGCCCGGAACACAGGTGACTTTGACTGCCGCTGTTGAGAATGGCGGGACTGCCCCTGTTTACCAATGGAAAGTAAACAATATTGTGGTAGGCACCAACAGTTCAACCCACTCCTATACTCCTTTGAATTTGGATAAGGTAACCTGCACGGTCACCTCAAACAGCACTGCTGCCTGCCTTTCAAACAATCCGGCCAAATCGACCACGCTTTCAATGATTGTCTATGTGGCAGGATCTGCCTGTACAGCAGCACCGACTGTGTTATATGGCGGAAAAACATATAATACCGTTCAGATTGGCACACAGTGCTGGATGCGTGAGAACATGAACATTGGAACACAAGTCCCGATAACCACCACGCAAACCAACAATGCAGTAATCGAGAAGTATTGTTATAACGATTCAACCTACGATTGTGATGTTTACGGAGGTTTGTACCAGTGGAATGAGATGATGCAATACTCAGCAACGCCTGGTGCCCAGGGGATCTGCCCAACCGGCTGGCATGTACCGACTGAAGCGGAAGCTATAACATTGGCGACCTATGTTGGAGGGGCTCCGGCAGCTGGTGGAAAGCTGAAAGAGGCCGGAACAGGTCATTTCAGGAGCCCGAACACCGGTGCAACAAACGAATTTGGGTTCACCATGCTCGCGACCGGTTACAGTTACGTTCCTGCTACCCTCCCCTCCATCCCTTACTACAGCAATATGTTCCAGAATGGCTACTTCCATACTTCAACTGATTATGCTCTTCCGAACGGACCCGTATTTCGCAGCGGTTCACTCTCAAATGCCACGCTTGGAACCTTTTTTAATGCAAAAACAACCGGGCATCCGGTACGTTGTCTTAAAAACTAACACGGGATCGTGAAAACCTGATCAGTCTTCCGACAACAATGCCATCGGATAAAAGCCCCCGCTCATCGTTGAGCGGGGGCTTTTTGCTTAGATGCACCGATTTTTTTTCTAATCGTTAATCTGATTTTTTTTTATGTGTAAATTTGTCCCTTAGGGAAATTTTTCGGACATGGATGAAATAGTTCTCCGGGAGATTTTCTTCATTAAAGAAAGAGATTGTCAGATATTTAAAGTAAATGTGTCATGAATAAATCTGTTTTTTTTCTTCTGTTTTACATCGCACTGGCAGTTCAGGCCGGGGCTCAGCAAAAAGAAACCGGAACCACAAAGCATCCGTTTATTTGCGGAGATACGTTAAAGGATATACGCGACGGGAAAGGCTATGCCACTGTGCTGATCGGCAGCCAGTGCTGGATGAAGGAGAACCTCAATACAGGAATCCGCATCAAGGGAAGCATAGAGCAAACCAACAATGGCATCCCGGAGAAGTACTGTTATGATAACCTTGAAGAGAATTGCAATATTTATGGCGGTCTCTATCAATGGAATGAGGTGATGCAGTATGCATCCTCACAGAAGGGGCAGGGTATCTGCCCCGGGGGCTGGCATATTCCTGCAGATGAAGAATGGGAAGTTCTGGTTGCTTTTCTCGGTGGAGATATCAAAGCAGGCCATGAGATGAAAGAGTCCGGAGTTGCTCATTATCAATCTCCCAATGTCGGTGCCAACAATAAAAGCGGATTCAGTTCATTGCCCGGAGGATTCAGTTATGCCACAGGCAGCTGTTTTTTTGATAAAATAAGCAGGGTTGGTTACTTTTGGTCTTCAACTCCTGAAAATGATACTGATGTCTGGATGCGTACCCTGGGCAATGCCATTGAGAAAGTTGGCCGGCACCTGAATTATAAAAGTACCGGTATCTCGGTCCGGTGTGTTGAGAATCAATAAGTAAGGTTGTCAATCCGCGGAATATTAGCAAAAACTCCGTGAAGTATAAAATAATCCGAATCGGGATCAGGTATTACTTGTTTGTGCTTTTTTCCTGTCTGTCTTTATCTCCCTGAGATTTTTTTGGCACAAATCAGAAACCGAAGATTACGAGATAACATTACTCTAATTAATTTTGAACAATTTTTACTGTTGCGAAGTTGTATCTGATATAAAAATGTTATATTAGTCAAAAATAAAAAGTGGCTGTGAAAAGAAATATTGTCTTTTCCTGTTGCTTGTTCCAGACAATTAATGGCAAATTTAATTGTATGATATCATGCGAATAACTTACTGTTTTCAAGGCAATCCGGATTTATTGTATAAACTGGCAGGAGTTTTCAGCTGTACAATATTTTTAATTTATTGGGGACCATGATTATATGGTTTGACATTTAATTGAAAAATAGAAGAAATATATTAGGATTATTAAAATGCATGCTATATCTTTGTAGCAATCAAAATCATAAAACTTCGACTTTTATTCGCGTTTTTAATTCAACAGGTCAGTGTGCAATAACTTAAAAAACAACTAATTATGAAAAGGAAATTATCTATTTTAGTACTGCTGCTTTTTGCAACACTGATCTCTCAAGCGGCCACATGGCATGTTGATCCTTTGGGAACTGATGACTTATCGCATGGTACCGGCACCGGCATCAATGCATTCAAAACGATTCAATATGCAATCGATTTTGCCAGCGTGGTGAACGGAGATGTCATAAACGTGGCTTCCGGCACCTATGTTGAGTCAAATATTCTGGTCCATAAAAGCTTAACTATCCGCGGTGTTGGTGCAACCCGGGATGCGGTTGTGATTGTTCCGACAGGTACAGATGCAAACGTTGACAATGCTTTCGGCAGTGGTGCCCTCAACGGGTTCATCATCAAGGCACAATCGGTCACGATCAGGAAGCTGACAATAAACGGAAATCCTGCCGCTATCCCCGGAATCTTCAATTTCCGTGCGGGTATTGTCACCCTGGATGCCAGCCAGCCTGGCGGTGGTGTATGGAACAACCTACATGTGGACAATGTTGTCATCAAAAATACCTGGAGAAGGGGTATTTCCGTTTTCCCGAGGACGGTTGCAGGAACTGTAATTGAAAGATCGAGCATAGAAAACGTTGCCTTCAACCAGGGCATGTACCTTGCCGGACACAGCCTTGTTTTGAATAATACGGTAAAACATTGCTTCCAGGGAATTGTTCTGAATCCTGATGCAACAACACCCACCGGTCTTTTTAAAATAAATGGCAACACTGTTACCGAGATCGGAAACTTTCCGGGTTGCTTCTCATATCCGAACGGTCAGCCACGTGCTATTCAATTCGATCCGGTTGACCCTACATTCAGGGCAATTGAGATTAAAAATAACGTAGTAAACGACAATGGATCTGTTGGCCTTATTGGCACTGTTGGCATCTATACCCGCAGAGCCAATTCAATTTCAACCGTGGAAAGCAATACCATCACCCTTTCTTCAGGTGCATCTTTGGCGTCAGGAACACAATCGGTCGGATTGCTTTTGGGTTGGTCTTATGCAAGAGCATTTACTGCGAAATTAAACTATGTGACCACAACCGCTTCCGGAATAGGTATCATGCTGGTTGATGTTGGAACTGCTGACATGCCGATGGTCCTTGAAGGCAACGTGCTGAACAGTTCAGGCAGCACACATGGCGCAACCGGTGACGGAACAGGTATCTATATTGCAAACCAATACCTGTTCAATGCAACAGATAAAGCAGAAGCTTTTGTTAAGATACAGAACTACAACAGAATAAGAGGCTTTGCAAGAGGAATCGATGTTGAAAAAATCGTCACCTCGACATTGCCACTGACAGTCATCGTGCATAACAACTTAATATTTGGAAATACTCTCGGATTTGATGCGTCAACGCTTACTGCACCGGTAGATGCCACGAATAACTGGTGGGGAGATTGCACAGGCCCGAATCATGCAACCAACCCAGGCGGGCTTGGTAATGCTGTTACAAATAATGTCTCCTTCATGCCATGGTGGTGTAACCCGGGAATGACTACAACCGGACCGTTTCTCACTCCAGGTATGTTGATTAGAAATACAAGTACAGGTGCAGAATATACATCTGCCCAGCTTGCAGATGCATTCACTGCTGCTGCAAGCGGTCAAACACTTTACGTTGCTCCGGGTTTGGTAAATGCTGCTTCCTATAATTATCCGGGAAAAACAGTTTATATGGTTGGTACTGGTATACCAGGACAATCCATCATTGACGGACCATTCACGGTCGATGCCGGAAATTTATTCGTTCTCAACGGAATGAGATTCATCAACTCGGTAAATAACCCTACCATCCTTGTCAATGGTGGGATCCTTACCCTCCGTAACAGCATTGTTCACGGAACTACAGGTGGCGTGCAGGCTTGCCTTGAAGTCACAGGTGGCTCTGTGGATGCAGGAACCCTGGTGGATAAAGGAAATAATCAATTTCTGGCAGCCTTGTTGGGTTCAGCGATTAACAATGTTCCCGAAATCGGGCTGAAGGCAATTGGCAATGATTGGGGGAGCCTGACCGGACCTACTGTTGCCTCCAATCCCGCGGGTACTGGCGGTGCAATTATCGGCACTGGTCTTGATTCTGTATACTATGCGCCATTTATTGGTGGTCCCGTTACAACGATTGCTTCTGTTTTTGCCTGCGCGGGCGTCACAAGCGTTGATATTCCGGTTACTGCAACCAATTTCAACAATATAGGTAGCCTTGCGCTCACCTTCGGATTTACACCGGCCCAGTTGACAAATCCTCAGATCGTTTACACGAATCCTGCTTTTAGCCCATGGGGATCCTTTACTGTAACCACAGATCTCGGATTACTTGCAGCGGGAACCTTTAAAGTTTCTGGTTTTGCATTGCTTCCGGCTGACGGAGTCACCCTCGCAGGCGGATCAATCCTGTTCACCCTGAGATTTGATATCCTTCCGAATGCAGGAACTAACAGCACTGCTGCGGTATTCTTTAATGAAAACCCACAGGGAACCGACTGTGAGTATGCCACCCCGGCTCCCTATATTACATTGGGAGATATGCCATACAACGACTATTATATTAATGGTGGCGTTACTTTACACCAACTCCAGAGAATCAGTGGTGCGTTCACCTATTATAATGCAGCCAATGTTATCCTGACTGATGAAGATATTACTGTGAAATTATACAAATCAAGTGATGTCACACACTCAAACCTGCTTGGTACATGCATTACAAATGCATCCGGGTATTATGAATTCGAAGATTACTGTTCGGGTGAAACGTATGACCTTGTAGCTACTTCAACCCACACGACAGACGGCAGTGTCAACACGACCGATGCTGCTCAGGTGAATTTCTGGCCGATTTCACCAACTTCCATTGAGAAAGTCAGGTTCTATGCAGGTGATGTTGGAACAGTTACTTTGCCGCGCGATTGGTTTCTTTCCGCAACCGATGCCCAGAGAATTCAGCAGAATTTTGTCAATGGTGTTGCTTTTGACAGACCCTGGACTTTCTGGAAAGCAGGACAGTTTATTGCAGCCAATCCGGTTGTCCCTGCTGCAGCATTTCCAAGTGTGAGCCTGATTTCTGGTAGCGATGTTACAGCAAACATGTATGGCTTATGCACAGGTGACTTTAACCGCAGTTTCAATCCGTTATTAAAGAAATCAGCCAGCAAAAATCTGACCCTTATTTATGGCAGATCGATGCAGGTAAACATCAACCAGGAATTTGACCTGCCTATTCATGTGGTTCATGCCTGCAGCGTGGGAGCTGTCTCCCTTATCATTAATTTCCCATCTGATCTGGTTGAGGTGAAGGATGTCCGTATAAACAGCGTTCACGGTGAACTGGACTGGGCTGTTAATGGAAACGAATTGAGAATTGGCTGGAATTCAATTAACGCTGCCGACCTTGCAGCATTCGATGACCTCCTTACCCTCAGGCTCTTAACCAAAGAGACTTTTGTAAAAGGCTCTTCAGTAAAACTAACGCTTGCAGCAGATCTGCTGAATGAACTTGCGAACGCCAGCTATGATGTTATTGGCGATGCAATTCTAAGCGTTGATGTTCTTGAAGCAACACCCAACGGAATCGGTGATCTGACCACAAATGGTACAATCGCTCTTTCTAACTATCCTAATCCATTTACAGCCAGGACGACTATTTCTTATTCTCTTCCATTTAATGGGGATGTCACAATTGAAATCCGTAACTCATTCGGCGTAACAGTGGATATTCCTGTAAATGAAAAGCAGACAGCAGGCAACCATTCATTGGTTTTTGATGGATCCAGCCTTGCAGCCGGTGTTTATACTGCAACGATCAAATTGAATCAAAACTCAAATGTTGCTTCTGGTACGATCAAACTTGTAATAACTAAGTAATCGTCTATATGTTGAAGGGGAGTGCGGAAGTACTCCCCTTTTTTTATGTAAGTTTATTGAGGATGAACAGCATCATGCAATTGAAAAAGGTACCCTGTATTTTTGTTTTACTTATTGCATTTTATTCAACAAGGCTCTTTGGTGCTGATGCTCCCATCACTTATGCACCGGTGCTCACTGTCATGGCTACCGGCCCGGTGGCCGTTCCTGTTACAGTAACTGGCTTTGCAGGTGTCGGATCAATGACCCTCTCCCTGGAATATGATCCATCCATCATGTCTTATGTCAGCTTTATTAAAAACCCTGCATTCGGATCATCTTTCCTGGTCGGGAATAACCCGGGAGTTGGTGGCAAAATGATCATACTTATCCAATGGTTTGGCACCCCGGTAACACTGGCCAGCGGGTCAACCATCTGTACCCTGAATTTTAATTATACTGCATCCAACAGCAATGGCACACTGCTTAAGTGGTTCGATAACGGCCCCTCCTGTCAGTATACTGATGCCAATACGGCCGTACTTAATGATATACCCGGAACTTATTTTTACCACAACGGGTCCGTTGCCCCGCCCCTGGTTGCGGTGTCGATTTCTCCTTCAGCAAATCCTGTATGTTCAGGTTCAACAGTTAATTTTGCGGCGACACCTGTAAACGGAGGAATAACACCTTCTTATCAATGGAAAATTAATGGAGTCAATGCAGGTACCAACAATCAGTATTTTAGCTTTATACCGGCAAACAACGATGTAGTTTCTTGTGTCCTGACCTCAAGTGCCTCATTTGTTTCCGGTAATCCGGCTGTCTCCAACCTGGTAGTCATGACAACCATTCCTTTGGTGGTTGCCAATTTCTCAGCAGATAATTTAACTCCGGCTAAAAATGATACAGTTTCTTTTACAGATATAAGCACCGGCGGAGTAACCTCATGGACCTGGAGTTTTGACAAACCCGGTTTCCTGTTCGTGGATGGAACCACTAACCATTCACAAAACCCTCATGTTAAATTTTCGGATGGAGGGTATTGGTCAGTTACCCTTGAGACGAATAACAGCTGTTTCAGTCATTCATTGGTGAAATCCGGATATATCCTTGTCGGCCTTCCCGGCCTTTGGCTGGGAACCGCCTCCCCGGAATGGAGCAATGGTTCGAATTGGGATAATACGCTTGTTCCAGGCAGTGTTACCAGCGTCGTAATTCCTTCTTCTGCTGCAAACTGGCCGGTTTTTAACGGGGACCTGACCATTGGCATCCAATGCAGTCGCCTTACCCTCAACGGTACAACAAGCAGGATGACCATTACAGGAAATCTGATCATTCCATAATTATTGCTCATGAAAAGGAACCAATTCCGGGTATTTCTCCGTACACTTTTCATGATTATTGTCTGCCTCTTTCTGTTGTCAGGGTTTTCTGTCACAGGGCAAAATGCGCCTGTCACCACACTGGCCACTGTCGGAAATGTTGTTCCCGGTCAGGTGGAGGTGCCAATTATGGTCACAGGTTTCAATAACATTGGCGCAATTTCCTTATCTTTTGATTATCAATATGCAGGCCTGCATTTCGTGCAGGGTGTTCCCAATGCCATGCTTGATGGGTTTGCCATTGGTGACCATGATCTCGGAAACGGCAAGCATCGTATCACCATGGGCTGGTTTGGTTCCGGGACATCACTTGGCAACGGTGAAGTAATCATGATGGTTACGTTTACATTTCTGGGAGGGATCACCGCACTGGAATTTTACGACAACGGGCCCTCATGCGAGTATGCTGATGCGAACTACAATGTTTTGAATGATCTTCCGCAAAGCACCTATTATATCGATGGTCTGGTATGCGGGAATATTCCTAATCCGGGTCTCATCACTGGTGATCCTGCCGTATGCCGCGGACAAACAGGGGTAGGGTATGGGGTTGCTCCGGTGCCCAATGCAACAAGTTACCAATGGGTGCTGCCTGCCGGTGCAGCAATCGTAAGTGGCATTAACACGAATGCAATATCGGTTGATTTTTCCCCGACAGCCGTTTCCGGCAATATCACCGTTCATGGTGTGAATGGATGCGGAAACGGTTCTCCATCACAGCTTGCCGTTACAGTAAGCCCATTACCTGTTGCAAACGCCGGGACGGATGTTACAATTCCTTATGGTACAAGTACTACGCTCCATGCTGCTTCCGGTGGCACTGGTTCATTTAGTTACCATTGGTCGCCCGAATCGTTGCTTGTAAATCCGAACCTGCAGAATCCGCAAACTGTGAACCTGACAGTCACCTCTGTTTTTACACTGGCAGTAACCAACCTGGCAACGCTTTGCAATGATTCTGACGAGGTTGTGGTTACCATCTCAGGAGGGCCTCTCAATGCAAATCCGGTTTCGATTCCTGGCGCCATCTGCAGAGGCACATCAGCCCAGTTATTTGCAAATGCAGGAGGAGGCTCTGGAAATTATACATACACATGGAGTTGTACTCCGCCGGGAAGCCCTCCATGGAGTTCGAGCCAGCCAAGTCCGATGGTCTCCCCGGATTCATCAAAAGTATATCAGTTGTCACTTTTCGACGGTTTCAATACAATCGTTCGTTCAACTTCGCTGACAGTTTACCAGTTGCCTTCAGCAACAATTTCCGGAGGAGATACCCTCTGCGGGACTGGCAATTCCACTGTTCTCACTGTTGGACTGACCGGTACGCCGCCGTGGACATTTTATTATTCAAATGGGATCAGCACATGGCTTGTATCCGCTCAATACACAACCCCGTATTCAATTGTTGCAACCGAAGCAGGAAATTATACCATTTTAGCCATGACAGACGACAGATGTACTGGTACGACTGCCGGTTCTGCCATTGTCGGAGTTTTTCCGATACCTCCTGTACCAGTCATATCAGTTAACGGGACGGAGTTATTCTCCTCGGGCTGTTGCGGCAACCAGTGGTATAAAAACGGTATCATGATCCCGGGAGCGACTTCACAGGTTTACGAACCCCTGGTAACCGCGCATTATTTTGACATCGTTACTGTAAATGGGTGTAAATCTGATACATCAAATGAGATTTACTATTTCATGACAGGGGTTGGTAAATATGCCAAATCTGGTTTAAAGGTGGAACCGATCCCGGCAAGGGACTACCTTCATGTAAAATTATCAGGAATTGTACAACAGGTCTCGCAGATAGATATATACTCCATCACCGGTCGACTTGAAGAAAGATTGTCATACCATCCACAGGTTTCCCCGGATGAACTTCTTGTCAACATTCAGCATCTTTCACCCGGGATGTACCTTCTTTCCGTTATTTCCGACACAGGAAAGACAGTATTGAAATTTATTGTACAATAATAAGGTAACCCTTATTGTTTTTCCCGGTTCCCACGTCCATCCCGTGTTTACCTCACACTAACCATACCTTCAAACAGCGCTGTTAGTTACTTTACATCAGAGCTGGATCTGTTTATGATGCTGGAATTGTGTGTTAAGTTAATGGATAACAGTTAGGTTTTGTTTATTTCATTTCGAAAAATCCTATTTAAAGATTATTGGAAATTGTTAAAAAAAATTAATTATTTGGAATTGGTATAAATAAATATTAGGTTTGCAGACTTTTTTCATACTCTGAATGAGTTTGTGCTGACGGGTAAAAATGGTGTTTAGAAAAATGAGCAAAGGCAAATCGATTTTGTTTTACTTCCTTTAAATTAAAGAACATGCAACATATTTTATACAAACTGTACAAGACTGCGGGAGCGCTGATGTACGCATCATCAAGAATTTTATCGATCATTGCCCTCGGTTTCTTTCTGGGTAACGGCAATTCCAATGCACAAACTACATTGGTTGGGTCAGAAAAGTTAAACCCGGGACAAAGCCGGTCGTTTGTTCAACCTGAAAAGGAGTTGGAACAGCGGGTCAGGGAAACACTCAAGACGAATGGAGAGACACTCAGGTTCATGGAGAACCTCGGGCAGATACCGAATGCTGCCGTTCTCTATTATCTTGAAAGTAAAAATGGTTCGGTTTACATTGAGAAGAACAGGATCCGTTTTGTAGCTGTTGATGAGATTCTTGTCCCACAGTCTGCTGCATTGGATGAAACTGCTGATGCTTCATCCCGTAAAATGAAAAGTGAGATTAAGGGCACACATACCTTCACGCTTTACCTGGATGGAGCGAATCCCGGTTCAATGTTGCAGCTGGGAGAATCATTCACGACAAAATATAACTATTTTCAGAGCGAAGACTCAAAAGGATGGTTTAAAGGAGTAAAAGCTGCAAAAGATTTGACAATAAAAGATATATATCAGGGTGTTGATCTGAGGTTATACAGCAACCAGGATGGTTCCCTTGAATTCGACTGGATTATGAAACCAGGGGCGGATTTCGGCCAGGTAAAAATGCATTTTGAAGGACAGGATGACCTTGATGTTGACAACCTTGGAAATCTGAAGGTAGGATTGCGTTTTACAGATATGAACTTCAACATCCCTGAGTCCTACCAGGTTACAGAAAAAGGTAAAGTGTCGGTTACCCTTGCGTTTAATAAACTGAACGGCAATACGATCAATTTTGTTTCACAATCAATAATTGACGCAAGATATCCGCTGGTTATTGACCCGGTGTTAAACTGGGGAACTTTTATGGATGGCAACCTTTCCAATTTCGACCAGTACCTCTTCGCCATCCAGATCAATCCCGCTGACGGAAACGTTTATTGTGCAGGAAGTTCAAACCAGAATATTCCAACAGGGGCGGCACCATACACTGCCAACGGTTATCTGAACAGTGTAGCCGGATTTTCCAATAACTCCAACGGTGTACACGTTGCATGTCTTTATAGGGTGAATAGTTCTGGTACACAGCTTGTTGACCTTACGTTGTTCGGACCCGCCTCAGTAAGCGGAGTGACGAATGGATTATCTGCCTATGCGTTAAGCCTCTCGCCGACAAGGGTTTTTGTTGGCGGATTCACTGAGGTAAACATCCCTGCTGCTGGAACCCAGTTTGATAATACACGCAATGGTACAGATGGTTTTGTTGCAGTTTTCAGCCGCGACCTGGGAACCCTTGTTTATTCAACATACCTGGGAAGTACAGGAAATGAGACCAGGGGTGTCACCTCCATCCGGGCGCTAGGAGATGACTCATTTGCAGTTGGACTCACTGCTGTGGCGGCTTTACCTGCAAGTTACATCAGCGCTGGCGTTGCAGATAACACCTTTGCAGGAAGTGAAATGTACATCGCGAAATTCAGCACACTGAATACACTGGCCTGGGGAACCTATGTTGGTGGAACCGGCAACGACGTGTTTAATGATATCGAAGTTCTTGCAGATGGCAGAGTTGCCTTTGCCGGATATGGAAATGCTGCGATTACGGAAGTAAACAGCGCAGCTGCCGCTTCTGCAGGAACCGACAATGATGGCATCATCGGAGTTTTGAACAGTTCAGGTACTGCTTTTAACTATCTTGATAAAATTGGGGGTGACGCAGCAGACCAGATTCTCGATGTAGAAGTTGTAGGGAATACCTTGTTCTGGACAGGATCGGCAACAAGAGGGTCATCTGTGCCCAATGAATTTCCTACGACTTCGGGCTCTTATGATACATCCTCCAATGGAGGAACTGATGTTGTTGTCGGATCAGTCAGTACTGCCGGAGGTGCCGGCAGTTATAAGGCTACTTTTTACGGCGGTGGCGGCAATGACATCGGAAGCTGCTTAAGGCTGGTAACCCAAACCGGGTGCGGAGGAGTATCAAACTCCTTTTTACTGGTTTTTGGAACATCCTATTCATCCGGAGCTCTGCTGCCAACACTTAACCTTAACAATGAAGCGTTCTATAATGCTACAAACAGGGGCGGAGCTGATATTTTCTTTGCAGGTTTCAGTGAAGATATGGCATCTTTAACCTATGCAACCCTGATTGGCGGAACAGGCGACGATTATCTTGGTGAAACAGGATCGCCACGCGGAGCCAACCACTTGTTTGTGAATGGTGCAAATATCTATTGCGGAACAACAACACACAGTGCAACACATTTCCCGACCATTGTTGCCGGGGGATTTGATCTTTCCAAATCAAACAGCACGAACGACTCACATATCCTTTTTGCAATTCAGTTTGCATCCATACTCACTTCTGATTATGGAGATGCACCTGCAAGTTATGGTTCACCGTCGCACACCCTCAGTTGTTCAACAATCAGGATCGGTGCCCTTCTCGACAGTGAACAGGCTCCAATCCCCACCACCCAGGCCAATGGCGATGACCTGAACAATACTGATGATGAAGACGGGATCAGTACGCTTCCCATATTTTCTACCGGTGGACCGCAAAATATCAGTGTGACCGTCAACAACCTTTTGAATTCCACTGGGAGTTCTGCCAATCTGTATGGATGGATCGATCTCAACAGTGACGGACAGTTTTCAGGCAATGAATTCACTTCAGTTACCGTGGCGAATGGTTTTACCGGTTCAAAGACGCTTACATGGAGTGGTGTCACAGTGAGTGGCTCTCAAACAGCGCATTTTCTCAGAATCCGGCTGACCACCAACGTGCTGAACGACAATGCAGGTACAGCTTCAGTTGATGAGCGTTCCACCGCCGCTGCCTCAGACGGGGAAGTTGAAGATTACCTTACCGTTCTTGTACCTGCCGTTCCAACGTGGACCTTGGCCAAAACAAGCACTACAAACCCGAACCAGTACAGTGCAGTCGGCAATATTCTTACCTATTCCATTGTAATTCAAAATACAGGAAATGTGTCGATCAGCGGTGTAACAGTCACTGACCCCGGAGCAAACCCGGGAAGCATCACCTATCTTTCAGGAGATGTAAACAGCAATAATATAATGGAGGTAACGGAAACCTGGACCTACAGTGCAGCACATACCGTTACACAGGCCAACATGGATGCAGGTTTCTATACCAATACGGCGACAGTTACGGGAACTCCCACAGGCGGGACCCTCAGCCCGGCCACAGATAATGAAACAATTCCATCTACCGGTGCAAACCCGGCCATATCACTGGCCAAAACAGGTACGCCACACTTTGGTCCTGACGGCATCCCACAGGCAGGGGAAACAATAACTTATGCCTTTGTGGTGACCAATACCGGCAACTTAACACTGACGAATGTTACGATCATTGACCCGAACGCGGCGATTTCCGGAGGGCCGATTGCATCATTGACACCCGGAGCATCAAACAGCAGTACCTTCACCGGGTTACATACGCTGACCCAGGCTGAAATCAATTCCGGTACCTTTACCAATGTGGCTACTGTTTCCGGCACACCCCCATTTGGAGGGGCAGTGACAGGTACGGATGGTGATACTCAGCCCCTGCCAGCCTCTTCATCCATTTCAATGACCAAGACCGGGACGCTTCATACAGATGTAGTTGCTCCGGCTGGAATTGCCAACCCGGGTGATCAGATTACCTATGTTTTTACGGTAACCAACACCGGAAATACTACCCTGACCAATATTACAATCAGTGATCCGCAGGCAACAATTTCCGGTGGCCCGGTTGCCACGCTTGCGCCGGGTGCTTCCAACAGCAGCACTTTCACGGCAACCTATACCCTTACCCAGGCCAATGTCAATGCTGGTACTTTTACAAATACCGCGACTGCCTCCGGTTTACCTCCCAGCGGTCCTGCAGTGACCGGAGCAGATGGAGACACCCAGGCATTAACTGCATTTCCCGGTATAGATCTTGTCAAGAACGGGACGCCGAATTTCGGTGCAGACGGACTTGCCCAGGCCGGTGAAACAATCACCTATTCTTTCACCATTACCAATACCGGCAATGTCACCCTGACCAATGTAACACTCAGCGACCCCATTGTGACCATTATTGGCGGGCCGATTGCCTCACTTGCCCCCGGAGCCGTCAACAATTCGACATTTACTGCCACATATTTCCTTACGCAGGCAGATATCAACGCCGGTTCCTTTACCAATACCGCGATTGCTACGGGGAAAGATCCTCAAAATCACGATATCACAGGAGCTGACAGTCATACCCAACCCTTAAATCAGTCTGTCAGCATTGACCTTAACAAAACAGGCAACCCGAATTTCGGGCCCGACGGAATTCCCCAGGCTGGCGAAACAATTACTTACACATTTACCATCACCAACAACAGCAACGTAACGCTGACCAATGTCACGCTGAGTGATCTGCAGGTTAACATTACCGGAGGCCCGATCGCCTCAATGGCACCTGGTGCATCCGACAACACAACCTTCAGTGCAACATATACATTGACCCAGGCCAACATCGATGCAGGGGTGTTTGTAAACACGGCTACAGTCAGTGCAAAGGATCCGGGTAATAACGATGTTACCCATACCGACAGTCATACACAGCCACTGCCTGCTGCCTCTTCCATCTCAATGGCAAAGACCGGAACATTGAACATGAATGTTGTTGCACCGAATGGTGTGCCCAACCCTGGTGACCAGATAACATACTCTTTCACCGTAACCAACACAGGAAACACCACCCTCACCAATGTGACCATTTCCGACCCTCAGGTCAGTGTTACAGGTGGCCCCATTGCAATACTTGCCCCGGGTGCCACCAACAGCAGCACGTTCACTGCAATACACATATTGTCCCAGGCAGACATTGATGCAGGAACGTATACAAATACTGCAACGGCAACGGGTACACCACCGTCTGGTCCTGTTGTAACAGGAACCGATGATGATACACGAATCTTGCCTGCTTCTTCCTCTGTTTCGTTGACCAAGACAGGAACACTGCACATGGATGTTGTTGCACCGAATGGTGTTGCCAATGCCGGTGACCAGGTTACCTACACATTCACGGTTACCAACACCGGGAATACTACCCTGACCAACCTGACTGTAACAGATCCGCTTGCGGTTATCTCAGGTGGCCCGATTGCCTCACTGGCGCCGGGTGCAACAAACAGCAGTACCTTCACCGGTACGCACACACTGACCCAGGCAGAGATCGATGCCGGTACATTTACCAACCTGGCAACAGCTTCAGGGACACCTCCATCGGGCCCCGCTATTACAGGAACTGATGATGACACACAGACCATTCCCGCTGTTTCATCACTTGCACTGACCAAAACAGGTACTGTTCATGATGATGTAATAGCTCCCAATGGCATTGCCAATGCCGGCGACCAGATCACTTATGCTTTTGCTGTCACCAACACAGGCAACACAACGCTCACAAATATTACGATCACTGACCTGCAGGTAACACTGTCCGGCGGACCGATCACCTCTCTTGCTCCCGGTGCAACAGACAACAGCACCTTTACCGCCACTCATGTTCTAACCCAGGCTGATATTGATGCCGGTACTTATTCAAATACTGCAACCGCATCAGGTACACCACCATCTGGTCCGCCAGTAACCGGAACAGATGACGATACCCGTCTGCTCCCTTCGGCTTCGTCCATATCAATGACAAAGACTGGCACACTTCACACGGACGTTGTTGCACCAAATGGAGTTGCGAATGCCGGTGACCAGATTACCTATGCATTCACGGTTACGAATACAGGGAATACAACCCTGACCAATGTGACAATCGCGGATCCCCAGGCTGTAATGTCAGGAGGTCCGATTGCTTCACTGGCTCCTGGAGCATCGAACAGCACAACCTTCACCGGTATTCACACCCTGACCCAGTCCGAGATCAATGCAGGCACATTCACCAACATAGCCTCAGTTTCAGGGACTCCACCATCCGGCCCGGAAGTGACAGGTACAGATGATGACACCCAGGCCCTGCCGGCTGCATCTTCCATTTCGATGACCAAAACCGGAACACTTCATGTTGATGTTGTTGCTCCCAATGGCATTGCCAACGCCGGTGATCAGATCACTTATGCTTTCACGGTGACCAATACCGGCAATACCACGCTTACGGATGTTATCATAACCGATCCAAATGCCGTTGTGTCCGGAAGCCCCATCGCATCCCTGGCCCCGGGCGCAACCAACAGCAGTGCATTCACGGCAATTTACACACTGACCCAGGCAGATATTGATGCCGGCACCTTTACCAATGTGGCCACAGTTGAAGGTACACCTCCAACCGGCCCGGATGTAACCGGAACGGATGATGATACACAGTCATTGCCGAAAACAGCAGGTATTGACCTCGTTAAGATGGGAACCCCTCATTTCGGCCCCGATGGCCTTGCCCAGGCCGGAGAGACCATTACGTATGCCTTTACCATCACCAACACCGGCAATGTGACCCTAACTAATATCATACTCAACGACCCTGTCGTTACAGTTATCGGTGGCCCGATTGCATCACTGGCCCCCGGAGCAGTTGACAACAGCACCTTTACCGCAACTTACACGTTGACCCAGGCAGATATCAATGCCGGCTTTTTCACAAATACAGCCATTGTTACCGGAAAAGATCCGCAAAATCAGGATGTAATTGGAACAGACAGTCATACGCAGCCACTTGATCAGGCTGTCAGCATCGATCTGGATAAAACCGGGGTTCCTGATTTTGGAGCTGATGGCATTCCCCAGGCAGGCGAAACCGTTTCCTATACTTTCACGGTGACCAATAACAGCAATGTCACGCTGACCAATATAACGATCAACGATCCCCAGGTAGCTGTGTCCGGCGGGCCAATTGCATCTCTGGCTCCCGGTTTATCAGACAATACGACCTTCACTGCGGTATATCTCCTGACCCAGGCGAATATTGATGCAGGTGTTTTTGTCAACACGGCCACTGTAACAGGTAAAGACCCGAATAGCAACGACGTAACTCATACCGACAGCCACTCACAACCATTGCAGACAGTATCGTCAATCTCACTGACCAAAACAGGTACTGTTCATGATGATGTAATAGCTCCCAATGGCATTGCCAATGCCGGCGACCAGATCACCTATGCTTTTGCTGTCACCAACACAGGCAACACAACACTCACGAATGTGACCATAACCGACCTTCTGGCCGGTGTGACCGGTGGACCGATTGCTTCGCTGGCTCCAGGTGCAACTGACAACAGCACCTTCACTGCAACACACATTTTGACACAGGCTGATATTGATGCAGGGTCCTATACAAACTCTGCAACCGCTTCAGGTACACCACCATCTGGTCCGCCAGTTAGCGGAACGGATGACGACACGCGTCCGTTGCCTTCAGCTTCATCCATTTCGATGACAAAGACAGGGACACTCCACACAGATGTTGTTGCACCTGCAAGTGTTCCCAATGCAGGTGATCAGATCACCTATGTCTTCACGGTGACAAATACAGGCAATACAACACTCACAAATGTTGGCATCACTGATACCCAGGTAGCGGTTTCCGGGAACCTCATTGCACTTTTAGCCCCGGGAGAGAGCAACAACAGTAGTTTTACGGCAATCTATACCCTCACGCAGGCGGATATTGATGCAGGTACCTTTACCAATGTCGCTTATGCCAATGGAACTCCGCCATCAGGTCCTGATGTGTCCGGAACAGATGACGATACCCAGACCTTGCAGGCAGTCTCTTCCATTTCCATGACCAAAACAGGAACACTGCATGTTGATGTTGTGGCTCCCAATGGCATTGCCAACGCCGGCGATCAGATCACTTATGCTTTCACGGTGACCAATACCGGCAATACTACTCTCACGGATATCACCATTACCGACCTTCAGGCCGGAATGTCCGGTGGGCCGATTTTATCACTTGCACCCGGTGCAACGAACAGCAGTACATTCACCGCAATTTATACACTGACCCAGGCCGACATCAACGCTGGTACCTTTACCAACCTGGCCACAGTTTCGGGTACGCCGCCAAGCGGCCCGGCTGTCACAGGGACGGATGATGACACACAGACATTGGTAAAATCATCAGGTATTGACCTTGTAAAGATCGGAACTCCCAATTTTGGAGTCGATGGTCTTGCCCAGGCCGGAGAGACCATCACCTATTCCTTTACTGTCACCAATACCGGGAATGTTACCCTGACCAATATTACGCTCATTGACCCTGTTGTCACAGTGATTGGTGGCCCGATTGCTTCCCTGGCCCCCGGCGCAGCAGACAACAGCACCTTTACCGCGACCTATACAGTAACCCAGGGTGATATCAATGCAGGCTCGTTCACCAATACAGCCACGGTAACCGGAAAAGATCCGCAAAACCAGGATGTAATCGGCACAGACAGTCATACACAGCCATTGGATCAGTCTGTCAGCATCGATCTGGATAAAACCGGGGTTCCTGATTTTGGCGCTGATGGCATTCCCCAGGCAGGCGAAACCGTTTCCTATACTTTCACGGTGACCAATAACAGCAATGTCACGTTGACCAATATAACGATCAACGATCCCCAGGTAGCTGTGTCCGGCGGGCCAATTGCATCTCTGGCTCCCGGTTTATCAGACAATACGACTTTCACTGCAGTTTATACCCTGACCCAGGCGAATATTGATGCAGGCGCATTTGTCAACACGGCCACTGTTACAGGGAAAGACCCCAATAACAATGACGTAACTCATACCGACAGCCACTCACAACCATTGCCAGCTGCTTCGTCTATATCAATGACCAAGACCGGAACTGTTCATAGCGATGTTGTGATGCCTGATGGTATTGTCAATGCCGGTGACCAGATTAGTTATACCTTTTCGGTCACCAATACCGGGAATACCACCCTTGGCAATGTCATGATCTCCGACCCACAGGTTGTTGTTACCGGCGGTGCGATTGCATCATTAGCTCCCGGTGAGACAAACACCAATGCTTTTACAGCAACTTACACCTTGACACAGGCTGATATTGATGCCGGTACATATACAAACACTGCGACTGCATCCGGTGCGCCTCCTTCTGGTCCGGCAGTGACAGGAACAGATGATGATACCCAGTCATTTGGAATTGAAGCGTCGGTCAACCTGCTTAAAACAGGATCACCGAACTTTGGTCCTGACGGTATTCCGCAGGCCGGAGAGACAATCTCCTATTCGTTTGTGGTTACCAATACAGGAAATGTTACACTTTCAAACCTGTATATTACTGACCCTCTGGTAACAGTTTCAGGAGGCCCTGTTTCATCATTGGCTCCAGGGGTGACGGACAACACAACCTTTACTGCAGTGTATTCACTTACCCAGGCAGACATTGATGCAGGCACGTTTATCAATACGGCCTCTGTGTTTGGAACAACCCCGTTTAATGAGGGAGTTTCAGATGATGATGATGATACACAGGTGCTAACACAACAGCCACAATGGACGTTACAAAAAGTAGCATCGGAAGCATCATATCATGTAATTGGTGATGTACTGCATTATTCCTTGTCTGTTTCCAATACCGGGAATGTAAGCATCAGCAATGTTGTTTTAACCGATCCGGGAGCAGATGCCGGAAGTATACATTTTATCTCCGGAGATACTGGAAACGACCTGATTCTCAGTCCGGGTGAAATCTGGATTTACCATGCATCCCATACAATCGTACTGGCAAACCTGACTGAAGGACATTATTTTAACACGGCTACAGTCAATGGAATCCCTGCTGGCGGAGTCCTGATTCCTGCATCCGGCACTGCTGATGTTCCTGCTATTCCTAACCCCATCGTTGCCAACGACGACGATGCAAGTCTGACCCCGGTAAACGGTTATACAGGCGGCACCGCAGTGAACAACGTGCTTGACAACGACCTGCTCAACGGTGTTGCTGTCATTCCTTCCGAGGTTGTGATCAGTGCCTTGAGCGATCCTGCCGACGGCGTAACCCTGGACATTTTAACAGGAGCAGTTACCGTTGCCCCGGGCACCCCGGCTGGTACTTATTATATTGAATACCAGATCTGCGAAGTGCTCAACCCGACCAACTGCGATCCGGCACTGGTTACTGTTGTGGTTTCTGCAACTCCGATTGTTGCCAACGATGACGATGCCAGTCTTACTCCGGTAAACGGCTATACAGGCGGCACCGCAGTGAACAACGTGCTTGATAATGACCTGCTCAACGGCGTTGCTGTCATTCCTTCCGAGGTTGTGATCAGTGCGCTGAACGATCCTGCTGATGGCGTAACCCTGGATATTTTAACAGGAGAAGTCAGCGTTGCCCCGGGCACCCCTGCTGGTACTTATTTTATTGAATACCAGATCTGCGAAGTACTCAACCCGACCAACTGCGATCCTGCACTGGTAACGGTGGTAGTGTATGAATGTCCGACAATCCTGACGGAACCATCAGGAACGGCTATATGTGCAAATGGTACGCATACCATGAATGTTATTGCAAACAGTGGCAGCGGAACGATCTCTTATCAATGGCAGATCTCTTCATCAGGTTGTGGAACCGGGTTTAATGATATCTCCGGTGCAACAAACAGTGCATATACGACACCACCATTAACGGTCACTTCTTATTACCGCTGCCTGATTTATTCAACTCTTCAATATTGTCCTCCGGTTCAGTCATCATGTGCAACAGTGGTTGTAAATCCGCTACCGACTGCAATAATTACACCGAATGGCCCGACAACATTCTGCCAGGGCGGTTCTGTGGTCCTTACCGCTTCAGGCGGGACTGGCTACCTGTGGTCTAATGCAGCAACCACTGCAGCGATCACGGTATCCGCAAGCGGAACATACACCGTAACAGTGACCAATGCCAATGGTTGCAGCGATGTTGCCAGTGTGCCGGTAACAGTGAGTCCGTTACCAATTAGTTTTAATGTCACCGGGACAGGTAGTTATTGTATTGGTCAGCCAGGTTTGGTGGTTGGCTTGTCAGGATCCCAAACCGGTGTTGAATATACACTGGTACCTGGTGGCGCAGTGCTGACAGGAACCGGATCTGCCATCTATTTTAATGCACAGCCGGCTGGTGTTTATACGATTACAGCAAGAAACCTGGCAACGAACTGCACGAGTTTCATGAGTGGATCTGCAACGGTAACTACCAACCCCAAACCAAGCCTTGTGGTAACAAACCCATCATCTGTTTGTGAACCAGGTACTGTTAATATTACGGACCCTGCAGTTACCGCTGGCAGCAGCTTATTTGGGGCAACATTGAGTTATTGGCTGGATGCAGATGCCTTGCTTCAGATGCCAAACCCGGCTACAGCAGGAGCAGGAATATACTATATCAAGGCCACCACCAACTCGGGATGTTTCGATATCAAGCCGGTAACGGTTGTGATTACTCCAAAACCGATTCTGGTCACAAATCCGCAGTCGGTATGTTCACCGGCCAGGATCAACCTGACGGCTCCAGCGGTTACAGCAGGCAGTACCTTGTATGGTGCTACTCTTTCTTACTGGATAAATGCTGCAGCAACCATCCCGATGCCAAATCCAACGGTGGCAGGTAACGGAACCTACTATATAAAAGCAACTACTGCCGGGGGATGTTTCGATATCAAACCGGTGACTGTGACCATAAACCCGCTTCCAACCGTTTATCTTGGAACTGGAGGTGGCAGCTATTGCGAAGGTGGTTCCGGCATGATCCTGGGAATCTCAGGA
>CAIYJU010000077.1 GCA_903926565.1 uncultured Bacteroidales bacterium
CTTTCTGAAGGAAGCAGAATGATTCCAGGTGCTTCTACAATCAATTTTGATGAAATTACTAAAGAAAGAATATTTCAATCTATTGATTCAGCCAATATGCAGTTACTTGCTGATTTGAAGGTCGACTACAATCTGTTAAAATATAAATTAGGCAGGACTCCGATGATGATGGATTTTCCCGAACATGGTTCAAGGGATCCCTTTTTATTCATTGACTATGCTAATTCGTATTTTAATTTCGTTACCAAAGTAGATAAAGATTCAACTGAAAATACATCTGTAAAAGCGATTAAACTTTTAGAATTTTTTTCTAAAGAAATAAATAATTCAAAAAGAGTAGAAGAGAGTATTATTCTCAAAGAATTGATTGAGAAAGACACATTCAGTTCTTATCAATTATCCTCCTATCTGAATGAAAATTATGGTTATACCATAACCGAAGAAACAATCATTTCCTGTGTTTCGAACATTAACTTTGAATTCGTAAGAGAAAAGAAAGATGGAAAATTACTACCAGTAAAGGATATTCATAACATAGAAGTCATGGCCTATGAAAATGGATATTTCATGTTCGTGGATGATTTTAAGCCATTGCTAGAACAATCTCAATTCAAAGCATATTTACTCGATTCTATAAACTATTCTATTTTTTGTTTTAACCAAAAATTTGATCTTGATAAATGGGAAGAAGGATTTGTTTTGTATCAAAAATATGCAAGAAAAGACGTTTTTAGAATTCTAAATGTAAAGGAAAACCCGGTTGCACAAAATGTAGGCGGGTATTTAGTGAGTCCGGATAACAAACACTGTCCCATTTTTGTAAACTATCACAAAGAAGAAGACATTTCAGAATCAACTAAATATGAGGATGAATTTGTCAATAACAAGGAATTTGATTGGATGTCAAAATCAAAAAGGAATTTGAAGAGTAATGATGTACAATCCATTTTGGGAAACAATGGTAAAATTCGACTTCCATTATTTATCAAGAAAAGTAATGATGAGGGATCAGAGTTCTATTATATGGGAGATGTTTCCCCGGAAAAAGACAAGGTGGAACAAACTACCATGAACAACGATAAAGGTCAAAAAGTTTCTGTGGTGAAATTTCGTTTTAATCTTCATCATCCGGTATCTGAGGTAATGTATAATTACATAAGAGAAAATGTAACAACCAAAAAGAATAAGTCACCTTTTGCAGAGAAGCCAACAACTCAATTAGAAATAGATTTATCTAACAATGTTGATAAGAGTATCCAGAGTATTCCCTTCTACAATTTCTACGCAGCTGCGGGTTCCTTTAGCGAAATGCAAGGTCAAAAGAATTATGCGTTAATCAAAGTTCCGGAGAAGTATTTGTCGAGTGATTATTTTGCCTGCAAAATTATAGGGGAGTCTATGAATAGAGTAATTCCTAACGGTTCCATTGGTCTATTCAAAAAATATATGGGAGGCTCTCGAAATGGGAAAATTGTATTGGTCGAAAATTTTGATTATCAAGACCCTGATTATAATTCAGCGTTTACGGTAAAAACTTATTCAAGTGAAAAGAACAATGTTGATGATAGTTGGGAGCATACAACCATAGTTTTAAGGCCAAATTCCTATGATCAAAGCTATAAAGACATAATTATTGATGAAAAAAGCGGTGCAGGGATGAGAGTGGTCGGTGAATTTGTAAAAGTCCTGCCTTGGGAATTAGAGTAAAAAAGAAACTTATTGGTCGATCTTGCTATTGACACATTCTAATCTGGTTTACGCCATCAACGGACTACGGGATTTTAGGTCGCTGAATGAAAAGGTCGGGGTAAATTACCACCGATGTTTTGGTCATTAACTGTTGGCCAAGACTGGTCATGTTAAATCGGCCGGGGGGGGGCAGATGTTCCGTTTTGTCCAGTTAATATCGTATCGAGTCTTCAGCCATTTCTGTTACAACTTCATTTTCAAAATTGTAAAGTTTCACAAGAGTTTGAGAAGAAGCATCGGAACTCTGAGGTGTTATTACAACAAAATTCATTGATGTATGTCCTGGATTATTATCAACCCATGTTCCCGAGTTCGCATATATTGATTTTTTACCATTATTTGTGTAAGTGATTATTCCGACGATTCGGCGCCACCATTCCGACGCATTCGGCGCCACCTATTCGGGTGGCGGATTTGTTAGACAATATTAGTCATTTTTTTCATTTCTTTTCTTTCTTAAAGAGTCTCCTTTCAGATCAAATCTGTGTGCATTACCTGACAATCTGTCCATGATTGCATCGGCAATGGTATTTTCTCCGATATACTGGTGCCACTTGTCAATGGGAAGCTGTGAAGATATGAGCGTTGATCTCTTACCATACCGATCTTCAAGCATTTGCAGCAGTGCGAGCCGGGTGATTTTATCCATCGGATGTAATCCGAAGTCGTCGAGGATCAGCAGGTGTGTTTTCTCAATCTGGTTGAGCATATTCAGATAGGTCCCGTCCAGTTTTGTCTGAGCAATTTTTTCCAGAAAACGTGTCATTCCAAGATAGAGTGTTTTATAGCCGAAGGAGCAAGCCTGCCTCCCGATTGCGCATGCGAGATAACTTTTGCCACATCCTGTTGCACCTGTGATAAGGATGTTTTCGTATCGTTCAATAAAGCCACAGTCAGAAATGGAAAGCAGGTGTTCCTGGGTAAGATTCCTGGCCGTATTGCAGTAAACCTGTTCCATGACAGCATTGTACCTGAGCTTTGTAAGCGGCAATTACAAATGCAGATTTTCGGCAAATAAGAATGCAAGTAAATCTGCATCGTTAATTTCCGATTTGCAAAGAAACAAAATAATAAAGAACGACAATTTTAA
>CAIYJU010000078.1 GCA_903926565.1 uncultured Bacteroidales bacterium
CGGCCATTCCAATTTAAAATAATAACAGCAACGCTCATTAAACAAGGAATTATGAATAACGAATAACGAATTTTGGATTACGGATGTCACGTCTCACAACCCAGGTGCTGTGTGACAACTTTCCCCGCAGTAAATGTACAAATAAAGGACAGGTAATTTCTAATATTAAATTAATTTGGCAGTTCCCAGTAGTCTGACTCCATGTTGCCCCATGAATTAATTACCTGGGTGTCCTGCAGGTCAAGTGTGGTAAAAATGCGGTTACGGAGGTCGATTTTCCAGCGTGGATTGTTGATTTCACCTGTTGCATCAGAATGTAGAAGGGTAAAGTCGCTGGTGACCATGTCCTGGGAATAAAATACAAATTTCCTGTTACGCTGGTTGTTGTTCATGGTGTAATACTGCCAGATTTCATAAGGATAATTGCTGGGTTCGCTGTACTGTGTACTTCTGGTATTCGGAGGGCCATACTGAAGGTAAACCCTGCCGCGGTCGGTCTGATATCCTTTTTTTACCGGAGTGCCAAAATTAACCTGCACCTTGTAAATTTGTTCATTGTAAGCTTTCCAGGCCAATTCGGGATTCCTGGGATCCCTGTTTATCCAGAAGCCATAAAAAAACTGCTGCATCGTTTTAAGGTCTGATTTTTTGAGATGTTCACGGATAAAGTTCTTTTCGAGGCCGGTTCCGACAGGGTAGGTGCTGTTGATAAATTCCCTGAGTGAATCCGCATTGTTCAATCTTTCTGCAAAAGTATTGGCAACCTCGGTTGATCCTAAATCAGCCAGGCCAATCTGTGCTGCAGGATTCATCCGCTGAAAAAACACCTTTTTTGAAGCAACGAGTTCGTTTTGCTGGTTTCTGGCTTCCACCACCAGGTTATAGTTGCCTGACGGCAGGTTTCCGATGGCAATTTCCGACAGAAGGATGTTCACATCCTTTGCTGTCTCTTTTTTTACCCTGGAATATGAGTTGAGGATTAGGTTGCTTTCAAACGACTCGAAATAGTAGGATATAATGAATTTTTCATCCTTTCCGATCACCTTGCCAACATGATACAACTCGCAGTAAAAAAACATTTTGGATTCCTTTTCAGGATAGAAGGAGTAGATGTATGGCACCAGGTCGAACCCGCTTTTGGTCAGGCTGGAGGTAACTTCTGCTTTTGTGTAAGATCTGACAAGTTGGATGTCGGAGAACGAGGGCTTATCGGCCGGAAAATCGAGTGCAATACTTTGGGTGTATGGCATTGCAGCCACGGTTTTATGTTTATCGGCAAGTTGAATTTCAAAATCATAGGTTCCATTTGGAATGGCAAATCTTTGCTGGTCAACGAATTGAAAATTGGTGTTTGATGTGTCTGGAATCTCTGAACTGGTCAGTTCGTACTTTTTAAAGGCTTTGATGTCGTTGCCTTGTTTAAAGGTCATCAGGATATTGACTGTTGCCTGGAACATCCCGTTCTCTTTTTTTACAAATTGAACACTGTTCGCAGCAATTGTCAGATAGGTCTCGATATAAGGTCCTTCAGGTGAATTGAATGAAGAATAGCTGAGGAAGGCACTCAGGTTCCTTGCCTGGATGTCAGATCCTGCATATGCAGAAACCAATACGAAAATCAACAGAGACAGCTTTTTCATGGGACAAAATATTAAGGATCGCGGATAATTATCAATTTACAAAGATACACCCGGCCGGCAGATATTGCAAGTGAAATCGGTTAACCCCGAAGTTACCGGGTTGAAATGGTTTAGGTAAAAGGCATTTTAAAGTTTGTCAGTCTCTAAAATAGTTGTAATTTTGCCCACGGAGAAATGGCAGAGCGGTCGAATGCGGCGGTCTTGAAAACCGTTGACCTGCAAGGGTCCGGGGGTTCGAATCCCTCTTTCTCCGCTGGATTACAAGGCATAAAAACGAAAACCACTGAAAACTAACACGTTTCGGTGGTTTTTTGTTTATAGGAAGTCCAAAATAAGGTACTTTAGAAATGCCCACGCATCTCATCATACCTGTCAAATGATTCTGAAACTCAGTTTTTCGACCACTGGCGTAATAGTAAATTATAAGCCGCAGCTGACAATCCTTTTATCAGATTGGTTGATTCACTTTCTGGAGGAGCAGTGGGTGGCGGTTCCCTGATCACCGTGAACCCGGAACCTTCTAACATTTTCTCTACATGATCAGTCAAGTCCGAAAGTGACATTGGCTTTTCCTGTGGATCATCCGATTTTACCAGACCAGTTGCTGAAACATAAAGCTGGTTTATGTCCCCCTTGAATCCGGAGTCTTCCAACATCCTGCGTATTATATCTTGTATTTCATTTGCTGTTATCTCTTGTGTGCGGGTGTCCTCAGATGCTTCACGAAAAATTTCAACATCATTTAAATCACCAGATGTGCCAGGCTTATCGGGTTTTGAAGATGAAGGGTTTGCATCTGCCCATGGTAAAGCGATTCCTGGTTTGCCCGTAATGCGCGAAAACTTTTCTTCCAGTTAATGCCTTTACAATAGTTTTTTGTACATTTTCAAACGCATTTTTATACAGCATTTTGACAATATTAAATTGTGTCAATGAAATATTTCAACTCACAATTCAAATAATTCATAACTTTCAAACGCCAACCCGGTAACCCATGGGTCATTAAAACCACCTTATATGAATAAGTTTTACTATCTGCTTATGCTCATCGCCTGCATCTCTTTGACAACATTCGGGCAAGTAGGTATCAACTCCGATGGCACACCCCCTGATGGCTCTGCGATGCTTGATGTTAAATCTGCCGTCAAAGGTTTATTAGCACCACGTGTCAACCTGTCTGCAATTAATTCTGCTGATCCAATATCAAATCCAGCCATAGGATTACTTGTATTCAATACTACTGCAGCTGGCATCGCACCCAACAATGTAGCTGTCGGGTATTATTTTTGGAATGGCACCAGGTGGATTCCTACTTCTTCCTTTCTAGGTTCAAATGTTGGCGATATGCAATACTGGGACGGAACCCAATGGGTAAGAGTGCCGGTGGGAGTCAATGGTCAGGTCCTGACTTTGAATAACGGGATTCCAACCTGGGGTGGCAATCAACTCCCAATTGTAAGCACAACATCGATAACAAGTATAACTGCTGGTTCTGCAATCAGTGGCGGTTATGTGTCGTCAGACGGATCAGCAACGGTTACAGCAAGAGGAGTCTGCTGGAATATTTTACCAAATCCAACAACCATAAACAGCAAAACCATCAATGGCTCTGGCGCAGGAGTGTTCACAAGCAATGTCACGGGTCTTGCACCCGGTACCGTTTACTATTTGCGCGCTTATGCAACAAATTCTCTCGGTACAGCTTATGGAAATGAACTTAACCTCACAACGGGGTGTTCTGGCTTTCCTACAGTCAGCGTTACTATTTCGCCCTCTGCAAACCCAATATGTGCCGGAACAGCAGTTACTTTTACGGCAACTGCTATTAACGGAGGAACTGCACCAGCATTCCTGTGGAAGGTTAACGGCATCAACGCAGGCGCAAACAGCAATGCGTACACGTATGTTCCTGTAAACAATGATGTGGTTACTTGTGTGGTCACGGCAAATACGCTCTGTGTAACAGGAAATCCTGCAACATCCAATGCGGTTACCATGACGGTTAATCCTGTTCCATCATCACCTGCATCCGGAATCCATATTGCATCCCAAAACCAAATTGAATGGCGATGGAATAGTATAGAAGGAGCGACAGTATACAAATGGAGTTTAACAAATGACTATGGAACAGCGATTGAGATGGGTACTGATACTATAAAAACAGAGAATGGTCTGACTTGTAATACTAATTATCTCCGATATATCTGGGCTTACAATTTTTGTGGGCATTCGATCACGACATCGATAACGAAAAGCACTTTAAGTTGTGCTGTTCTTTCAACAGTTACAACAACACCAGTTACTAATATTTCCCAAACTAATGCTACCAGCGGCGGTGTGGTAATTTCTGACGGGGGTGGTACAGTGACAGAAAGGGGAGTCTGTTGGAGTACTACTCCTAATCCAACTACCATGAACAGTAAAACCATTGACGGAAGTGGAACAGGGAGTTTTATTAGCAGTATCTCCGGATTTTCTCCCGGCACCGTCTATTATGTCCGTGCATATGCCTTGAATGAAGCAGGAACTGCATACGGTAATGAACTCTTTTTTGCTTATAATTATGCAACAATCGGGACAGGAACAGCTTCCTCCGATTATCCATACAGCACATACTGGATGGGTGGAAGAACCCAGACTTTATTCACTGCTGCTGAATTAACTGCAGCCGGTGTCACAGCAGGAAACCTGTCATCAATCGGTTTTGACGTGATCTCAAACTCTACCCAATTGATGAATGGATTCACCATTAAAATGGGACTCACAACAGCTACAACCCTTACGGGCACTTATGCAACTACCCCCACCACCACGGTTTACAGCACTGCTTATGCAGTTCCCGGAACAGGCTGGCAGGATATTACCCTGACCACCCCTTTTGCATGGAATGGCACCTCCAACCTTTTAATTGATATTTGTTATGGAAATACACAATACTCAACCGACTCACCTGTAAAAGCCACAGCAGCAGCCGGGATGACAACAGGTTATTATGCCGATGTTCAAACTGCATGTTCACAATTTACTGGTACAGCACAGGCAAATCGTCCCAATACACGATTTGGATTGCAGCCTGTCAGTCCAAATTTGCCGGTCAGGGTATCTATTACACCATAAAACAATCCTGTCTGCTTTGGCACAACTGTTAATTATCCAGGTTAATGCTAAACACACCATATACTCGGTATATCTGGGCTTACAATAGTTGTGAGTTTTTCAAACAACCGATACTGGAGTTCTTCCCAGTACGATCCAAATAGCTCATGGTTCCTGTACTTATATTTTAGCTTCCAGAACTACGACTATAAGCACGGGGCAAACTCAGTGTGTGCTATCCGTGCTTTTTAAGATGATTATAGATTGATTGGAGGCAGATAAGGAGTGGTGACTATCCTTTTCAATCATGATGTTTCAACGATTTTGAATAGCTTTGCTGCTCCTGCAACCCTTTAATTGCGAGTGGATAAATAGTCTCTCTCAGAACGCGACATCTGCTTCAAATTCATCACCCCTGCCATCAGAAAATCTGGCTGGGATGGCATTAAGAAGATACTGGAAGAGGTTTCATTTACCGATGGCAAAATTGTAATCAATCGTTTTATTTTACACCATTGAAAAATGGAAATTTAATGCTATTAAACCATCATGGATTATTTTATTTTGATTAAGCGCAATTGTACCAGTAAAGTGAAAAATCATTAACAGACCAGTAATAATAGAACCAGCGCTGAAAGCGCGCAATATGATCAACCGTGGGTAAAACCCACGGAAACTATGCTGCAATACAATCCTGAGCCCTGAAGGGGCGATATATCTTACAGTAGCAGGAATATGCCGCCCTTTCAGGGCTAAAGTTGGCCATGATCTGCAACAACCGTGGGCTTCACCCACGGTTGCTGATGTGACGCCACTTCGTGGCTGATTGGTGACCAAATCCATCACTGGTATGATTGTGCCCAATCAAATTAATTTTTATTGAATCTCCATGCTGAAAACATGAAGTTTACATGAAGATTCATGCTGCTTACATGAGAATTCATGCTGGAAACATGAAGATTACATGAGGATTCATGCTGCTTACATGAGGATTCTTGCTGAAAATATGAAGTTTCTTGCTGGAAATATGAAGTTTCTTGCTGGAAACATGAAGAAAATATGAAGTTTCTTGCTGAAAACATGAGAATTCGAGAATTCGTAAAAACCAATGTATTCATGTCTTTTTTCATGCAAAGTAACATCAAGAGTACGCCAAACTATGGCGTGGTGTACGAAAGTGACTAATCAATA
>CAIYJU010000079.1 GCA_903926565.1 uncultured Bacteroidales bacterium
TACTCACCCCAATCGTAAATGGCCTGGGGAGCCTTCCATCCTCCTGTCCATTGAGTCAGATCAGTAAGATATGGTGTTGCTCCGCCACCACCGTTTATTTCAATGGGTATTGCCACTGGAATGGTTTGAGCGTCGAGGTTCTGCCCCCAGACAACCAGAGAAGGAAAAATCAGAAAAAGAAACGCATTTCTGACTATGGAGGCGCTTTTTTTTAGATTTACATTTAAAAAGAGTGAGTTTTTTTTCATGACATTTATTTTATTATTTAAGGGTATGGTATTTCCAGTAATTGAAGGTTATGGAACTTATGCTTTTTACATTAAACACCGGAACAAAAGTATGCTCAACACCTCCTCCAATTGATTTCAAACTCCGCATTTCTAATTTCAAAAAAGACATTTATGAATGGCTGGGGATGGTTTTTGTTTCAAAATCGAAAATCAGAGTGTCAAAATCGATAATTTAAGCTGGCAAGGAAGCCTGCGGATGTTAAAATGTCGTATTTTGCATTAAGTTTATTAATGCGTGAACGATCGTTTTATGACAAATCTGAAAAGCATATGGGGCGGTTTGAGTTTGCTGTTCGTAATGGCTGCATTACAGGCGTTTTCCGGCTCCATAGTGCAGGATACTCTTTCCGAACGTTTGCTCAGGGAGGGTAAGTACCGTATGCTGTCGGCCAGGATCGACGAACAGTTGAAAAAAGGAGGCAGGAACAACAGCAACGACCTCCGTCTTTATTATTACAATAAACTGAGCATGGCGCACTTTCGGCTCAACAATTTTGACTCGGCCATGATCTGCGCCAGGCAGGCACTGTTGCTGTCTTCAAGTTCAAAAGATTCGACACTCATTGGTGAGGCATGGAAAATGATGTCGTATTCATTTAACCGGCTTGGGCAGCTCGACAGTGCCATTTATTTCAGCAATAAGCTACTGAACTACGCTAAGCGGGCCGGCGATGACCATCAATACCGTAATGCATTGATTTCGATGGGTACTATTCTGATGCAAAATCAGCGACCGGCCGATGCTTTGAAGAATTTTACGGAAGCGAACAGAATCAATAAGCAGATGAATGATACTGCTTTCTTCTCAATAGATTATTTCAACATCGGGCTTGTTCACCTAAAGCTGAAACAATACGACAGTTGTTTATATTATATGCGGGAGGCGCTTGGCACCCTTCAAAAGTTCAGGAACCCTAATCTGCTCTTAATGACATATGGCACGATGGCGGACTGTTACCTGGCCATGGGTAAAAAAGCGGACCGGATGAAATACCTCCTGCTGGCAATGGATGTTGCCGAACAGACCGGGAGTTCCCAGTTCCTGGCCATGGGCTACTGTAATCTCATCGAAGGATGCCTGATCGAGAGGGATTTCAGCCTGGCGGTAAAATACGGCTTTGCCGCTGATTCCCTTCTGAAAAAAGAGCCATTCCCGGTTCAGCAGATGAAACTCGACAGCATGATGTATGTGGCGTTCAGCAGGCTTTCTAAACCTGCCGAGGCGCTTGCCCGGTATATGTCGTTCATGAAAATGAAAAACCAGGTGATCAGTGAAAACCAGTCTGCTCTTTTAAACCGACTGATGCTGGAATATAATGTGAAGGAAAAGAACCTGAGGATTGAAAAGCAGGAATCTGACATCCGCAGTAAAAAAAAGCAGTTGCAGTTACTGGGTCTTCTGCTCGTGATCACCGTATTCTTTATTGTGCGACTGACCAGTCAGAATAACAAGCTGAGGAAGTTCCGGGAATCCCTGTACCGTAAGGAAAAGTACCTCGATAAGCAGATTGCCGAGATGATAATGTATAAGTTCCCAAGCCTGACGGCAAACACTCCACCGCCCGGGAATGCCGCTGTGCAGCCAGATCCTGGTAAAACTGATGAAAGCATGCCCCCCCAGGATCCCCTCCAGCAGGAAGCCCTTTATGTGCGTTTGCTTGATGTAATGGAAAATCAAAAGCTATACCTTGATATTGATATGAGTCTCAACACCCTGGTCAACCTGCTGGGAACCAACAAGACGTATCTTTACCAGGCCATCAGCAGCAACTCTTCAGAGAATTTCAGAGGACTGATAAACCGGTACAGGGTTAACGAGGCCAAACGGATCATCGAAGAAAGTGTCGCCCGCTCGTTGGTATTCGATGGTGCATCTCTCTATTCGGCTGCAGGATTCAACTCGTCAGTATCGTTCTTCAGGGCATTCAAGCATTATACCGGTCTTACCCCGAAAGAGTACGCGGTCGAAACCAAAAAGGAGGCCAGGAAGCATACCCTGGAAATGGCGGCTGATTCTCCCCTGGGCGATTAATTTCCATATTATAATTCTGTCAAATAGTGCAACAAAGTGCATCTTTCTATGGAATTGGAGGTTGTACAGAGCCGGACCGATCCCTGAAATCAATTAACAACACAATCTGAAACTTCAACTTTCAGATTGTGTTGTTAATTTGGTATCTTTGCAAAAAAAAGATGCGATATATTCATCGGATTGAAACAGGAAGGATAAAAAGATACCTTGAGAATTTTCCGTCGGTTGCTATCCTTGGACCACGCCAATGTGGCAAGTCAACATTGGCTAAACACCTTCTGAAAGATTATCCGGGATCCGTATTCCTTGACCTGGAGAATCCGGAGGATCGGATGAAACTGAGTGATCCCGCACTGTTTTTTCAGCTCCATGCAGGGAAACTCATCTGCCTGGATGAAATTCAACGTGTTCCTGAACTTTTCCCGATATTACGGTCTGTTATCGATATGAATGACAGAAACGGTCAATTTTTGTTTCTTGGCTCTGCTTCGAGGGACCTGATTCATCAGAGTTCTGAGTCGCTGGCAGGGAGATTGATTTACCAGGAACTTACACCGTTCCGGTTCACTGAAATCGAAAAAGATTCACTGCTGAGTTTCCAGTTAAGAGGAGGATTCCCGCGAAGTATTCTTGCAACCGATGATGAAATGAGTTTTCAGTGGAGGAAAAGTTTCATCAGCACGTTCCTTGAGCGGGACCTGGCACTTCTCGGATTTGGCTATCCGCCGGAAACCATGCGGAAACTTTGGATGATGTGTGCACATCAGCAGGGTCAGCTCAGCAATTTATCCCTGTTTGGGCAATCGCTGGGAGTAAGCCACACCTCTGTAAGAAGTTACCTGGATTTGTTAAGAGACACTTATATGTTGCGAATTCTTCAGCCATTCCAGGCAAATACAGGGAAGAGAGTTGTTAAAACACCTAAAGTTTATTTGCGCGACACCGGAACACTTCATGCATTGCTGAATATCCGGAGTTTTGACGACTTGCTGGGGCATCCGGTTTTTGGAGCTTCGTGGGAATCCATGGTGATTGAACAATTGTTGGTTGGCCACGAGGGGGATTTTGGCTTTTACCGTACACCTGCCGGGGCGGAAATCGACCTGGTGCTTGAGAAAAACGGAGAAAAAGTAGCAATTGAATGTAAAGCTTCAACTGTTCCGTCAGTCGGTCGGGGATTTTACACAGCGTTGCATGAGCTGCAGATTGACCGGGCTATTATTGTCGCCCCTGTCAAAGAGAAATACCCGCTCAGGGAAGGCGTCCGGGTGATGTCACTGGATGATGCAATCATGGAGTTAAAATAAGAGCAGGGAAACACGGATCCGTTTGCAGTTTGTCTGAATAAAAGTGTGAACTTTGTCCTATCCAAGATGAAATCAAGATTCACCATATTCCTTGCAATACTCTTCACGCTCTGTTCCGGTTTAAATATGGGACAGGGCCAGATCAGCACTGACAGTCTTGATACAGCACTAAGGGCATTGAAAGACCCGGATAAAAAGGTTGATCTTATCCTCGGATTTCTTGAAAAACCGGAAAATCAGTACCTGGTGAATGCTGTCGGTCTTGCCAACAGGGCCTTCGTCATTGCCCAACAGAACAATTATGCGATTGGGAAGATACAGGCAATGATCAAACTGGGCAACTGCTATTTCAGAACCAGTGATTATAAGAAAGCAATGGAGCTGGCCCAGAAAGCCAAAGAGATTTCAGAAGACCTGGGATATGAAAAGGAACTAGCCAATTCTCTGATTCTTATTGGTATCATATATTCTGAACTTGGAGATTTCGACAACAGCTCCCAGTGTTTCTTCAAAGGGTTAAACCTCTTTGAAAAACTCGGCGATAAAGAAGGAATCGCCCGTTCGCTTGGAAACATCGGCCTCGACTTTTACGATCAGCAATATTATGTTAAAGCGCTTGAATATTATAATAACTCGTTGGTTATTGCAAAAGCCATTGACAACCAGGCGCTTATTAAAAAGCAATACAACAATATTGCAGCCGCCTACAGTGACCTTCAAAAATATGATACGGCCATTACCTGTTTCAGAAAAGCACTGGCAATCAGCATCAAACTTGGCGATAAGCTGGGGCAGGGAACCAACATCATGAACATCGGATATATTCAGATGAATGAAGGGAACTATCCCGATGCGTTGCAAAGTTTTCAGAAATCGCTGGATTTTGCCACAGAAATGAACCATCGGATGCATATCGCCGAATGTTACCTGAATTTCGGTTTTTGCAACTTTATGGCCGGAAAAAAGGATGAAAGTGCTGCATATTTTAAGAAAGCCCTGAAGGAAGGGCAGGAAAATAATTACTTTAAAATTATCTCCTCCGCTTCAAAAATGCTTAATCAGATTTATACAGAGAAAAAAGACACCATTGCTGCCTATAAATATGTAACACTCGAAAAATTGTCGGGTGACAGCCTTTTTGCATTCCAGAAACAGCGTCTCTCCTCAAAACTGGAACTTCAATACCTGTACGAGAAAAAAGAGTTAAAAAGACAACTGGCACAGCAGGCGAAAAACACAGTGATGCTGATCGTTATTTTCAGCCTTGTTGCCGGTCTTATAATTTTAGGACTGGTCTTTTCAAGGCACCGGCTGAAATCAAAATTTGTTGTGCTTGAAAAGGAGAAAATATCCCTTGAAAAAAAGAAGATTGAAACGGAATTGGATATTAAAAACAGGGAACTGACGGTTAACCTGATTTCACTGATCAGGAAGAATGAGATGCTGGCTGATATTTCGAAAAAGCTGATGCAACTTGAAACCAATGCAAAGGGAGATGAAACAAAGCAGGCCATTCATAAAATAAGCCAGGATCTGAGAAACAGCACCGACGATAAAATGCTCAATGAATTTTCGCTCAGGTTCCAGGAGGTTCATGCCGGGTTTTATGAAAAGTTGTTGCAGGCTTATCCCGATCTCTCCCAGAACGAACTTAAATTATGCGCTTTTCTCCGCCTCAACATGTCAACCAAAGACATTGCCGAACTAACCGGGCAGCAACTTGCATCCATTGATAAGGCAAGATACCGGCTGAGGAAAAAGCTGGCACTCCCGGGGGCCGACACAAACCTTGTGACTTTTCTTTCACAGGTTTAAGATTATTACACGAAGTTTCACGAAGAAGGCACGAAGTTCCACGAAGGAAGCAAGCCATTCCTTCGTGAAAGAATAAAAGCACAAATATTTTTATAAATTAAAGTGTTTCAGATTCTTGCGTTCATATGTCCATATAATGTGCAGATTTATTTAAGGCCGTGTAGCTATTTTGTCCGGGCAGAATATTTGCATTCACCTTCACGGGAGGTCATATTTGCAGCCTGAAACAACCTGCCCCCGATGCGAAAGAAAAAGAAAAGCCCTGCCCGATCCGAACCCGAAAATATTTCTGCCAAATCAGAGAGTTCCGAAGAGTACCTTAAATACATTAACAAGTTAGACCTGCAGCGATCTGTTTTAACTAAAATTGTAAACTCCGACCTGACTCAAATCACCGTAATTACCCCGATTGATCCTGATAGTTATCCTGATTCCAATTAATCATTCACAAACAAACGAGTATGAAAAGAGATCTGAATTTTGCTTTATTGTTCAGTGTTTTAATGGTATTTTGCCTTGGCATTGAAAAATCTTCAGCCCAATGGACTTCCCCGGGCCCCGACGGAGGCTATGTAAGCCTGATCACTGCCTCGGGCAGTACCTTGTACGCGGTTGCCGGCGTTTTTTCGCCCAATGCCGAATACCTGTATACGTCCACAGATAACGGGAGTACCTGGTCGCCTTTACCCAGTGCAACCTGGCCGGCAGGTCCGAGCAATACCAAAAAGGCGATTGCAAAATTCGGCAACAGCTTGTTTGTCGGCACTTTCAATGGGATATGGCGTTCTGAAGACAACGGCCTGACCTGGGTTCAAAAATATGCTTCCGGTGCCGGATATGCTTTTGCCGCCAACGGTACTACCCTGTTTGCAGGAACTGATTATGGCGTAATCAAATCAGCTGATAATGGGGAAACATGGACATTTAACGATTTAGGTGCCTTTATGTTTGGAGGCATTGTTACGCTGGCAGTAAATGGAAATAATGTTTATGCCTCTTCAGAAATGGATGGGATAACAGTTCATTCAGAAAACAATGGTGAGACGTATACGCAATATGGAGATATCTGGTTTGATGCCAGTGCGCTGACCATTATCGGCAACGATTTGTATGCCGGCACAAATTATAACGGACTGTACAAGTTAACAAACTGTGCAGGGCTTTGGGCCCAGGTTTACGCCGGCGCAAATTATTGCAAAGGTCTGGTTGGGGATGCGACCGTAATAATTGCTACATCATTAAGTACGGGTGTAGTGCGTTCAACCGATGGGGGTGCCACATGGACTGATGTAACCGGTAACGGCATTGTTCAGTACAATACCAGCAATTGCAGTCCGGCAGTTATGACCCCTGCGGGGATTTTTGTTGGCACCATGGCCGGTATTTATAAAACTACAGATAATGGAAATACATGGTCAAGATCAGATGCCGGCATTCATGCATGTGCTATTTCCGCACCTGCTGTTTCGGCGCTCGGAACAGATATTTATACCGGGTCTGACTATGGCGGGGTCTTCCGTTCGACAAACGACGGGCAAAGTTTTACCGATGTCAGCAACAGCCTGGTGGTTAATATACCTGTGGTACCTGGGCATCCTTATTTAGTCGGGACAAATTCAACAGCAGTATTCTCAGGCGCTTATCAGTCAACAGACGGCGGAACCACCTGGGCTCCCCACAACTCACCAGGATCTTTAGGCAATATCCCATGGATGGAACAGGGTGGCGCCTTAATCACGATTAATCAGTTTGAGGGGGTTTACCGTTCATTGAATAATGGCGCTACATGGACGCTCAGTAATAGCGGGATTACCACGTTGTCATCATTTTTACAATTGTATTCCGATGGAACAGTTTTGTATTTAGGTGGAAACACAAACAACAGCGCTCAGACCGGAGCCTATTTTTCCACTGATAATGGCGCCACATGGCACATCAGTGTTTTCCCCGCTTTCCCTCCGATGATCGGCTCATTTTTCTCTACAGGAACCACGATGTTAATGAGTGGCGCGATGGCAGGATGGGGTTCATCAGAAGGAGTTTACCGCTCGACCAATAATGGCCAAAACTGGACGCTGGTCCTGGCCCATTGTGCTGTTACAAAATGGGCTAAGAGCGGTACAACACTATATATTACAGGAAACACTGAACTGATGAACGGATCGCCCTCCAAGTGCATCTATGTATCCGAGAATGACGGGCTAACCTGGAACCTGGCTACCATACCTGACAATATGAATCCTTCAGCTTTTGCAGTTGACGGGCAAAATATTTTTCTGGGTACAACCAATGCCAAAATATTGTACTCGAAGGATAAATGCGTCACCTGGACAGATGTAAGCTATACCGGCAACTACCCTAAAATTTTCGCCAGTAACCTGACAATTTTCAATAATAAAATTTATGCAGCAAGTAATGGCGGTTCATTGCTGGCACGAAACCTGGGTGATTTCAGCGAACCGGCCATGCCCGGCACCATTGCCGGATCAGCGACCCCCTGCCGCAATACATCGCAAATCTACAGTGTCCCCGATGTTGCAGGGATTACCTACACCTGGCAATTCCCTTCCGGCTGGATTATCACGGCCGGTGGAACCACCAGCTCAGTGACTGTAACAGTGGGAACCGCCACAGGCATCGTGCTGGTAACCCCCTCCAATGCATGGGGGAGTGGCCAGTCACAATACATGGTTGTCACGCAAACACTGGCCGGGGTGAATCAGCCGGGAGTTATCACCGGACCAGCCAACCCGATGCAGGGCTCCAGCCAGAACTATTCTGTCGTGAGTGTTCCAGGTGTTTCCTATGCGTGGACTTTCCCTGCAGGATGGGTTCAGACAGGTGGCGGAACTACGAACTCAGTGACAGTAACCGTTGGAAGCGGTTCAGGCGATGTCGTTGTAACTCCGTCAAATGATTGTGGAAACGGGACTCCGCGAACACTCGCGGTTATTCCGACACCCATTACATACGCAGTTACCTTCAACGTTGACATGTCAACGGCGGCAGGGTTTATCCCCGGCACCGACCTGGTTTACCTCACGGGCAATTTCCCCGGCGCCTCCTGGGTCACCCCCGGCGACGCGGGCAGCCTTGTGATGTCGCAGGTTGGTGAAACACTGACCTATACTTATACCATGACAATAGTTCCGGGAACCTATGAATACAAGTACTTCAAAAACGCCGGCTGGGATGGGGGCGAATATGCAGGCGTAAATAACCGTATGGTAGCTGTTTCTGCCGCCGCAACGATCAGCGATACCTGGGGAGGCTCCATCAACTGGGCAAACCTGCAATGGCCCGGAACCGGCTCTGTCAACCTTGGCGTAGGGTATGATGTGTATGCCCAGGCATACATCCCCAACGGGATCACCTATGCTCCGGGCGTTGCTTATGGACTGCAGGCATGGATTGGCTACAGCACGGGCAACACAGATCCCTCCACCTGGACCAACTGGGTTGCCGCTCCTTTCTCAGGACAACCCAATGATAATGATGAGTTTAAGGCCAACCTGGGGGCAGCCATCACCACTCCCGGAACATACTACTATGCCAGCCGCTTCCAGTTTGGAACCGGAGCTTTTGTATATGGCGGTTTTAACGGTGGATTCTGGAACGGCACAACCAATGTATCTGGCATGCTGACAGTGATTTCATCAATACCCGAAGTTGTCAGCCTGGAAAATATTACGGTTGCCGGCGAGATAACCACCTGCTATAATGCGTTGCAAACCATCTATGTAGCCGGAGGCACTACCACTTTCACGGTTCAGCCGGGAGGCTCGGCCACGATGATTGCCGGGCAGAATATCCTGTATCAGCCGGGAACCACGGTTTTGAGCGGTGGCTATATGCTTGGCATGATCTCAACCGGCACCTATTGCCCGGGTCAGGCAAAATCACTGATTTCAGCTGACGCCGGATCAGATGAAAACCTGTTCAATATCAACCAGGTTAACTTTACCATCTACCCGAACCCCACCACCGGGAACTTCACCCTGGCGCAAAAAGGAGACAAACTTTACGGCAATGTAAAAGTTGAAGTTTTCAGCATGCGCGGGGAAAAAGTCATGACCGAAACGATCATCGGGGAGAAGATGAATGACTTCAGGTTCTCCGACATGGCCACCGGGCTTTACTTTGTGAAAGTGGTTGCAGATGGGTATGTGGAGACGATGAAGTTAATAAAATTGTAGTACCCCACCCTAACCTGTCCTTGCTTGCATAGAGAGGCAGTGGAAGGTTTTGTGTTTGGTTAGCCGTCCCGGGAAGCCGGGGCGGTTTTTTTCTGATATTCATATTGTATTCAAAATTCAGTACTGACAGCCATGATTTTCACTATCCTTGTAAACCAAAATATTAACCCGGTGATAAAATTAACCACAACATTGAAAACACTGTTAATCTTTGCCTTATTAATATTTGTTGTCGTTACTTTTGGGTTTTCACAGCAAACGGTGCTGTTAAAAGAAAGTTTCGAGTCGGGTATGGGAACAACTCCTCCTGCAGGATGGGTATTAGAGCAGGTTACGGGAACAACTATGGGTGTGAGTTTTGTAACTGCCATTACCAATCCGACAATTTCTGCTGCTTATAACGGAGTCAGATTTGTCAAATACAATTCATACGATATCAACAGCGGTTCAACCCGTCTGAGAAGAAGTACGGCTCTCTCTACAATCAACAGGTCATTTATCATGATTGATTTTGCATGGTTCGAAGATCCTGCATACCCAACCAATGCCGATAAAGTTGAGGTTCAGTGGTCAACCGATGGTGCCACCTGGAATACGGCAGGCACTTTTAACAGGTATAATGCATTGGCGGGATGGAAAATAAAAAATGTTGTTCTTCCTGCAGGTGCCAGCAACCAGGCTGCATTGTATATTGCCTTCCTGTTTACCTCAGCTTATGGTGATAACTGCGCAATGGACCTGGTGCACATTACTTCCTCTCCTCCTGCTGCCGTGACGATCGGAACCGGAACCGTTTCTTCAGAGTATCCCTATACCACCTATTGGATGGGCGGAAGAACACAGCTGCTTTATACTGCTGCTGAATTAACCTCATCCGGTGCCGCTGCCGGGTATATATCCTCTGTGGGATTTAATGTTATTTCCAACGCCACCCAACAAATGAATGGTTTCAATGTGAAACTGGGGGCCACTCCGCTTGCCAATCTGACAACCGGGTATATCAATGGTCTTACTTCCTGTTACTCGACACCTTATGTTGTTCCTGGAACCGGTTGGCAGAATATCACCCTTGCCACACCATTCAATTGGAATGGCACTTCCAATGTAGTTGTTGAAATTTGTTTTGCGAATACATTTTATTCCGATTTTTCCACGGTATATGGGACAGTCATGTCCAACATGACTGCAGGGCATTGTGCTGACCTCCAGACAGAGTGTACCACCGTATTGAATAATGTTCCTGCTGTACGCCCGAACATTCGGTTGGGTGTGCAACTTGTCACCCAGGGTGCATTGATGGGGTATGTCACAGATGAGAATACACTTGCACCGATTGCAGGGGCCATTGTAGTCGTTGGCTCAAAAAGAGATACAACCCGTGCCAATGGAATGTACGTTATATATAATCTTAATAATGGTCCTGTTACAGCAAACTGCACTTCTGCAGGTTATATCGCCGGATCAGCTACTGCAGCCATTGCAACCGGTTCATTAACCAATCTGGATATTCAACTGGTGCCGGGACCGAATGTTGGTGGCACGGTAACAGATGCTTCAAATGGTGCTCCGCTTGTCGGCGCAACGGTTACCATCGGTTCCGGGAGTAACTCGGTTACAACACTCACTACAGCCGGAGGAGCTTATCTTAGTGCAAGACTCTCCACTTATGGCCTACAACCTTTCTTGATCGGAAAACCCGGTTATAACGATTTTACCGGAACTGTTACGTTGGTTCCCAACACAACCTCGACCCTGAATGCAGCCTTGCTGCCCACGGTTGTTCCGCCCGGTCCTCCCACCCCAAAATACTATTTTTCATCAGTTAACGGCAATGATTCCTATTCAGCCATACAGGCGCAAAACCCCTTGACTCCATGGAAAACGCTGGCAAAACTAAATACATTTATGCCCAACCTGCTCCCGGGCGATTCTGTACTATTCAAAAGGGGGGAAGTGTTTTATGGTTCTCTGACGATCACAAAATCAGGTACCGCAACATCTCCAATTGTATTTTCGGCATATGGCCTTGGACCCAAACCAACAATAACCGGGTTAACTTCATTAACCGGCTGGACTGCCCAGGGTTCCAACGTCTGGGAATCTGATTGCCCGGAATGCGATACCGTGGTGAATATGCTGAACATCAATGGTTCTCCCAAACCGATGGGGCGTTATCCCAACATCACCGACCCCGATAAAGGATACCTCACTTTTGAAGGAAACAGCACATTGCAGATTACAGACAACGAACTGCAGGCCATCCCCGACTGGACAGGTGCGGAACTGGTTGTTCGCTCTTCCCGGTGGACCTTCTGCCGCAGGCGGATCACCTCTCACATTGGCACTGTAATTCATTACAACGTTGCTACAAATTATCCATTGACCAACAACAATGGATATTTCATACAAAACAGTCCGCAAACACTTGATCAGGATGGCGAATGGTATTTTAATCCGATTACAAAAAAGGTTCTTGTTTATACTAATTCAGTAAACCCATCATTGTTAAATATTGCAGTTGCAACACGAAATAACCTGATTTCCATTGACCATCAAAATTATTTAACCTTTGATAATCTTGAGATTGACGGAGCCAATTTTAAAGCTGTTGATGCAGCTTGTGTTGCGCACTTGTCCATTAAAAACTGTGATTTTAACTGTTCAGGAACAGAAACCATTCGGGGGTATGATTTTTCAAACCTGTTGATAGAAAATAACATCATAAAAAACACAAACAACAGTGCGTTGAATATTGAAGGCAGCCATGTCACCGTTCAAAATAATATGATCAAATACTCGGGAATTGCCCCGGGATGGGGTGCTGGTGGCGGGATCAGCATCGTTGGAAATAACAACCAGCTATTAAATAACCGCATTGACAGTACAGGGTATATCCCGATCAGTTTCCAGGGCGATTCCATATTAATCCAAAATAATTTCATCAACACCTATGCTTTTACCCTGGATGATGGTGGTGGTATTTATACCTGGAACGGATGCCCGTCAGAACCAAACTGGATCTATGGAGTTGATCATTTCGACCGGAAAATTATCGGCAACATTGTAATCAACGGAATCGGAGCTTATGAAGGCACCGACTCTCACAACTATAAAGCTGCCAATGGCATCTACCTGGATGACAATGTCATGAATGTTGAGGTAACAGGTAACACGGTTGCAAATTGCGGGTTGAATGGTCTGTTTTTACACAATGCATACAACAACATAGTTAAATCAAACACGGCATTTAATTGCGCCACACAGTTGAATTTTGAAGGGAGCGGATTCTGTCAGACAGATCCGATCGTAAACAATGGAGTCAAGAGCAATATTTTATTTTCAAAGCAACAGGCACAAAGGGTTTCGTCCCTGTTTGCCAATGCAATAAATAATGTTAACTTATACGGACAGTTTGATTCCAATTATTATTGCCGCCCGTTCTATGAAGAAAATATCATATCGGTAAACAGCGCCGCGGTTAATGAAAGCTACAACCTTCCTGAATGGAAGGCTGCCTACAATCAGGATGCTCACTCTCACATAACCCCTCTCCAATTCCCAACCTATGTAGTTAATTACCTGATCGGGAGTAACAAATACAGCAACGGGGCATTCAATTCGAATATCAACGGGGCTTCGTGCTGGTCGCCCCTGGGCACCTGTGCCACCGCATGGGATAACACCGGGGTGCTCGACACTGCCTGTCTGAAGTTTTCTTTTTCTTCTTTTTCCGGACAGACAAACAGTTCGCTGTTAATGTTCAACATAGGAGCAATCGACTCAACCAAAAAGTACATTGTAAGATTCAGTTTGAAAGGAACCAAAAACAACCGGAATATTGATGTAAACCTTCGGCGTCAGTCATCGCCTTACACCAACCTGGCACCTTTTCAATCGTGCAAAGTTTTAACAACCCGAACCGAAAATGAGTTTCTTTTTTGCCCCAATGTTTCTGAGGCTGTTTCCTATCTCCAATTTAACATTGAAGAGCCCGACAGCACCGTCTGGTTTGACAACATCAGCATTTACGAGGCCAATGTTACTCCTACAAATCCTGATGATTACCTTCGTTTTGAATACAATGCAACACAAAGCCCAAAAACGGTGGCACTTGCAACTCCCTGCATCGATGTGAAAAATAATTACTATTCAGGATCTCTGACGTTGCAGCCATTTGCTTCAATTATCTTATTAAAACAGATTGCTGCAGCCAACCTGGTGAACATTACCATTGCGGGTAGTATGACGAATTGTTACAATGCCACGCAAACAATCACAGTAGCGGGTAACGGAAATACATTCACTGTTCAGAGCGGTGGCAATACAACCATGATTGCGGGAGAGAGAATTGCATACCTTCCCGGAACCTCTGTGAATTCAGGGGGGTACATGCGGGGATATATTGCCCCCGGTGGTCCGTTTTGTATGCCTCCCGCCATGCCGGAAGTAAACATGGATTCTGAGGAAAACCCAATACATTCGGTACAATCTCTGTTTAAGGTATATCCCAATCCCACCACCGGAAAGTTTATTTTAGAGGTACGGGGTGATGTGGGATTTGATAAGGTTTCGGTCGATGTGTATGGAGTGATGGGCGAAAAAGTTTTATCCGAAGTGTTGAACGGAGAAAGAAAGCATGAGTTCTCGCTTTCAGGCAGGCCAAACGGGGTATTTTTTATCCGGGTGGTTGCTGGTAATATGTCAGAGACTTTTAAAATTATTAAAAAATATGGACATTCCAGCTAAGAGAATGCTATGATGGTGCTACTAAGGAGAACATGTCCTTTTATTTTCAAAGACACATTAGCCATCCTGCAATGTCCTTTACCGATTCATCCGAGAGGGTACCTTCACGGGTACATTTCGACAGGAACCTATTGTGGTGTTCCGGCATCGCCAGCAGTTGCAGTTCTCAGCGGGCAGGACGGGAGTCCCTTAGGCTTCAACCAGGTTAACTTTACCATCTACCCGAACCCCACCACCGGGAACTTCACCCTGGCGCAAAAAGGAGACAAACTTTACGGCAATGTAAAAGTTGAAGTTTTCAGCATGCGCGGGGAAAAA
>CAIYJU010000080.1 GCA_903926565.1 uncultured Bacteroidales bacterium
ACTTCGCCAAGCAGGTTGTACAATTTTACCTGCACGGGAATTGAAGGTTCTGTTGATTGCAGCGTCAGATGAAGGATGCCGTTGGTGGGGTTGGGATGTACCTTTACAAGCCATCCGTTGTTTTCACCTTCTTTACCATCCGGTTGTGTCTTCATGTCATCCACAGTTACATGAACTGCCGGGCCATACTGCATCAGCGAAAAGCAAAATTCATCTGATGTGGTGATGTACCCGTGCAGGTATCCCGAAGAATCGACCTGGGAGGTGGGCAGAAACACAATATTCTGCCCGGCGATCATGGTCGCATATCCGCCAGGCTGCACTTTGAACCCGGTGGTTCCCCCGCCAACCGTGATAGTCTGGAGGGCATCGTAACAATTGGTTTCACCCGCGCCAACCTGATCGTTCGGAATGGAAATAATTGCAGGCACCTGGGGATAGATGGTAAAGGATTGTTCCGGGGCAAACGGGCCGCCGGCAAAGCCGTTGTCGATGGCCTGGACCGACCAATAGTAGGTGCCGGAGGGAAGGCTGTGAAGCCACCATCCGTTGTTCTGATAAACATTGCCCATTCCTACAACTTTGCGCCATCCGGATGAATCTGATAACGAGGACAAGATATTGTTACCGCCTGATGATGTTCCGATACGCAGATTGTAGGTCAGACCCATCTGGGGAGTTTCAAGGTCATTGGCACGTTGCCAGGAGAAATTGACGGTATCATTCGAAATAGAAGCTACCAGTCCTGCTGGTGACGATGGAGGATTGTTGGGTAGGTTGCAAACATCGTTGCGGAACAATCCATAGGCTGTCAGAACATCAAGGTCTCCATCTTTATCAAAGTCGCCAAGCGATTGATTTACTTCATGATATACTAGCATTGTATTCTCCTCCAATCCGGAATGAGCAATACTGTATGTGGTAGGCACAAATTCAAAAATACCATTGTTCTTCACAAAGAGGTTTTTCCCATTGACAATATCAAGAAGCCCGTCATTATCTATATCACCAAGAAGGGTTCTGTAGCCAATAAAAGCATCCAAAATGGTATCCAATGTAAATAGTCCGTTGACATTATCATAAACAAAAATCTTGGGGTCAATAGGTTCCATGGAACGTGTGCCACCACTGACAACAAAATCCAAATCACCATCTGCATCAAGGTCACCCCATGCAGCAGAAGCATTAAAAATGCCCTGATTAGTCCATCCTAAGACAGGAGCAAGTGTTTGGGTTAATTCGTAAATGCCATTAGTGTTTTTATAAACTTTGGTAGTTGGAGGGGATTCATCAATTCCTGCAATCAGGACATCTGTCTGCATATCGTTGTTGTAATCTCCAAATTCTGCACGCCCTGCAAAAATTGGAGGGAAAGCAGTGCCCTGATAAGAAAAGGAACCGCTGTCATTGACCATTATTCGGGAATAGCCCATCATACCGGCGAAACCTGTGACAAGCAGATCATAATCTCCATCATGGTCATAATCAGCAAAATCATAAGAAGGGTGGTGATATCGGTTGCTATCAACCTGTGAAATGGTGAAGTTTCCGTTATTGTTTGAATAATATAAAGTTATTCCGATTTCGTCCCCATAATACCCGGTAATACTGCCAGATGAGATAAGATCAACATCATTATCCCGATCTATGTCAGTAATGCAAAATGCACCTTTATTTAATGGACAGGGCATTGTGTCTGGATTGTATCCGCCTGGCGCCTTTGTATAAACCAGATTTTCAGAAACACCAGCATACCCAAGCATCCCCATCAGGGTAAAATCGTAAAATCCATCATTATTGAAATCGCCAAATTTGCAATCAGAGAAGAAGTGATTTGAAATGAAGGATTCATTTCTGTCAAATGCAACTCCATTTCTGATCATAAAATGGACACTGTCAGTCCAATAAAAATTACCCTGGGAAATATGGTAACTGTACCATCCGGTATCTGCATAATTTGCAGGTATCATAATCGAACTGTCGGTTGCTGCCGGGATCGATAAACCATTCTTTGACCAGGAGTAATCCAGATTGCTTTGCGGTGATGTTCTTACTCCAACTGTAATGAGCACTGAATCACCAATGCATGCGCTCGTATGTAATGGCTTGATAATCGTATCGAGATTGGAAACGCTAAAGGCAAACCCAAAGGCATTTTGCGGGTAATTCAATGACCAAAGGCCATAGGTTGTACCCGAAACAACCACATCGCGGTTATGTTGCTTTACATCGGCGATAGAAAATCGAGTAGCATTCCCGGGCGGCACATCGTCTTCTTTTGGGAAATATGTTCCCCATAGCCGGGTTCCTGTTGAATCAAACTGTGCCAGATATGCATAAGAGCCACCTTCATCTCCTCCATTTGAATACGTATTGCCGACTTTTAAGTACGAATAGTCAGAGGCCAGGTGGGAAGGAGGGCAATCTGTGCTCCAAGTTATGCAGAAATTACCAGGCGTTATTCCGGCTAAGGAAATTGTATCACAATTGACCGTTGTATTCAGACATGTACTGAAATCGCTGCAATTGTCACCATAATAGCTGCCCCATATCCTTGTGCCATCAGATGAAAACCTGGCTATAAATGCATCAGTACTCTGGCAGCGCCAATCAAACGGAGCTGGATTATAAAACCCAGTAATACATGTATCAATCAATGCCCAATAACCAGGATCACATGGAAATTGATATCCAACTGCAATCAACATAAACCCATAATGTCCCTGAGGATTTAAGAACTCCTGACGGGTTCCCTGGGTCGAAATTCCTGCCCGGCTGTTGGTTTCACCTGCGACGACAAAATTACCATTGTGGCCTACAGAAATTTTGTTGATCTGGTCGAAATATTTACCACCATAATAAGTTCCAAAAAGCAATTGGCCTTCGTGGTTCAATTTGCCAATGAACCCGTCGCCGGATCTCATTCCACCGATAAGTTCATAATTATAATCCCATCCCGTAAAACTCGGAAAAGTACCATTATAAGCCGGCAAATGTGCATTGGCTGTGCTGATACCCGATGAATCTGTCGTATGACCAACAAAGTATATATTTCCGGCAGTGTCGCAATCAACATCTTTTAAGATGGTTCCAATGCTGCCAAATTTAATTTTCCATAATAACCCCCCGGCAGAATCAAATTTTCGAACCGAATCACCGATTGTTATTATATTTCCGTCCCTGTCAACCGTTACTGCAGTTTGTGTATATGGATAATTTTCAAACCACTGCATGCTGCCGGTGCTATCAAATTTCGCGAATCCAGAATCTCCTGCAACAATCAATTCTCCTGAGAACCCAATATCCATATCATTGGCAATCATTCCATTTAGATAGGTTGCCCATATTAATTGACCAGACTTCGAATATTTAGCAAGAAACCCATCACGGGGAAATAACAGGCTATCCTGAAATGCTCCAGTTGTTGCTATATTATTATTGCTGCAAGTGCTTCCACACAAATAGCTATTACCTGAAATATCAGTTCCTCCAGAGGTACAAACATCAGTACTGTCCCCTCCATAGAAAGCAGCCCAATAAAGATTAACTGCAGGATCGATCACCAGCGTCTGGTCTTGCACCGGTTTCCCTTCGAATGTAACTACATTTCCGGATAAATGGTAAGTGACGCCGCTTATTGGATTCTGAACTCCATGGTCATTTTCTGTATAGCATAGAGGGATACTTTCAAATATTGTTCCAAACCGGGTTGTTATTTCGAGGTTTCCGTCTGCTGTAAGTCCAACAAGCTCTGCCCCGTTATAACTTAGGGCAATTAAAGCCGGGTCTGCCCCTGGTTGAAGGATGAAATCATATTTGAATCCACCAGTTGAGGAGTCTGAATAGAAAAGCATGTCAATGCCAGGGTACACATCAGCGTACCTTACCTGCGTATAGGAGTTTAAATCTAACGGCTGTTGGTTGCTTTTTCCAGATAGCCATTGCTCCCTGGAAGATTGTCTAAACTCAGGAGAAATGGATTTTTGCTTGTTGCTGCCTTCAAGACTTATGTCTACTCTGTGGTATTGATAGATTTTGTTTTTCATGGCTTCTTCCTTGCCCGGCCAACTGATGCATGTGTCTCCCTGATTGCTTATTGTCATGACTTTAAAAGGAATCGTGGCCGGGTCAACCCACTTCGGCTTTACCTGGTAAAGTTCATAGCTGAATCCGTCCTGCCGGAGCTGGACCTTCATGCCGCCGAAATCTTTGGTGAAGAGCACAGAGGGGTTGGGTTTGCCCGACTGGTCGCGAAACTGGCCTTTGTTTTCTGTGAAGCCTTTGCCCTGTCTGCCGATCCCGGTTGCAGAATACACGCCCAGGCATATGAGAACCATGGTTAGTAAGAAAATCGATCGTATCATAAATATAGATTTATTGAATTATCGTGTAGTTCTAATGCTTCACCACCTTCACCACCTCGCTCCTCCTCCCCTGTACCACCTGGAGCAGGTACAACCCCGGCTGCTTGTCCTCCAGTGATATTTCGCAGGAATTTATGCAGGATAACTCCTTTGAATAAACAACTTCGCCAAGCAGGTTGTACAATTTTACCTGCACGGGAATTGAAGGTTCTGTTGATTGCAGCGTCAGATGAAGGATGCTGGTGGTGGGGTTGGGATGAACTTTTACAAGCCAGGCATCGGTTTCAGTGTCTTTTCCTTCCTCCATAGGCTTCCAGTCACCCGGAACTGCCTGCACCACTGAGCCATACTGCATCTGCGAAAAGCAAAATTCATCTGATGTGGTGACGTACCCATGCAGGTATCCTGACGAATCTACCTTTGATGAGGGGAGAAAAACAATATTCTGCCCGGCGATCATGGTCGCGTATCCACCAGGCTGCACCCTGAACCCGATGGTTCCCCCGCCAACCGTGATGGTCTGGAGGGCATCGTAACAATTGGTTTCACCGGCACCAACCTGATCATTCGGAATGGAAATGATTTCAGGCACCTGTGGATAAAAAGAAAAGGATTGTTCCGGGGCAAACGGACCGCCCAGGAATCCATTGTCAACAGCCTGAACTGAACAGTAGTAAGTCCCGGGCAGAAGCCCTTTCAAATAGTAAGTCAACGACTGCTGGACATTTCCATTCTGAACAACGTACCGGAAACCGGTTTGAGGATCTGCCAGTGCCGAGACGATGTCGCTGCCGCCGGAGGTGGTGCCGACCCGGATGTTGTAGGTTAACCCGTTTTGAGGTGTCTGTGCATCAGTGGCCTTATCCCAGGTAAAAACCACTTTGTTGCCGTCCTGCGATATCGCAAGGTTTTGTGGTGCGGATGGTGGTGTATTTCTCATTCCGCAATCTTCATTTCGCCGGATGCGACTGTCTTTAAAGAAATCCAGTCTCCCGTCGTTGTTGAAATCGCCAGGATTACCAGCAGGTATGGTTGCAACAAATTGTAATTGGTCGGACAACAAACGATAAACATTATCTCCGATTGAAACTTCTGTACTTCCATCATTGTCAATATCCATTACGGCAATATTTGTGCCCCAGGCTATGGATGGGAAAAGAATTTGAGTGTCGTAGAACCATCCGCCAATATTTTTGTAAATTTTAACTTCCCAGGCAGAGCCCAGCCAGGTTCTCCCTGTGATCAACAGGTCCTGATCGCCGTCATTATCAATATCAGCCATTTCGATTCTGCCATCTTGTTTACCTGTAATATCAGACTGGTTTAACTGGAATGTACCATTGGAATTTTTGTAAACTAATGTTTTCGTCACATAGTTATCAGCAAGCGGATTGCCACACATGATGATATCCCGATCGCCGTCGTTATCAATATCAACCCATTTGGCATCTCCGAAATTCAAGGGTGTAAGAGCGGTGCTGTCAGCATTAAACTCACCGTTAACATTGGTAAGCAACCAGCTTATGGGAGTTGTTCCCCACCAGTAACCTGTCCCTCCACTGATATAGACATCCATATCTCCGTCATTATCGTAATCACCTGCCGTGAAGGTATGTAAATAAGAATCCGGATAGTACTTCGTAACCTGCGTGAACGCTGAACCGGAGATAAGCGAAATTAGCACGTTGTCATTGGCAGGCTTCAGGAAATCGGGAATATTATCCCTGTTCCAGTCTGTTAAAATATGACCTTGTGCAGAATTTGGCGGAAACCAGCCAAGGTTTGTAAAAACACTGTCATTGTTCTGATAACAAAACGATAATGAAGTGCCACCGGCAGACCCGTTAAACAAAAGATCCAGCTGATTATCCTGGTTGATATCAAGCCAGGCACCATCTGTGCCATTGTAAGTGTCTCCGGCCCCGTTATATGAAAAGGTTACTTCTGTTTTAAACGACATCTGAGGCAAAACCTCCAGGAAAATACTGTCTGTAATTGTCGAATAACCATAATTTGAGACTTTGCATTTATAAAAAGCACTGTCACTCAATTCTAAACTGGGAAAAATCAGCGACGAACCGGATGCCCCTGGAATAAGATTTCCGTCTTTGAACCACTGATAAGTCAACGGATAAATGCTGGTTGCCTGAACATTCAGCCTTGCAGAATCGCCCGGACAAAAATACCTGTCATCGAAATGTGATAAAATAACGGGCGGCCTGACAATGCTGAAGTTGAAGGCCTCAGAAAAAGCCGAGCCGATGAAATGGTTGTCCACAGACTGAACGGATGCATGGTAATTGCCTTCCGGCAAACTCCACAGTTTCCAGTTAAGATGTGAACCAACATTTCCGGGTGCCACTATTTTCCGTAAACCGGACGAACCGGAATTTGAAGGCATTACATTGTCTGGGTTAAGCCCGGTTCCAATCCGGAGGTTATAGGTTAATCCATCCACGGATGTGAGATCATCTGTTGCGGCACTCCAATGAATGGTAACGGAATCCTGTGAAGTGGTTACAGACATGACAGCCGGGGATGTTGGTTTTTCATTTACGGCAGCATTGCACAGGTCGCCTTTGAAGATAAAGGGACCGTTGCTCAGTTCAAGATATCCGTCATTGTTGAAATCACCCGGGGAATTAAAGTAATTCGCAATGATCCCACTGGAAATATTGGAGGAGAAAGTCGATGGAAATTTGGAAAAAACTCCTTCTGAATTGATAAATATTTCATCTTTGGCAACAGCATCAAGGTCCCCGTCATTATCAAAGTCAGCCCAATGAATACGTGGATGATCCGGCCAGAGTGGGGGCCAGCCGGGTGTTGTGAACTCAGCGATTTTTGTAAAAACGGCAGCGTCGTTTCGATAGATTTGGGTGACCTGCTGCATATATTGCACTGCATCCCCAAATGTTACAGCGAGATCAGGATATTTGTCGTTGTTAAAGTCTCCTAAATCAAAACTGACATTGGTCATCATGGTGGTCCCTGGCGAAAGATCGATACTTCTCTCAACCCATACCGATTGTTTGTTTTCATGCCAGACTGCATAGTATAATCCACTCTCGCTATAGCCACTTTTCAGTACGCGTCCATTAAAAATGACAGCATCAAGATCTCCGTCATTGTCAATGTCAGCCGATTCACCCAGGGAGGGCGGGTAGAGCCACATATTGTATGATCTGGCCACGGGAATTTTAGTAAACTGGCCGTGGTCGTTCCGGATTAACATGGATGAAGTCAGATCCAGTCCGTCAATGTCGCCGTCGTTGTCGAAATCGCCCCAGCACTTCACGTTCGCATCCAGGCTGACTTTTGTAAAAGAATTGTTTTCACTGATAAACACGTCTGTCCGGGTCAGCACCTCTTCATCCCCGTCGCCGTCAACATCATAAACCTCGAAAAACTCCTGGTTAATTTTGGTCGTATCAGATGATAACACTAATTGCCCGTTGACATTAAAATAGACCGACCTGTTGCCAAGGATATCCAGTTTTCCGTCATTGTTCATATCAGCAAAAAATGTTCTTTCATTGAATAACCCGGTTTGAATCGTATCAAAAACCGGGGAGAACCTTGGAAAGATATGGTAACCGGGCGTCATAAACACACCGCATGACTGTCTGTTCATCTCACATGAATAGAAGCCACTGTCTGAGATTTCAGCTCCGTTAATCCTCAGGCAACTGCTGTCTTTTCCAGTCATTGGAATACCATTCTTATACCATTGGTAAGTTATGGGAGTTGCACTTTGGGCCGGTTCATGAGCAAGGAGTACCAGCGTATCCCCGAAACAGGGGTTATAATATTCTGTCTGAACCGGCACAACATCGAAAATGGGCAATTTGGCGATGAAAGCATCTGAATTCCCGTCGAGGGAATCTTTGAAGCTGTTTCCATAAGCAATTTGTGAAAAATTCTGAGTGTAGTTTGTGCTGCCTGCTATAAAGAGGTTCATATCGTGATCAAGTGTCATACCAGCAGTAAAGTTGCCTTTTCCCAATCCTGGAAGGACGAACGGAGGGGCAACAAAACCGAAATCCGATTTCCAGGGTGACGATGTTCCTTCCGGGTTGAAGGAGATTAAAAAGGTTGAGAAATAGTATGAATAATTAGCCTGGGTCGGCGTGATGCAACCCGGGCACTGGTAGATAGAATTTGGTGCGATAAATTGACCAATGGAGGAAGTGTAGCCTGCGATGATGATATTTGATGCAGAATCCGTAACAACGGCTCTAGGGAACTCATCCCAGGTGCCACCGAAATAGCTGCCCCAGAGCCTGGTTCCTTCCTGTGAAAATTTCATCACAAAGCCATCCATCATTTGAAACGGATGCTGTGCATTATAAACATCGGCCGGGGTAATACCCACGCAATACGGGACGTTCAGTCCGCAAACGGGCAGGGTTGCATCACAAGTTCCGTTTATGGGCAGAAATACACGCTGGAAACCTCTCCCGTTTGGCGCATTGGCGGTTTGACAGGCGCCTGGTGTGGCGATGTTGACGGTGCTGTTGGTTTCGCCGGTGACAATGATATTCCCTTCCGGGTCGATCGCGAGGGCGGTTCCGCTTTCACCCAGTTCTCCTCCCATATATGTGCCCCATAGAATCTGGCCATTTGAGGATATTTTGGCCAGGCATGCATCCCCATAAGGAGGGCCAAAAACATATAGCCAGCTGAGAATGCCGCAATTTCCCTGGTAAACAGGCTGATAACTGCCAGTTGTTGATATTCCTGATGAATCATAGGTATTACCGGTGATGAAACAGTTTCCGGTGCTGTCGATCACCACATCCATCAAATGGGTGGTACTCAGTCCGTATTTCAGCCCCCATAACCTGGTTCCGTTCCCTGTATATTTCACAACAGAATCACCCACTGCGACAAAATTGCCATCAGCATCTAACGCCACTGAATTTGAAACCTTGTTGCCATTGATCTTCCAGTAAAAAGTTCCCGAAGTGTCAAATTTGCATATCGAGTCTCCTGTAATGATGATCGTATTGGAGCTTAAATCCATTTTATTTGCGCTTGTTCCGCCCAGGTAGGTTGACCATAATAAATTGCCGCTGTTTGCAAACTTTGCCAGGAACCCGTCATTCGTCAGTGTTATGGAATCAAAGTATGCACCGGAAGTGGCAATATTGACAATACTGCTTGTATTGCCGCAAACGTATATATTTCCTGCAGGATCAGATTTTATACAACTGGCACTTTCATCGCCGGGACCGCCAAAATAGGTTCCCCAGCATCTGACAATCACCGGGTCGATAACCAGGTTGCCTGTGAATTCAGGGGTTTTTCCCAAAAACTTCAACCTGTTCCCATTTAACCCGAATTTAATCCCCGGCACTTCAATTCTATTCCCGGCACCGTTTTCTGTGTAGCAAAGCGGGATACCTTCGCTCAAAGTCTCATACATGGTCGATATCCGCAACATCCCGTCTGGATCCAGTTCCAGCTTCTGCGCACCCTTATATTCCAGCTCGATTACCGAAATATCAGCACCCTGCTTCAGGATGAAATCGTACTTGAAATTCCCGCTTTCATCCTGGCTGTGAAACAGCACATCTATTCCCGGGTATACATCACGAATTCTGACCTCCGAAAAACCCGCCGGGCTGACAGATTCGTTTCCGTTTTCCGGGGAAAGGTATCTGGACTGATTTTCCATTCGACCAGCAGCAAGTATTGTTGCCTGCTGATTTGCTCCAACCATCTCAACGTCTACCCGGTGATAATGGTACACCTTGTTTTTCATCGCCTCCTCCCTGCCAGGCAAACTGATTACCGAATCTCCATTTTCAGTTATCGTGACCATTTTATAAGGAATTGATGCAGGATCAGTCCATTTCGGCTTTACGTTATAGGTTTCATAGCAGAACCCGGTTTTCCTGAGATGGACCTTCATGCCGCCGAAATCTTTGGTGAAAAGTACTGTTGGGTTGGGTTTGCCCGACTGGTTTCGGAGCTGGCCCTTATTTTCAACAAAACCGGAGCCCCGCATGTTGACGATGGTTTCACCGGCGGAATATTTTGACAGGGCAACGGCTGCCAGGAACAGAACAGTTTGATATAGTTTCATTTTATTGCAGATAATTTTGAATTCATAATACCTTGCTATTGTTTGATCAGCTTAACTGATTCACGTTTATCACCCTGAACCAATTGCAGGAGGTACATCCCGGGTGGTAAACTCTCCAGCGAAATTGATGTCGTAGTTTTTCCCATATAGCTGTCCTGGAATACCACCTCTCCCAGAAAGCTGAAGATGGTTGCCTGTACCGGGGTTATCAAATCCCGGGTATTGATCGCGAGGTATAACATCCCGGTGGTTGGATTGGGCCATACTTTGACAAATTCCATTCCGGTTGAAATTGCAGTACCCTGCGGATCGATTTCTGTCAGCTGCCCGCTGTCCTCACTGCTTTTATAATTGTTGCACCACGGCCCCTGCGGCGCAATGTACCCGTGCATCGACCCTCCCGTCTTCACGGTGGTGCCGGGCAGATAGAAGATCTTCTCCCCGGCGATCATCTCGCTGTTGCTTCCGGGCTGCATCACGAATGATGTTCCGCTGCCAGCCACGGTGATGACATCCAGGGCGCTGTAGCAGTTGGCATTGCCATTGTGGACGATCCCGTTCACGCCGACACTGTCGGTCATCACCATCACGAAGCAGGTATCACGGCGGTTGCCATCGTTGGTGCGAACCATCAGCAGGGCATTGCCTTCGGATTGCGCCAGCATGGTATTTGCGGCGATTCCAATGATCTGGGAATCGGATGAAGCAACACTCCACGTGGGGTCATCAGCCCAGGCTGGCGATACTGTAACGGAGTATGGCAGGGTGTCGCCGGGGGCCATAGATGCCTGTTGCGGATTGATGGTGATCTGTGAGGGCCATACCCACTGGTAAGCGCCAATGCTGACGGTGTCGGTGCGGGTGTATCCCCGCTGATCGGCAGTGCCCAGGTATGCAGGGTTGCCATGGGTTTTAGCGGGGTTGGCGGGGATGTTTTTCAGGCGCATGGTGGGGGTTGGACCTCCATAATAGGCGAGGGTATCGAGCCAGGCAGAACCGAGTTGGATAGCGTTGGATAGCAGCGTATACTTATTATCTCCGTATAGATTGCTGCCAATAATACAGCGGCGGATCGTAGTGGAGGCGGCATTAAACACCGAGGTATCAATGGAGGTGGCGAATGAATTGTCCAGATTTATTATTCCATTGCAATAGGGGTTACAGCCGTTCATCATGGATCCAAAAACCGTGGTACTAATGATATCGCCAGTGCCCATGCAAATCCCGACCGATCCCTTTACCGTGGAATTCTTCAGCGAGATTGAAGTTCCGGAACTGGCGTATATGGTTGTCTCAGAGTTATTATAAAAAGAACAGCGCTCAATATTTGCACCCGTTCCGGTCATATAGACCGCCCCGGCGATGCCCATGGCAATGTTATCATGAAATAAACAGTTTATCATATCCACCGAAACGAATGAAGATGTAGCGATCCCGGCTCCGTATGTATTCATGATGATTTCCCAAATCCAGCCGCCCCATATGACTGTTGATTGAGCTTTGTTCCCATAGACTTCGCAATTATTGATTGACAGGTTTTTATGCATAAAAATATCCCCTCTGCAATGAAGCCCGCCACCTCCGTTCCAGGCAGAATTATTGGTTATTTTACAGTTGGTCACAATAGTTGTCGGGCCTCCTGCATAAATTCCGCCACCATTATCATCCTGTTTGTAATAACTGATGAAAGGATTATCCCCGTAACTGGAGCAACTTGCCCGGCCGTCACGGATGGTAAATCCGTCAATTGAGGTTGACCCTTGCGTAATTATCACATGATAGCTATTGTCGAGCGTTTCACCAGGTACTCCGATCTCCCCGCTCAGAATGGTTTCATGATTCAGAAAATCCCGGCTGGTGGTGTCGGTGCCTGTTGAATTGTTGCCGAATCCTCCCACAATCCTTAAGTTATTCAGCAAAAAAGTTTTGTTACGGTCAATCGTTGTGGTTGGTTTATACGTTCCTTCAGAGACATAAATCTTCACTTGCTGGTTCACCTCCCCCTGGTTGAGGATTTGAATGAGTTTTGTTAGCGGGATCGCATTTTCCCAGGAATGGCCGTCACCTTCCTCAGATGCATTTTGCCTGACAAACCAGGGTCCGTAATAGTCGGTTACCGTAACAATCAGGGAATCGGAAAGCGCCGGATTTCCCATTGGCCGGGCAACAATACAGCATACACCCGGTGACACCATGCTGATGATCCCATCCGCGTTCACGGTAGCGACCGACTCATTGCCGGATCTCCATCTGATGCTTTTGTTTCGCACATTCCATGGAGCCAGATGGTAACGTATTGTGACATTCATGCCCGGAAATGCAGTGACCTCATGATCGGCAAGTGCAAAAGATTCCAGCGTGGCGCTGCCGTTATAATTCAGGATAAAGGGGTACCTGATCACCTGCAAAACTGTATCTCCCGGGAGCTTCCAGCCCAGCTTGATCAGGTCTGTGTAGACAGTGTCGTAATGCAGAATCTCGAAATAGTAACGCTCCCCCGTGACCAGTGTCTGGACAGAAGCATTCTGATACCAGTCGGGCTGGCAATAGTTTATCGCACTTTTCAACTGAGCGTTGTCAGGCAGGGTGTCGTTGCTCAGCCAGAACTGGCCGGCATTATCACAGGCAAAATAGAAGGTGTATTCTCCCGTCACCGGAGCAATCAGATATCCCCTGATCCTGGATGAAAAATGATCCTTCGTGGTGCTGTAATCCTTAGTTTTCAATGAATCAAGTCGTACCACTTCATCCGGGACAGCAGACGTATTTTTTAAATCATCAAAATTATAAGTAGATTGATTTTCAAATAATTCCCACTGAACACCATGTATTGTTCTGGGTCCGGCCGGTCTGACATTCTGCCATGGAATCACTGTAAGACTTGCTGATCCGGGAAGCACCCAGCCGATTTTCAGGTAATTTCCCTTGATGGGGGTTTTTATCCATGGATAGCAGCAATTGCCAAAACCCACACAGAAAGCTTCGAAATAGTAGGCTTTACCCGGTTCCATATAAATGCTGTCGGGAATGGACGGGTATTGCGGCCACAGGTAATTTCCATAAATATCCGTGCCACTGATCTGCCGGATATTCATATCTGATGAATCTGTACTCAGGTAAAACGAAGCAAAGGGATCTGCAGAAAAGTAAAATCTGTAATATCCTGGTAAGGGCGGAATAAGATACCCCCGTAACCTGGATTGTGTATTCAGATCTTCGGAGAGTTCTGTCTCCAGTGCAGGCAAATAAACGGACTGATCAGGATCCCCTGTTGTGGATTGAACTTTATCAACCTTGGGCCTGAAAATCTCCCAGACGATGTTATGAGAAATTCCCGGAGGACAGTCGCCGGATACCGAGTCGGTCTGAAGTTCCATGGCTCCCATGTCCACCGTATTCCATTTCACCCGAGGTTCACCTGCAGCATCCAGTGAATCACCGGACTGAAGAAACGCATTACTGCCCGCGTTTACACAGGGAGAGCAGCCCCACATACTCCAGTTGGCTGTCAGTCCGTTAAAGCCGGGGCCTTTACCGCCCGAAGGGTTGATACAATAAGGGTTGCGGGTTATATTGTGGTTGGCAGATGCAGCCCCGGCAATGCAGGAGTAGGATGTGTTAAAATGGCCTGTAAGGGATACATCATTTCCGAAAATAACGGAATTTCGTATTTCAAAGGTATCTGGCAACGTTGACCCAATCCCATCCCCTGTATTATTCATGATCGTTGAACTGAAGATTCCTTCACATCCTGAAGAAAGGAAGATACCCCCGCCAGTGAGCCCGTATCCGGTTCCCCCTTTATTATTGACAATGATGCTGTTTCTTACGGAAGTGGGATTATAGAGGCCGCCGCCCTGGCTTGTGGTTTCATTGTTGCTGATGGTAGATCCCCAAATGGTACACATGGCACCTTCGGCGTTGAAGATACCTCCACCGTATGCAGCTGCGGTGTTGTAACTGACGGCACAATGGCCAACATCCAGCAGTCCTTCATTAAAGATACCTCCACCGTGGGCATGTCCATATGTGTTGCATTTATTCCCCGAGATGTTGCATCCGTTGATGTTCATCACAGCGCCGGGCTTGTTCCATATACCGCCCATTTTTGAATTGCTGTCGATATCGCAATTGAACATTTCCAGGCTGTCTGAATTCTGAACACCTGTGGAATGGTTCGATTTAACCATGAGGTTGTTTAGACGCAGTTTTCCTTCGTTGTAGATCCCACCGCCGGAAAATCTTTCAACCACTCCATCAGTTAAAGCCACCCTGGCACCGGGTTTGATGATAAATCCCACACCACTGTTCAAAAGTGTATCACCGGCTACTGATATTCCGCTGATACGGATTTTGGATCCGGAATGGATAATCACGACGGCAGCGTCATTTCCCTCTGTCCTCGCCTTTTCCAAAGTTATTCCGTCAATCAGGGAGGAATCCGCATAGATACTGTTTGCTGGATTTATATTTAAAATATGGTATGCATTGTCAGCATCTGTCGCAGTATCCCCAATGTTTCCTCCGAAAATGGTTTTATTGATTGCAGGATCTCTCTGAGTCAGCAAAGTTTCATTTCCCAGGAAACCGCCGTAAACTTTTACGCCCTCACCCACGGTAAAAGAGTGGTTGCGGTCGGGATACAGGCTGGTTTTGTAAGTTCCTTTTTCAACCCAGATTTCAGTGCCGCTCTGCGCATCCTTCATTGCTTCAAAGAGCAAACTCTGCCCCTGGTACTTGCAACTCTCCCCGTTTCCGGCAAGGGCAGTTTCCCAGGTACTGCCTGAACCGGTGTATTGCCTGTTGCTGGAAATATAGATCCGGCCATTGTTGAAACCTATCCCATTTTGAGCCGCCCCGGAAGTGTCGGTTTCATAAGCCCCGGGATCTACAGTTGAGTATAAAATGCGGGGATTTCCATCGAGGTCGGTAGTTATTCCATTTGGAATCAATGCGTTATTTCCAGTGTTGAGGCAGGGGGAGCACCA
>CAIYJU010000081.1 GCA_903926565.1 uncultured Bacteroidales bacterium
CTGCCGTGCATGCAAATTGTTTCTATGGGGCACAGCTGGCGCAACTTCGCAAGGTTCATGCAGAAAGAATCATACGCCTTGCCGGTATCGCCGTTTGCCAGTGTCAGATCTTCGTAATGATACCCGATTTCGTGCCCGAGCGCCGCAATTTTGTGAATGATGGTTTCGTCAAAGCTCTCAGGAACCATCCGGAAATAGTAACTGCCGCGAATCCCGGCAGCGTGCTCCATCTCAGCTGTGGTGAGGGAGTTATCCGGCTACCGGTCGACATCGTGGCGGAGGATGATGACCTGGTCTTTTGGATTGGCCAGATATTCTGAGAAGGGCTGGAAAGAATATCCCGCGGAGAGCAGGGCGGATAAAAGCTGATGGTAGCGGGGGAGGGTGAAATCCATCAAAAAAAGTGTTAAGTTTTAAGTGATTAAGTTTTAAGTGAGGGTTACCAAAGGTAGTGAATTCCTTATTGTTTTGGGGAGATGCTGGAGGGGATGAAAAAAAGAGCGATCGCTCCGAGGAGGACTCCCAGGAAATTTGAGAGGAGGTCGTTGATGTTGTAACTCCGGTAGGTGAGGAAATACTGGACTCCTTCGGTGGAGAAGGCCATCAGAAGGCCGGCGGAGATCATCAGAAGTTGTTCGGTTACCCCGGCAGGGCGAAAAGACCATGTGTACATGAAAACCCAGGGGATGAAGAGGACCGAGTGGAGCAGGTAATCCAAACGGAGGTTCACCACATAGATGTCGTTCAGATGGGCAGATGTAGACCCGTTGAGGGGCAATACGGCCATCAGGATGAGGAAAAGAAGGTAGAGAAGGAAATACCGCACCCATGGCTTTTTCATGAAGTGTTAAGTGTTAAGTTTTAAGTGTTAAGTGGGGTATTGACGGGGTTGAAGCGGTTTGGATAATCGGGTTTTTCTTTCATGATCTTCATGCTTTCGGGCCAGTTTTCGACAAACCATACGAGGAATGCGGTGACGTCGATCTTGTCGCTGAGCATCTTTTGGCGGCGGAGCTGCCACTCTTCTTTGATGCCGGGGGTGGAAAGAAGTTCCACCCCTTTTTGAATGGATTTCTGCTGGCCCTCCTCCGATTCGGTGAAGTTGAACACCAGGCCGTACCTCTCCTCCTCTTCGCGGGTGTAGCAGCGACCGGTGTTGTCGAGGCAGATGGCGGGAATGCCCAGCACGGCGGCCTCCGAGGCCATGGTTGCGCTTTCGCCATAGAGCAGGGAGGCGGAGGCGATGGCATCGTGCATCTTTTCGGGGGGGATCTTCAGGCGGTAGGGCTCGAGATCATCCGGTAACGGGCTTTCGGAGGAGATGTACACATTTCCGAACTTTGAAAAGGCGGCAATGGCCTTTTTTTTGTTTTCATGGGAGATGCCTTTGTGGCCGTGGTCGTGGGAGGCGTGCCAGGCGACGAAGCGAAGGAGGGAGTAGGGAGCCGTCGGGACTACCGCAGGTTGAAACCTGCGGTTGGGGTGGAGGTAGGCGAGTTCGTGGTTGCCTGGGTAGCGGATCTGTTTGCTGCCGAGGTTGAGGTGGAAGGAGTCGGGGACGAGGATGGCTTTGGTGAAGGGCCGGTAGAGGCGCACCTGCTCCATGTTGCCGGTGTCTTCGACGCTGATGTGGGGGATGCCGAGCAGCCAGCTTGCCTGGGCGGCGTACATGGAGCTGTGCCCCAGGGTAATATCGGGCTTGAATCGAAGCAGCACCCGAAGCATTTTGTAGTTGAACTGCAGCAGGCCCCATATTTTCCCGGCCGGGGTTTGAAAGGGTTTGCCGAAGGAGATGTAGCTGAGGCGATACGCCTTCAACAAATCAAGGGTGCACTCCTTCTCCCTGCAGGTAAACAGCACGGTATGGCCATCTTTCTCCAGCTCCGTCGCCAGGTTGCGGAAGATGTGAACGTGGGCGGGATGGCCGATGTCGATGAGGAGTTTCAGGTAAGTGTTAAGTGTTAAGTTTTAAGTGTTAAGAGGGGGTGACTCCGGTCTGGTGAAAAACATCTTTAAGGTTATGCGCCATCTAAGATATATTCCACCACCATCCCATTAATCACCCCTTCATCATACGGCTCCATCGAGGCAACGCATGCATCCCGCATGCTGTGCGAGTTCGCGCATGCTTTCTCAATGGCTGCGGCAACTTCCCGGCTGTTTGCGGGGTCAACGATATACCTGTTCCTGCCCGGGATGACTACCGGAAGGGCGGACTGTTAATTTGGAAATTTTACTGACAGATGATCTCTGAATAGGGAATAAACTGCGTCTGCAAAAGTTATAAAAGCCATGCCTCATCTGCAGTTGGTTTGCCGCCCGGCAACAAGCCTGCATCCCCGGGATATCTTGAATCAGTATATAAGCTATTAAGGTCAATCAATGTTGCAGTATCGGAAATTGTAATTTCTGCTTGCAATAATCGATATAGTCTCAGAAGATCATGCGTTTTGACATTTGGTAATGCTAGTTCTTCGATAAGCGCTTTCATTGATTTCTCGATACATTGTTGAGCATGAAAGGCTACAAGGTTTGTCAATCCTTCAACTGACAAGAGTTGTTTTGCCGCCAGCAGGTCATCCATTGCTGCATTTAACCAATGTTCAGTTATTTTTTTCATACAAAACAACACCTTTAGAAATAATTTCCCTTTGAAAAGCGCTATCGAGAAGAAGAAAAGCCTGGTACATAGGATAAGTGTAAACAATGATATCCAATGCATACTGATCCCTTACAAACGAAAGTGCATTGTTGACCCGTTGATTTATTGCTTTCTTCTCAGAAAATGATTGTGGAATGTAATTGTCGGATGTAACAATTAATAAATCAATGTCACTGTCAATGGTCGGCGAACCATATGCGTAAGAACCAAAAAGAATTATTCGTTCAATACCCAATGGCTGTAGTTCCCGTATGATGCGGCGGGTAAAACCTGTATCTTTTATTGTTAAAGAGGTTTCCATCTGAATCACAAATTTACTACAAAGTTTTGATCGGCAGGCTGGTCATTCTGTATAGTTGTAAAAATGCCAAAGTGGCAAAACGGAAGACGAAGTCCTTTTTTGCGGTTTCCTTTAATTTATTGCAGTTGGCTTTAGCCAACTGTTCAGGATTGATGCAATGCAATGGACTTCAGCCCCATTTATTTTAAATTGTAGTCATGGTGTGCAGAAGCTGAAGATTTGTTTTGCAATCATGGCATCAACCACCCCTTCATCATACGGCACCATCGAGGCAATGCATGCATCGCGCATGCTGCCTCAATGGCTGCTGCAACTTCCCGGCTGTTTGCGGCATCAACGATACACCCGTTCCTGCCCGGAACGACGTATTCCGCCAGGTCGCCCACATCATTGACAACAACCGGTTTGCCGCAGGCCAGCACCTCCTTCACCGATTAAGTTTTAAGTGATTAAGTGTTAAGTGTTAAGTAGGGTGTTCTGGGTTTGATGTACTAATTTCTTATTCGTAAATCGTCCAATCGTCAATCGTTTTCAACAGGATGGCTGCATCACTCCTGCAGATCAGTTCGCGAACCTGCTCTTTTGAAAGCACCCCGGCGAAGGTAACATTGTGCTCCAGGCCCATTTCAACGACCGGGCGTTGCAGGGAGGGGAGGAGGGGGCCGGTGCCGGCGAAGTGTATGCTTTCCAAATGACCCCTCCCCAGCCCTCCCCTTGTGGGGAGGGAGTTTGGTGCTACCGTTTTTATAAGCTGGAAGGCGTTGAGCATCTCCTTAATTAGCTTTGGAGGGGCGAGGCGGCCGATATAGACAAGGTGGATGCTGTTTTCGGCCGGGAATTTTCGGCTTGTTGAAATTTAAAATAAATCGGTGTGAGAGCCAGCGCGAATCAGGATCACTGATTTTTCTGAATCGTTCTGAAGCCAGATAATTAGTAAATCAGGCAACACATGACATTCCCAATGTTTTGCGAAATTCCCTCTAAGAATATGAGGTCTGTGTTTTATTGGTATTGCAGCATGACCGCCAAATTCAATAATTTTAACCATTTGTCTCAAAGATTCGAAATCCGTACCTGATCTTTTTTTTATCAATTTCAAGTCCTTCTTAAATTGACCAGTATAAAGAATTTGGTACATAGTCAAGCTAAGTCAAAAAGTTCATCAATACTTTTCGCTTTTCTTACACGACCTTTTTTCGCATCATCCATTGCCTTTAAAGTGAAAGAATTGGGTAAAACCGAATCATATATTTTAATTCCTTTGTCTGATTTCGATAACTCTTCAATCAGTCCTAACAAATACTTTGCTTTTTTGCTTCTGGTATTTATTTGTATCGTAACGGTGCTCATTTTTGTTTTTTTACAAAAGTACAAAAAATGCAGAATGTGTTTAGCGGAAATCAGAGAGGTGGATATGCAGACAGGCGGACGGGCGGATCCCCTTTTTATCTTACACACATAAACGGGGACGATCATTGTGCATCGCCATCAAAGATATATCCCACCACCATCCCATTAACCACCCCTTCATCATACGGCTCCATCGAGGCAATGCATGCATCCCGCATGCTGTGCGAGTTCGCGCATGCGTTATCAATGGCAGCGGCAACTTCCCGGCTGTTGGCGGCATCAACGATATACCCGTTCCTGCCCGGAACGACATATTCCGCCAGGTCGCCCACATCATTGACAACAACCGGTTTGCCGCAGGCCA
>CAIYJU010000082.1 GCA_903926565.1 uncultured Bacteroidales bacterium
TGGCGGGGTAGCTCAGTTGGTTAGAGCGTCGGATTCATAACCCGGAGGTCTCGAGTTCAAATCTCGATCCCGCTACACTCAAGACCTTCCAGGTTTTGAAAACCTGGAAGGTCTGAAAGGTAAAATGGCGAAATGGTTCAACCTGTTTCGCCATTTTTCAAATGCGCAAACCTTTTGTGGCTAATGAGTCCTTCATGAGCCGTTTGATTCCATTATGAGCCCTTTGTTTAACTCGCCTTGTTCCTGAACAGATTGTCTGAATAGTGTTTTTTTTACTTTTACTCAGTGGAATAATTTGTTCCCGGCCCGGTACCATGTTTTTCGATTAGTTTTTTCGTTACCAAATCAGGGAGAATCCTTTTTACCGTTGGGGCGGGAATCCCAAGTTTTCTGGCAATATCACCGGATTTACACCCGGGGTAATTCCCAATGAAAGTCATTATCGCCTTTTCCCGGGGAGAAAGCTGATTTTCAATACCTCGTACTTCCAGTTTTTGCATTAAATGTTTCTGAATGTTCCCTAATGCTTCAAAAAAGAAAATCACCCAGTCTGTTACATTTTCATTTGGACGCTGGGCCTGACAACCTCTCAACACCCGGTAATATTCTGATTTCCTGTTTTCAATTTCATGTTCAAAACTGACATATTGAATCCATTTGTACCCATGCTTCAATAAGACCAGGGTAGATAAAAGCCTGCTTAACCGTCCGTTCCCATCCTGAAATGGGTGAATACTTAAAAATTCATACGCAAATAACGCGCACTTTACCAGCGGATGGGTTGTATTGTCGGTAAGATACCAATCAATTAATCCCCGCATTGCGTCCTGCGTAGGAAATCCCACATCAGTGGTCTGAAATATTATGTGTTTGGTTCCATCAGGATAATTTGCTTCAACTGCATTCGCGTGTTGCTTATAATCCCCCTTATGCCAGTCATCTTTTCTGCTGTACTTCATCAGGATATTGTGCAGATTTTTTATGCTGCTTTCAGATATTTCAATATCCTGGTATGATACTGATATGAGATCCAGGGTTTCAAAGTAACCGACTACTTCCTGGGAGTCTCTGTCTTCAAGTTTAGTTATATCAATGGCTTTCAGTAACACCTCCACCTCTTCATCATTCATCCTTGAACCTTCTATCCTTGTTGAAGCTCCGACACTTCTGACAGTCGCAATCGATTTCAATTGTTTTAAACTTTGCCCCTCTTTCCTTTCTATCGAGGCCCAGGAAGCATCAAACCGATCAAGTTGACTGATGAAACCTATTAGTTTCCAATCAAGTTGAATTGTAAATGTATATACTTTGTCATTCATGTCACAAATATAATGATTTTGTAAAATGATACGATATGATTCGTTATTATCCAATGAATATTCGACATTGTTGATTCGATATGATTCTATTTAATACGATAATTATTCGATAAACTTGGATGAGATACCGGTAGTAAAATTCCGAAGTTCCATTTGGAAAGAAGTTACACATTCGTTACATTTGCTCTAATTGACTTGCGAATAAAGGGTTCCGGCCTGTCGAACTGATAATCAGGAAGGCAGTGGTTAAATCTCCCTCTCATTTCAATCAAGTGAAGTTTGCGACTTTTTTACGCAAAGTGTAAAGTGTAAATCGCGTTACCGGGACGTTTTATAAACTCCGGACCCGAAGACTGGGAAAAGAGATATTACGACGAAAACTCGTTACACTTTTGCGGCAAAAACTGCGACAAAACCACCCGAAAAGCACAAAATTCGGGGTCTTTTTGAGAGTTATGTAATTGATTATCAGTAGAGAGTTTTTGTCTACAAACTCTCGTCCCCGCAACAAAGCAAATGCGAAATGTGAATGGCGAAATGGTGAAAACCGCTGTGAACATGCATTAAGTTCGTTTTTATTGCGCAATATGCTGACCGATAAACATAATATTTGGTCATTACGATAACATTTGATATTTTTGTAATAAAAAAGAAATGTTTGTAAGGACCATCGAGAAATTAATCGCAGAGAAGTTTGGCGACAGAAAAGCCATCATTGTTGTAGGTGCACGACAGGTTGGCAAAACCACGCTATTGCGAAAAGTATTGGACGACAAAAGATACTTGTTTTTGGATGCTGATGATCCATCTACAAGGAGCCTTCTTCAGAGCCCGACAACAGAGCAAATAAGGACTTTCCTGAGCGATTTTAAATTTGTTTTTCTTGACGAGGCTCAACGAATTCCCGGGATCGGATTGACATTGAAAATTATAACAGACCAATTTAAAGGTGTTCAGCTATTTGTGAGTGGCTCATCTTCCTTCGACTTAGGGAACGCACTCAATGAGCCATTAACTGGACGGAAGTGGGAATATGAACTGTTTCCCGTATCCTGGGAAGAATACGAAAGCGAGATTGGGATTATTAAATCGGAGCAACAACTTGAGAACCGTCTTTTATTCGGTTTTTACCCTGAAGTGATCAACAATCAAGGTAAAGAAAAGGAAACATTAAAGAATTTGGTCAACAGCTATTTATACCGGGATATTTTGACATTTACGGATATCAGGAAGCCTGAGATTATAGATAAATTGTTGCAAGCCCTTGCATTGCAGGTTGGAAATGAAGTGAATTATAATGAACTTTCTCAACTAATTGGCGTTAATAAAATTACCATTCAGAAGTACATCGATATTTTAGAGAAGGGTTACATTGTTTTCCGGCTCAATAGTTTTAGCCGAAACTTGAGGAACGAAATCAAGCAAAACAGGAAGATTTATTTCTATGACAACGGAATTAGAAATATGATCATTGGGGATTTCAAGCCATTAGACTTGAGGATGGATAAGGGAGCTTTATGGGAAAACTTCCTGGTATCAGAAAGGCTGAAGCAAAACAAGTATAAAAACACATTCTCCAGAATGTATTTTTGGAGAACTGTTCAACAGCAAGAGATTGATTATGTTGAAGAATGCGAAGGTGCCATATCTGCATATGAATTTAAGTGGGGCAACTCGAGAGCCAGATTCCCACAAAGATTTTTAGAAAATTATAAAGCCAGCGGTATTGTCATTGATCGTAATAATTTCAGGAAATTTGTAATTATTAAGGAATAATGTCTGTGCACACCGTCTCCTAATCCTTTACAAATTCCAACACCCTTGTCTCACGATTGTTACTGAATCTCACAAAATAAACACCCGGTTTCAGGCTGCTGACATCTATTCCGGTTGTTTCATTTACTACCTGTTTCGATATAATGAGCTGACCGCGAAAATCATACAGGGCGAGTGATCCATGCGAACCGGTTGATGCATCAGGCGAAGAAATATATATCCTTGAATGCGCAGGATTCGGATACAAAGTGACCTGTTCATGAGACAGGCAAGGTTCCGTGAAAACCATTATCGAATCAATAACTGCTGTATATCGATAAACCTCAGTCAAATCGACACTGCCATCAGGTTGATGATTAGCAAAACAGGAAGACCACCGTCGCAAGGTTGCCAGCCGTTAAACCAAGGCATAATCTTCCCCGTTTGCGGGTTTCCCCATGAATCATAATCATTTTCCAAAAAATGTTCATGGAACATCATTCGACGTTAAAAGATAAGATTAGACGATTTGCTCATGATCACCCCTCCCCCATCTGCCGGGTATATGTCAGGCTATCCGTGGTTGGCAATGCAATCGTGTCGGACAATGAAAGATAAAATAATTTTCAGGCTTTAACCATATGAAAAAACAAAAATTGATATTGGAACAGGTAGACAGGAGGATTAAGGAAGTTATAATCCTTGATTCAGTTGCAATACCATCTGAAGGTTGGATCTATTCCATCCGGAATGCATTGGGTATGACGTTGCGCCAGTTGGGAAAAAGATTGAAAATCACAGCCCAGAGCGTCAAGGAAATTGAGCTGCGTGAGAAAAACGGAACAGTGTCATTGGCTGTTCGTCGCCAGGTTGGTGCATGTCTTGATATGAAACTGGTGTATTGTTTTGTCCCGAAATCCGGTTCATTGGAACAGATGATCGAAAACCGGGCAGTGGAAATTGCAACTGCGATTGTCCGTCGAACATCAGCGAGCATGATCCCGGAAGAGCAGGAAAATACCGAAATAAGGTTGCGTAAATCAATTCAGGAGAAAACCACAGAGATAAAACAGGAAATGCCGAAGTATTTATGGGACTAGAACTGGAATATATCGAGGGTCAGACACCCATTGATGAAGATGAGAAAGAAGGACTCAGAATCAAAACCATTTCTACAAGGGGAGATCTGGATGAGTTTGAGCAAAAGAACATAGAAAAGGCTTTACGACAGTTTCTGTTTTTCCGGTCTTGTCCCAAAACGCAAAGAGTCTGTAATGGGTTTTGTTAAATAATGTCCTGAACTCCCAGATTTCGTCCTTCAGTTTTCTGAACAGCTCTTTATCATTTGAAAATCTCGTCTTTTGAATGTTGTAAATGACTTTATCTCTGGTCTTTTCATCAAGGCTATCAATAAACCTGGCTGCTTCTTCCAAAACTGAACTTGAAATTTTTCAGTCATAAGCAAAAATATGTGCAAAGATAAATGTTTCTTTATCAGGAAACAATTAAATTATATGAGCCAGTTAAAAGATAAAAATCGACAACCCGAAATAAATTTAAAAAGAAGTTTTAATAACGTTACTTTTGCTTTCAATTGACTAGGGAATAAAGGGTTCCTGCCTGTAGAACAGAAAATCAGGATGCCAATGGCTCAATCCCTTTCCCAAATCAAAAAAGTGAAGTTTGCGACTTTTTTTAACCCAAAAAACTAAACTCCTCACCAAACCGGTGGGGAGTTTTTGTATTATCAACCTCTTCCGACATCATTCCTGACAAACCGTCTGGCTCCCAAAATCATTCAGTGATAAAAAAACCCGAGCGGGTGACACAACCATGCCATCTGGTGATTGTGTTTTTTGATTGATTTCCTGCGTGGTACTTTTGCTTTCACAATAAGTAAGAAAACAGCCATGAAAAAATCATCGAACAAATTCTTCTTTGTCAATATTACTTCAATCATTTTCTTTGTTACAGTGATAAACATTATTGGATATAGCCAAACCCTTACATATCCAATTGTCGGAACAGGTCAGACAATATCTTACGACACATCGGTTGCAATAGCAATGCCCACTTCAGGGCAGGCATTCTATGGACAGAATTCAAATCATCCCGGAAACATGCGATCTTATACCAACAATGGTGATGGCACAGTAACCGACAATTTAACCGGGCTGATGTGGCAGCAAACCGAGGACAGAAACGGTGACGGAGCAATAAATTTCTATGATAAACTGAAGTATTATGAGGCAGTGGATAGCGCTGCAACATGTAACACGGGCGGTTATAGTGACTGGCGTTTACCTACTATTAAAGAGCTGTATTCCATTGCCATGTTTTTTGGAGCAGAACCAGGCCCACCACCATCTACTTGTATAAAATATATTGATACGGCATATTTCTCTGTCGGTTTCGGTGACGTAAACTCACTGGCACATGGCAGCCTTGGAACGGAACGGATCATTGACGGTCAGATTGTATCCTCTACCTTATATGTAAGCACGACCTTTGGCATGTTGGAAACTGTGTTTGGGTTCAATTTCATAGACGGACGAATTAAGGGATATCCAACTACTTACACTGTTCCGGAATGCGGAACAGCAAAGCATTTCTATGTATTGTATGTTCGAGGCAATACAGCGTATGGATCAAATCAATTCGTTGACAACGGAAACGGAACAATTACCGACAACGCTACAGGACTTATGTGGATGCAAAACGATAACGGGACAGGTGTTTTATGGAAGGACGCATTAAGCTATGCTGAAAATGCAACCTATGCTGGTTATTCGGATTGGCGATTACCCGACACCAAGGAATTGCAAAGCATCGTTGACTACACCCGTTCTCCGGCAACAACCGGTTCTGCAGCAATAAACCCGATGTTCACCTGCACCCAGATTACGAATGAAGGAGGTGTCGCAGATTATCCCTGGTATTGGACCAACACTACTTTTTCTTCGGCATCACAGACAAACGGAGCAAGCGCCTCATATGTGTGCTTCGGAAGAGCTATGGGCTATTTTACCGGTTTGGGGTGGACTGATATCCACGGTGCCGGATGTCAGCGAAGCGATCCTAAACCCAGAAGTTTTAGCGGATACACACATAATGGTAATGGATATTACAATCCTAATGCTCCCCAGGGTGATGCCGTCAGGATATACAATTACGTGCGCCTGGTAAGAAATGGAACTTCAACAGGAATAAATGAAAACAAAGACGATCATCTGTTTAATGTTTATCCAAACCCCGTTTCCGACGAAATAACGATCGAAATGAAAGGTAACAGAGAAAAGGCAAATTTTGAACTTTTAAATTCTATCGGTCAGGTTGTTCGCAAAGGAAGTTTGATTGACAAAACCATAATACAGACCCACAACCTTGTAACCGGGGTTTATTTGGTAAAACTTCAATACGGAAGGACTATTCAATGTAAGACAATAACTAAAAAATAATCTTCCGAACATGAAAAAATACCTTTTGTTTATTTCTCTGTCAATAGTACAATTATCATATTCCCAGAACAACAAGCAGAAAATAAGGGGCGTCATTACTGATAAGCTGTCTCAAACGACCCTTCCCGGGGCCACTGTTCAAATAATGAATGAAGCCGGTAAAAGGGGAACGGTAACCAATGAAAAGGGGATTTATGTTATTCCCGAGGTGTTGCCGGGCAGGTATGAGTTGAAATTCTCCTTTGTCGGCTACAAGAATGTATTTGCATCCAGCGTTGTGGTGACTTCAGGAAAAGAGACCATCCTTGACATTGCGATGGAAGAGGATATAAAATCCCTGAACGAGGTGGTGATCACGGCCAACAGCAAGGACAAAACCATCAACAGTTTATCCACCATCAGCGGCCGCACATTCTCTATGGAAGAGGTGAACCGGTTTGCCGGCGGGCGAAGCGATCCTGCCCGGCTGGCCGCGAATTTTGCCGGCGTAAGCGCCACCGACGACAGCAGGAATGACATCGTGATCCGCGGTAATTCTCCGGTGGGGGTTTTATGGCGCATAGATGGTATGGATGCAACCAATCCCAACCATTTTGCATCCGTAGGTACAACAGGGGGTGCAGTGAGCGCTTTGAACACCAATATGCTGAAGAGCTCCGATTTTTTTACTTCGGCTTGGCCGGCAGAATATGGAAATGCGATTTCCGGCGTTTTCGACATCGGCTTCAGAAACGGGAATACACAAAAACGGGAAACCACTGTCCAGCTTGGGGTAACAACCGGAATTGAAGCCATGACGGAGGGGCCCATCAGCAAATCGAACGGTTCATCGTATTTAATTGGTTACCGTTATTCGCTTGCCGGTATTGCCCAGGCCATGGGAATAAACATAGGCACTACTTCTACGCCCACCTACCAGGATCTTTCATTCAAAATAAACAGCGGGGATACAAAACTTGGCCGTTTCACCCTGTTTGGCATCCTGGCTGCCAGCAGCATTTCAATAGAGGGTGGCAGTTCGAATGAATTATATGGCGGCGGACAACAATCAGATTTCAAGAGTAAGATTGGCATCGGGGGACTTAAACACTTCAGGCAGATCAACAGCAAATCATATATCAGTTCCACGATCGGTATCAATTATTCCGGAAACAACCAACTGAACTACGGGTTGGATTCATTAAGGAATTCATACAGCAAAGAGGAAAATAAGTTTGCCAGAACAGGTTATGAATTCATTACCAACTACAATCTGAAAATCAATTCCAGGTTGTTTTTTAAAGCCGGAATACAGGCTGAATATATGAATCTATACCTCTATAACAGGAGCAGAAGGCGCGAGGTTGAAGCATGGCAGCAGACCTGGGATTACAACAGTTATACGACGCTGGCCCAGGTTTATGCTCATCTGAAATACAACATCACGGAAAAACTTACACTGAATGCAGGCCTTCATGCCCAGCAGTTCTTCCTGAACAATTCATTCTCCATTGAACCCCGGTTGGGCTTGAAATATGAATTGAACAATAAAAACAGTTTTAGCTTTGGCTATGGATTGCACTCGCAAACCCAGCCTTTGAATGTCTATTTTTTACAAACGCCCAATCCGGATGGTTCATACAATTATGATAACCTGGAGCTGGGTTTTACGAAGAGTCATCATTTTGTCCTTGGATATGATGTACAACCCTTCAAAGACTGGCGTTTGAAAGTTGAAACCTATTATCAGCATCTCGTGAATGTGCCTGTCAATACATATTCAAGCAGTTACTCCATGCTGAATACCGGGGCAAGCTTCAGAACTGATCTGGAAGATAGCCTGGCAAACACCGGCACCGGCAGAAACTACGGCGTTGAACTTACCGTTGAGAAATTCTTTAGCAGGGGGTACTATGGCTTATTTACTGCTTCGCTTTACCAGTCAAAATACACCGCCAGTGATGGAATAGAAAGAAATACCGCTTTCAACGGGAGATATGTGGCCAACCTCCTGGCCGGGAAAGAGTGGAAGCCCGGCAAGGAAAAACGAAATGCCATCACAACCGACCTGAAAGTTACGTATGCCGGCGGACGATATTATACACCGATAGATTTAGCAGCATCCCAGGCCAGGGGCAGGGAGGTTATGAAAGGGGATGAATATGCCTATTCAAGTACCTATCCCGATTATTTCAGGCTGGATTTCAAGATCGGATATACCCTGAACAGCAGGACGAAAAAATTGTCGCAATCGATTTCGCTGGACATGCAAAATATAACGAACAATAAAAACGTATTCTCACAGAGTTACGATGACAGAAGCAAGACGATCAGTACGACATACCAGTTGGATTTTTTCCCGAATCTTATATACAAAATACAGTTTTAGATAAGTTAAATAACTTTGTGAAATGAAAGCACTTTCGTTGAACAGCAGGAAAATTGAAATTTTATTTTACGTTTTACTATGGGCGCTCGTTTTCTCGGTGCCTTTTTTTAGTGAACGCGGCTCCGGACATCTCAACTGGAACAATATTGCAGGACATTGGGTAGCCCTTTCGGGATATCTCATTGTTTTCCTGGTAAATGTTTATATCCTGATCCCCCAGTTACTTTTAAAGAAGAGATACCTGAATTACTTTGTGCTGACAACAGTATTGATATTCCTGGTGATTGCGGTTAATATCATCATTCCTCCGACCTTTTTGCAGAATGCTGGTCCGGGAATGAATGTTACACCCGATGGATTCAGCCCCCCCGACCTCAATTCCCCAAATCCAAAACCGCCTTTCATGGTTTTTTTTGATACGCTTATAATTTGTATTCTAACCGTGGGAGCCGGTACAACCATCAAACTGATGTCGAAATGGTTAAGCGAGGAGAAACTGCGGAAGGATGTCGAGAAAGAACAAATTAAAACCAATCTTGCCTTATTAAGACATCAGGTAAGCCCGCATTTTTTCATGAATACCCTGAATAACATCCATTCGCTTATTGAAATAGATTCAGAAAAGGCCCAGGATGCGGTCGTACGGCTTTCAACACTCATGCGCTATTTGCTTTATGACTCGGCTCAAAGCACGATCGAACTGAAAAAGGAGATCGAATTCATCAACAGTTTTATTTCGCTCATGCAACTCAGGCATTCCGATGAAGTAGCAGTTAATGTAGTGATCCCTGAGCAGGTTCCTGATACTAAAATACCCCCGATGCTTTTTATTTCATTGCTTGAAAATGCATTTAAACATGGGGTCAGTTATCCTCAAAAGTCGTATATTTATTTTGAACTCAAA
>CAIYJU010000083.1 GCA_903926565.1 uncultured Bacteroidales bacterium
AGGATTGCTATTTTTTTGAGGAGAGATACTCGCATGGCAAGATTTTTAGATTATTGAACAATAAGTTTTTTGGTATGTGAACTCTTGTGATTCTGAATGGTAACAAAATATACACCTTTATCCAGGAATTCAGTTGAAATTTCAGTTTCCGGGTTTTGGATTTTCGCGGAGAAGCATTCCCTGCCATGCACATTGTACATTTTCACGATATCATTGTTCTCAAATCCGCTCGAATGCAACGTAAATTTTGTTGTAGCCGGGTTGGGAAAGAGTAAAACATCGGGCTGATCCTTTTCATCAGTTGACACTGTGCCATATGCACTTTGTGCAAAAGCGTAATTGTCACAAACAATTTCTGAAACATTTCCCGGAACAAATCCTGTTTCGTAGGTGTTGGTATTGGTGTTGAAAACGATCATCCGTTCAACAAAATTGGTATCAAAACCAACCAATAAAAAGCTGCCAGAATTCTGGTCGAACGATGAGGATCCTGCCAGGAACCAGGGGAATCCAGCCAGCACGCCCCTGGGAAATACCTCCCCGGTTATATAATTAATTTCAACCACCCGGTTGCCGGTATAATTGTTGGCCGAATCAAATTCGGCATTTAAAGCGTAAAGAATGTTGTGGTTATTGTCATAATTCACACTGGAAAAGTTGTTGCCGGGAGCAGTGGTGAGAAGTGTTTTCTTTGCCCAGGAAAACACAGGGTTTCTAACCGGAATACTAAACAGACATAATGTTGAATTGCCATCATATCCGACATAGTAAATGATTCCGTGGTTGGAGTCGAACCCGATGGCATCTACAACAATGCCGAACAACCCGGGCTCGCTGATCATACCCAGCAAACTGTCGGTCCCCGTCGTGATGTCGAATTCATTCACGCTGATGTAACCAATCGAATCCGATCTCAGGGTGTAAATTTTCCCTGTACTCATGTCGATCTCCGAGATATTGGAATAGGAACTGAACGGATGCAGGTTTATATCATTCGAAACCGTATTGAATGACAGCAGCGAACTTGAATCGGGGGTGATGCCGGTCAGGTAATAGTTGCTGTTATAAGCATCAAATAATGAAGATGCCATATAATATCCTTCGAACATGGTCGGATAGGGCGTCACCGAAGCAGAATCAAATGCCTGCCATTTTAAAATATCAATTTTGCCTGTGCCGGCATTAATACCCGCGCCGACAAGATTGATCTGGGATTGCCCGCTCAGACTTGTAAGAAGAACAATCAAAACCATTGATATATATGTTCTCATTTTTGTCTATTTATGATTTATCTGTAACTCAAAAGTAATTAAAATTTGATTTATGCTTATTGTTTGATCATCAGGTTATAAGATGCATTCAACTTTTGTCCGGTCAGCCGGCACAGATAGGCTCCTGCCTGCAACCGGGGAATCTCAATCCGGTTGTCACCTTCATGGAGGTTTGCCGTCAGTTGCCTCCGCCCTTGCATGTCGAAGAGTTCGCAAAAAGTGAACTGGCTGTTATTTTTGACGGTGAAATGAGTTGCGGCCGGATTTGGGAAAATACTGAATTGCATATCGCCATTGTTCTCGATGGTTGCCGTAGGAATTGATTTGATGACCATAGAGATGACCGTGGTGCAGGTGGTGTCAAAAATCGCATAACTGACCAGGCCTTTGGTGATGTCGTCGTATCCATCCAGGATTTTTTCCTCAAGCACTGCCGGATCGGTTGTGCAGAAACAATTGGTCGGAATGAACAGGTTAAGGTCGGTGCGGTTGTCGATGTTATAATTGGTGTTGTAACAGATATGGTTGTTTTCGATGACTGGTGCGGGTTGTCCGAATCCAATTGGCCCAAGGGCGATACCGGTCGTATTGTTGTTGATCTCGCAACCGGTCACCAAGGTTCCCCAGCCAACCTGCAATGCTGTTTCATTGCTGTTAAAGTTGGAATTGCTGATCGTAACCGTATTGGTGTTTTTTATGCCCTCCACGTTATTGATAAAGGTGCACGAATCGATCAGACCATTGTTGGGGTTGTCGAAGGCGGTGACATTGCCGTCAAAAACAGTATTCCTGATATTGATGCCGGTAACTGCTCCTGAACTGAGGCCGATACCAATCGCATTGTTTGTGAACGAACAGTTGTTTATCATCAATTCACTGGCATAAATGAAAAGCGCAGCGCCATTGTCCTGAAACGCACAATGGGTGAACTTGAAAATGCTCCATCCGGTGACGACAGTGTTATTCCCGATAAAGGTACAACTGTCGGCACGCAGTTCCGTCCCGACATTTACGACTGATGCGTTGTAGTTAAATATACACTGATTCAGGATAATAAGGGGCGGAATAAATGAATCATAGGAGATTGCATAACCTGCATTGCAAATGCTGACATAATCATAATTCAAGGCTCCTCCCTGGGAGTTTTTCACCACAATCCCCACCCATGAATAAGGCGTTGTAACAGCGGTGTCGGCCCGGAAAGTGATGAGGGCTCCGGGTTGCCCGACCATGTTGATCGTTCCCCTGGTTTCGAGATAGTATTGTCCTCCTGACAATCCATTCTCTTTGACCCTTATTTCAACTCCGGGCTGAATGGTGAGTGTGACACCGGGAAATACCACAATGCTGCCGGTCATCAGGTAGGGGCTGTTGGCAAGGGTCCATGTGGTGTTGGAATAAATGCCTCCGCTGACAACAGTTTGTGTAAAACCGGCATGAACACTCAATAAAAGTGTAATCAGGAATAAGAAGTTTTGCTTTTTCATGGTGTGGTGCTTTAGTCCATTTTAATTGAAACAATGATTTCATTTCTGCGGTTGAAAAGCTGGTAAGGCGGATTATACCCTAAATAGCGGTAGTGCCCGTATGCGGCAAGTCCCTTTTCTTTTAAAAGATTTTTCAGCTTTTCTGAATAGGTTTTAAGTTCATCGTCAGAGGCAAAGCCGCCAAACGTTAAAACGGCAACATATTCCTCAGATGTCCTTTTTATGATTACATTGGGATCGTTCGGTTTCGGCAGGTTTGATTCATTATAAGCCGATGGCATCACGAAACTCATGGTTGAAACTGAATCATTGACGTCCATGTGAACGGGTGCAGTCATTGAAATCTGAGTTTCAGCGGCATTGCCGCCGAAAATATAGCCTGCCAGTTGCCTGAAGCCGGGGCCGGATAATTCCTTGTAAGTCTTTGCATCTGAATGTATTGTTGCAATCGTTGCCGCAGGGTAGAACCTGATCTCAAAATCCTTTTCCTTCCTGATGACGGTATATTTTTGTTCTTCGGTATTGTTTGCCGACATCAGCGTATAGGATTGAAATACAGCGATGATTATGATGATTACAACAACAACTATAATAATTACTTTCATTTCAAACAAGGTTAAGATAAACGGAAAATTAATGTGTCAGGCCACTCTGATTAATGCTTTTTGGAGTGTTGTATAAAATTTTCCCACGGATTGTCGCATAGTTATCTGCGAAAACCTGCGGGAATAACGCGTTATTTAGGCATCGAAACGGCATCGGTAACGTATTTTAAAGGTTTCATTATAAGTTTGTTTTTAGGCTTGAACCAATTTGAATTAAGACTGAATAAGAACAAGACGAACAAAGATACATATTGTTACAGAAAATAAAAGAAACTTTTACTTTCAAATATGGAATCATAGATTATTTCTCACCATTTGTAGAATTCAGGAAATCCCATCGTATCTTTGCACCTGCATCAAGAACCCTTCAATGGGTGCCAACCGAGTCTCGAACGCCACGGTGGTAAAACGATGCGGATCGTAAGGATCAAAAGGGTTCGTTTTTTTTATTTCCCCCTTTACCATTCCGCTGAATTTTTCTGATGCAATATTGTTAAACCTTAAAACACTTATTGCGATGGAAACGACAACTTTTAAATGTGTAGGATGCGGATGGATTGGCTCAACACCAAGGCGGTTCTGCGTAAATTCAGGTCATTCGTTCTGGCCCATTCGGTATCTGTGCCCTGTGTGCTCAAAAGACGGGCAGTACAAACGCCTTGAAGTTTATCACATCGTTCCCAGGGAGGAATACTTTTCTATAACTGATCCTAAATATCTTTTTAATAGAAATTCCCTTGCATATGTTCTGAATAGCCCAAAGGGATTGGAGAACAGTATGATAAATGACGACAGGCTCAAATTTTTGGAAAAACATTCAAGGTTTGATCGGAATGTGGTTGAGAGGTACTATAGAAAGAAAAACGTTGATGTATTTATCAAAGCTGTAAACGGGAATGAATAACCGGATAAGTCATTCTGTTTTAACCCTAGTTACCAATCAACCATCATCTTTTCCAAAGGGAATTCTCCTGGAACCAAACTCACAAAAAACATTTGTGAAAGGTTGGGCAAACCGTATTTGTCGGTCAACCCGGGTGGAACGGAAAACGAGAAAGTTATTTCCGATTTTATTGCCGACCTGTCAACCAAAAAAAGGCGATCTCTTGTTTTTAATATCGCAGGGAACCGGGAATCAAAAACTCCGGGAATTGAAAAAAAAGTGGAGGAAATACTATCCAGAGTATTCTCAGGTTCATAACCTAATTTCTTTGACGATTAAGTAATTTATTGTGGAATGGAAAATCAACAGCTTGCCAATTCAGAACAGTTGCACATCATTAGGAGATTATATTGACCATTGGTATGAATGGCATTCTGATTGGATGAAAGACATCAATATTAACGCGAAGACCAGCAGCCCTCACTTCAACCCATACCGCTTCATAATCTCCCCCTGCTCTTCAAATGCTGACGGCGGGAAAACAAGCCCGAACTTCTCGTTCAGGGCGGTTATCTCCCTGTTCTTCTCCGCTGAGCCATCAGGGAAGCCATTCTCATCGGTAAGTTCATGAAATATCCTTTCCAGGTACTCCTCAAAAGGCTGGTTGAAATACATGTCGACAAACCGCAGGGGTTTATCCGAAGCGTTCCAGAAGGTATGTTTTATGAGCCGTGGACGCAGGTGCCAGCCACCGGCCTGCACTTCCACCACGTCGTCTCCGATGAGAATGCTGCCGGTGCCCTCGAGCACCAGCATGAGCTCATCCAGTTCTTTGTGGAAATGGGGCGGGGGACCCATCGTTTTGGGGGCAACGGCACATTCAACGCTGGAATACAGGCCATTGGTCATAGATGACCTAACCCATGTCCGGATTGCCAGGCCGCCATTGTTCTCCAGTGGAGGCAATGCCGGCAGGAGAAACGGTTTCAATGGATCTGGCTGAGCGGCTGGTTGTTTTCTGCTGAAAACATTGGGTGACATGGCGGCAAAGGCCGCCAGCATACCCGATTTTACAATAAACTCCCGTCTTTCCATTAGACTACCCATAATATAGACTCATACCACACTAGATTGTGAATTATTTCTTTCATTTAATAAATTTATTGCGACTCTTCTTGTTTTGCTTAACAACGTCAATAATATAGACTCCTTTAGGGAAACCTGAGATGTCAATCATGGGGGCAGTGCTTTCTAAAATTGACAGATGAACCACCTCCCCGGCTATATTTGTAATTCTCAATTCGCCATTTGCAAAGTCCTCCAGAATGTTAACTGTCAGGATATTGCTGGCAGGATTGGGGAAAATCTTCAATTCATATTCATTGGGGGTAAATAGGTGAGATATGCCTGTAGTGGTTGGGCAAAAAGGATCCGGGACAGACACCCCGTTGAAAACGTGAATCGGATAATTCGTTAATGCGATGGGAACAGAGACTGAGATTGCTGTTGGCACAACAACGCTTGCAGAATCAGTTCCGTTGCTGATAATCACATCAGCCAGCGAATCGCAATCGTTGATTGAATAATGGGCCTGTTTTGCAAAAATGCCCAATGAGTTGGACGATTGTGAATTTGATGCGAATAAAAAATCGCCGTCATCACAAAGAGTGATCGCCGAAGCTTTCATTAATTTATTGGCGATGTAATTCCCGTTGCCGTCAAAAGTGACAGCCAATCCATGGCCTCCTTCATCAATCAGATGAGCAACAAGGTTCATTGATGTGTCTTCGGTTACTTCTACACCTTGTATCACATCAAAAAGTGTATAGGGTTCATGAATTGAAAAGCTGGTCCACATGGAAAGGTTCTTTGCCCATATTAATTCGCCCGAACTGGTCGTTCTGAAAATTCTGAAACGACCGGTTAAAACACCCCCGCCGACAATATCACTGAGAAAAACATAATCGCCGCTGGCCGTTACGGTATGCGTAAAATAGGGCAATGAGGGATCGAGGTTGTATTTTTTATCAGTCAGTATGTTGCAGGCCGTATCCGTCGTGATAAACTCACCATGTTTAAAAGCAATGGAAACTGTGTTGTTTTTTATTTGCATTGATGTGATGGGATCCCCTGAATAAATGGTGTTCTGAAAAGATTTAGCCGAAACATGTGTTCCATTTTTATGGAGTTTGATCACAACGGGTTTAAAAGTAGCGATTGACACAGCATCAAGGGCATATGTTGAATCGGGCAGTTGAATCGTATGCTTGGATTCATATCCCCATCTGAAACCTGGAAATACAACCGACCACAAAACAGCACCTGCCGTATCTAATTTAAACACAGTCACCCCGATGGGAGGAAAGGAGTTGTCATTATCCAATATTCCACTTACAATAATATTATTATCAAGTGTTTTGGTAATGCTGGTTGCCACTACAGATGAATCAATTCCGGCATCATATCTTTTTATCCAGATGATCGAACCGTTTGGCCGGGCCTTCACAATCCTGATGTTGCTGTGAAAATTCATGGCAATATTGCTCTCCGTTTCAATCTTGTAACAGGCACTGCCTGTCTCTAACACATCTGTTTCAGAATAAACATATTGATTAAGCGCTGACGGATAGTAATTATAAAATTGTTGAGCCAACAAGGTGTTGAAACCAAAGACCAGGATGAAGGTAATGAGTTGCTTCATTGATTAGCGGAGTATTAATTTGGTTTGTTTTAGTGATTCAGGTTATTCATAAGCTTATCTAAAATTGCTTATTTAGACTAATTACAAGCAAATGTAAGAGATATTTGTAGCCATAACAAGACTTTAACTTTTATTAACAGAACATAAGCCGGGATTTTACAGGGAGTTCTATTTGCGATTTACATATTCTGTTGTATCTTTGACTCTGTCGATTTCAGAAATAAACTGCGTAACAACACCCTGGAGATACAATGAAAACAATTGTACTTTGCGGTTGCATCGCCCTGGCCATTTTTTCTGCATGCAACGGACCTTTCAATCAGCATGGCAACGATGCTGATGCTCCCCGGGTTGTTGAGGTGAAAGGCTTTGCAGTATCACCAGACAGCACAGAAATCCCAACATTTGTCGTGGCAGGTAAACCCATTGCCATCAAAGCAGGAAACCCGAAAGTTGTTTTGACGAACACCCATGTTGTGGTGGCCGGAGTTCCTGAAAAGGTAAACTCAGGCGCCCCTTTTGAAAATTAAACTAAAGTAGTATTGCCGTTTCATCGGTGCCGGTGTAATTTTACAACAGAACCCAAAGATTAAAACCTTTCCAAGCCATGAGAAACCTATTCGTATGCTGCATCGTTATCCTCTCGATGGCCACTGCATCTTTAGCCCAGGTGAGCGTCAGTACCGACAACAGTTCACCACATGAATCAGCCATGCTTGATGTGAAATCAACCTCAAAGGGAGCATTGATGCCCCGTATGACCTTTGAGCAACGGAACACCATACCCAACCCGGCTGAAGGGCTCATGGTATATTGCACAAACTGCAATCCTGATGGTACCGGATGTGTGTCAATTTTTGTGGGCAGCCTGTGGAAAACGGTTGATCTTAGTTGTCATGAACCCAATATCCCGGCAGCCGGAATACACATCCCTGAAGTAACACAGATCACCTGGAACTGGACCGCAGTACCCATAGCAGCAGGTTATAAATGGAATACAGAAGATAACTATGCCACTGCGGTGAACATGGGTACCAGCCTTACAAAAACCGAAACAGGGCTTGCCTGTAATTCGCTTTATTCCCGTTATGTCTGGGCATATAATCCATGTGGAATTTCAACATCGACTACATTGACCCAGGCAACAACAAGCACACCTGGCAGTGCCCCCACGGCAGGCATCCATGTTGCGCTGGCGGGCCAGGTTATCTGGAAATGGAATGCAGTGGCAGGCGCCACAGGATACAAATGGAACACTACCAATGACTACGCATCCGCAGAGAATATGGGGGCAAGTCTTTCAAAAACTGAAACAGGGCTTACCTGCAATACACTTTATACCCGATATGTATGGGCAAATAATCCATGTGGAATTTCAGCTGCCACAACCATGACAAAAACCACAAGTAACACACTTTTATCGCCGGAACCCGGAACAAATGTTCTATCACAAACCCAGATAATCTGGAATTGGAATTCCGTTTCGGGTGCGACAGGGTACAGATGGAGCACTACCAACAACTATAGCACCGCAACAGACATGGGCCTGGTTACGTCAAAAACTGAAACGGGACTTACCAGCGGAACAACCTATACCAGGTATGTCTGGGCATACAGCAGCTGTGGTATATCGGCGGTGACCAATTTGACTCAAACTTTTTTATTCATTGGGCAAAGTCATGCAGGGGGGATTGTATTCTACATTGATGTCACAGGACAGCATGGATTAGTTGCAACCCCGGGTGACCAAAGTTCCTTTGCTGAATGGGGTTGTTACGGAACTTCAATCCCGGGAACATCCACCACGATAGGTGCTGGCCAGGCCAATACCACTGCCATTGTAAACGGTTGCAGCACTGCAGGTATTGCAGCCCGCCTGTGTAATTCCCTCATATTCCCGCCATTGAGTCCTTACTTTGATTGGTTTTTGCCTTCAAAAAATGAACTGAACCAATTGTATCTCCACAAGGATGTTGTTGGCGGCTTTGCAGCCGAATTCTATTGGAGTTCCTCCGACTACAATGCGAACGGCGCGTGGGGCCAGGACTTCTCCAATGGCGCCCAGTACAGCGGCAATAAGAGCAACCCATACTATGTTCGTGCTGTGCGTGCTTTTTAACAATTTGATAAAAACCGCAGGGAGGTAGTGAGAAAAAGGGTGATCATTGATCCCTTTTTTCTGTATTTTAGTGCATCCAAAATTACCGACAATGAAGACCAGAATTATCCTGATATGTTTGTTCTTCCTGGCAGTTTTCGAGCCGCTGACGGCCTGCACTACCGCCATCATCTCCGGGAGATTCACTCCCGACGGGCGTCCCCTGCTGTGGAAAAACCGCGATACCGACGACCTCGATAATAAGCTGATGTACTTCACCGACGGGAGGTATGACTATATCGGGCTGGTTAATTCAAAGGATACCACCGGGGAGGAAGTATGGACAGGCATGAATACAGCCGGTTTTGCTATCATGAATTCAGCATCCTACAATCTCAATTCAGCGGAAGATGCCGATGCGGCCGTTAATGAGGGAAGGGTGATGCGGCAGGCGCTGCAACAATGTGCTTCCGTGGATGATTTTGAGAACTTTTTAAAAAAACTACCGAAACCGTATGGACTTGAAGCCAATTTCGGGGTGATTGATGCCTTCGGAAACGCGGCCTGTTTTGAAACGTCAAACCACGGCTATTTTAAAATCGATGTGAACGATCCGGTTGCCGCGCCCATGGGTTACCTCATCCGGACCAATTATTCATTTACGGGGAAACCCGACGAGGGGCAAGGTTACATACGGTATCTCACCGCAGAAAAATTGTTCTACCAGGCTTCCGCGATGAACAGCCTCACACCCGAATTTATTCTGCAGGACGCGGCCAGGTGCCTGTTCCACTCACTGACCGAAACCGACCTGAAACTGCTTCAGACAACCGGGAAAGAGAAGTTTGTCTGGTTCGCCGATTTCATACCACGATTCTCCACCGCTGCCTCTGTGGTAATTCAGGGTGTTAAAAAAGACGAATCTCCTATGTTAATGACCATGTGGACTGTCCTGGGTTTCCCGCTGTGTTCAGTTGTTTATCCCGTTTGGTTTAACGGGGAACATCAATTGCCTTTTCAGTTAAAGGCAAGTGAAAGCGGGCGCGCTCCGCTGTGCGATAAGGCATTAAAATTAAAGGATCGCTGTTTTCCGGTCAAACGCGGGCATGGAGATGATTATCTGAACCTGCCCGTTCTGTACAACAGTTCGGGCTCAGGCATCATGCAAAAACTTGCAACCCATGAAAACATGGTGTTTACTGACGCAAATAACAGGTTGAAATCCTGGCGAAAAACCCCTCCTGCGGCAAGTGACATTGTTGAATTCTATCAGATACTCGATAACAGAATTGGAGAAGCCTATCTTCAGGCTTTTGGTCTGTGATTGGCGAAAATGCCTGGCTTTACCGCTCTTCGCCGGAACAGATTGTTAGAATGAGTAGTTATCAATATATCAATATCATACATTGTTAAGAAAACTGTTTTATTTATTTTATTCATTACTCAAGGAAAAATTCAATCCCAAATCATTATATCTCTGCTCCATACTTTTTAGCATTGCTGCTCTTTTGATTTTTTCCCTGGTAAAAGAGTGAGATTTGAGGCAATGATTATTATAACACAATTGTTCTGGTAGGAGGTTTTATTTTAACATCCAGCCCTCTTTTTTCCTTCATCTCCTGCACCTTTTTCAGGATCGGCAGATATTCAGGGCTTATTTCATGTGCAAGGTTATAATAATAGGATGCAACATTATACTGTCCAATCCATTCATATAAATTTGCAAGATGGTAATAACTCATATATTGTTTTGGTGCTCTTTCGATTGAGTTATAATAATAATACATGGCTGTGTCCACCGTTTTTATCTCCGGACGTGCATATGCCTTGATATAATAGGCAAAACCCATCCAGAAAAACGCGTCTCCAAAACTTGGTAAAATTTTTACCGCCTGTGTCATGGCAGTCAACCCTGTATTTATGTATTGATCCCTCTTGACAGAATCTTTTTCCACCTGGGCCAGTCTGAGCCAATGGGAACCATAATGCAACTGGTTTTGGGCGCTGTTCTTCCCTGTTTTAATATCCGTTCCATATAAAGACAAGTTATCATTCCATGCTTTGTTCCTGTCGATCGTTTTAAAGGAATAAAGCGCAAGTACAACCAAGACTAACGGCATAATAACAAAATAACCCTGATATGTCTCAATCTTTGTCGTTACTGGATGGGAAAAGTCACTCCTTGTAATCTTTTCAAGGAGAAGGACCACCATTACGCAAAATCCCAGCGAAGGAAAGAATAACAGGCGTTCGGCAAATATACCACCTCGTGTAAAGATAAAGGCAAATGGAGGGATCAGCGTGATCATAAAAAATCCAAGAGCAAAACCGATCCTGCTCTTCTTTTTTACTTCAATGATGCCATAGACTAGAATCCCAATGAAAAGTAAAAATCCGAATAATGCCCATATGCTGTCCCACCCCACTGCCGGGATCTGGTTATATGAGTAATCATAGCGCAGTGGGTGTGGAAATATCAGGATTCTCAAAAAGAAAATGAACAACATAAAGGCAGAAGAGTATCTGACCATTTCGTCGATATACGGATAATTAACAGGATCTGTGGGCATCACAACATTCTTTGTTTCAAACAATAAATTTTTCTGAAAGAAAAACAGTAATAGTGCCAGCGTATATGGGAAAACGCTCTTTGCAATGGTCAAAAAGGATTTTTCACCCCTATACCAAAGAATAAAAGGAATAAGTAAAATTCCCATTATCGCACTTTCTTTGGACATAAGTGCAAGGTAGAAAAGCAGGAGACTGAAAACCAGAAGTTCAACTTTTTTGCTTTCCGCATATTTCAAAGCAAAATAGAGCATGGCAACCGTATTTAAAAAACTAAGCAATTCATCCCTTCCTTTGATATTATCAACAATTTCTGAATGGATCGGATGTGCGGCAAACAGGATTGTAATGATGAAAGGGAATAGCTGATTATAGCCGGCAAATATCTTACTCAAGAGCAAAAACAGAAAAAAAACAGCCATCGAAAATAATATGACATTGTTAAGATGGCTGACATGTGGAGAGAGACCAAAAAATTGATATTCAATGGCATATGTGATCAGAGGTAATGGCCTGTAGTACCCCAGCCTGATCGTGGAAAAATGCCAGAAATCCACTGTAAGCAATTTCGGGATGCCCCGGATCCCCATTTGAACATAACTGTTATCGGTAATTGCTGCAGAATCATCCAACAAATAGCCATGCCTGATACCGTTCGCATAAAGGAGAAAAGCGATCAGTGCAAGTAAAAAACCAAGATAATAATTAATTTTACAGACTGGTTGGGTTAAGGAAACCAACCCTGCATTCTTATTATTTTTATTCGATTCCTTATGGAGGTTCCGATCTGTTTTATCTCTTTGATGCGCATCAGGATGACCCCTGTTAATTAACAGCCCCTTTTTTATATTTGCCATAGCTCAGAATTCCTTAAAGAGAATAAAGTTGTAAAATTATATTTTCTGTTTAATTAAATATCCCACAATGAGGTTGTCTGAAAAGTACAGACTGAGACAGCCTTCTGTCAGCCTGCTGCTTCCTCTTTCTTCAGTTTTGTGAATGCAATGATCAGAAAGCTGACAATAAAGAACAGGGACAACAACAGCGTGCTGTTCCTCATACTGCCGGTGATCTGTTCAATAATGCCAAAGCCGAGCATCCCGATGACAATGGCCAGTTTTTCGGTGCTGTCGTAAAAACTGAAATAAGAAGCGGTTTCACCTGTTTCCGAGGGGATTAATTTGGACCAGGTTGACCGCGCCTGCGACTGGATGCCTCCCATTACCAGGCCAACAAGAGCCGACAAAAAATAGAACTGCAATTCATTATGCACAATATAGGCCGAAAAACAAATAAATACCCAGATCGCCAGCATCCACAGCAGGGAGGTTTTGTTGCCAAAACGGGTGGAGACTTTCCCGAAAATAAAGGCACCGAGGATAGCCACTGCCTGGATGATCAGGATGGTCATGATCAGCATGGTATCAGAGATTCCAAGTTCTGCTTTACCAAACAGGGAAGCCACAATGATCACAGTTTGAACCCCCATGCTGAAAAAAAAGAATGAGAGAAGAAACCGGTGCATGGTCTTATGTTTTTTGATATATCCAAACACTTTGAAAACCTCATGAAATCCACGGGTGAAAATTGTCACATCCCAATGAACCACTTTACGCTCCTCACGTAAATAGTAAAAAGCAATCTGTGAAACAAGCAGCCACCATATACCTACTTCAATAAATGAAAACCGGATGGCTTCGAGGCTGTCGGAAAATCCGAAAAACTGGTATTCCTGCAACGAAAAGATATTAAAGATCAGCAGTATCATGCTCCCGGCATATCCAAAAGAAAATCCTTTGGCACTGATTCGGTCGTGGCGGTCGGGCGTAGCAATGATCGGTAAAAATGAATTATAGTAGACCAGGGAACCGGCAAAACCCAATACCGCCAGCATTGGCAGAAAGAGTCCCAACCCGATGTTTTCACCTGTAAAAAAGAACAGCCCCATGCAGGCAAAGGAACCCAGCGTGGTGAAAAATTGCATAAAACGCTTGCGGTATCCTCCCATATCGGCAATGCCCGATAATGACAACGTCATAATGATGACTAAAAAATATCCCAGGGCTATGGCGTATTCATATAAAACGGTATTCCTGATATTCAAACCCATGAAGGTCACCATTTCCGAACCAAATGCTTTCTGTGTTACCTGTTGATAGAATATCGGGTATAACACCGTATTCACACTAAGAATATATGCGGAATTGGCGATATCGTATGAACACCAGGCGTTGATAACCTTCGGGGAGTTTACAGGCAATATCGGTCTTGTCATATCTGTCTGATTAATTTATGGATAAAACTACAATTATTAATTTAACCTGATAAATTTTGCAGCAAAAATTCCGGCCTGAAATTTTTATTATCCACGCGAATCTGGTTTCATTTAACCAAAACTTATTACATTTGGTTGATTAAGATAAAATTCACATGAAAAAAACAGACACATTCATTGTCCTTTTATCGAAGATTTTAGCTTTTAAAATCAGGCTGTTACTGCGTTTCCGGTACAGGATTTCGATTAAGGGATCTGAAATACTGCAAAACAATACACCCACTCTTTTTTTGCCAAACCACCAGGCATTGATCGATCCGGTCATCTTACTGAGTCATATTTATCGGTTCTCAACTGCGACACCGGTCGTTTCCGAGAAGTATTTCAACATGCCGGTGGTGAAATGGTATTTTAAACGAATGGGAGCCGTCAGCGTAAGCGACCTTGAAGCGGGCAGCCGCGACACCCAGGTGTTAAAATCGATCACCGGCGCGGTTTCTGAAGGGTTCCGGCACAACCATAATATTGTGATCTACCCCAGCGGGCAGATTGCAGGACAGGGTTTTGAGAAAATTTTCAATAAAAAATCTGCTTATTCTATTGTTGGGGCAATCCCCGAAAATGTTCAGGTTGTTGGTGTACGTATATCGGGCCTGTGGGGAAGCATGTTCTCAAAAGCAAGGACCGGCAAATCGCCTGATTTTTTTGTCCAGTTTTTGAAAGGAATTTTATACGTACTTGCCAATCTGCTATTTTTTCTCCCAAAACGTACTGTCAGCATCCAATTTGAAGATCTGACCACGGTTGCCAGGGAAAAGGTAGTGCTCGGGCAAAAACCGTTCAACGCTTTCCTCGAGGAGTTTTATAACCTGCATGGCGTGGAACCTGCTCTTTTCCTGAAGCACTTTTTCTATTTTCCTGAATCGAAAAGAAAAGTGGCTGACAGGATTTCAGGTTCGGCGGCGGAGGTCAATGACATGGCTTTGCCAACTGACAATGAATCAATTCCCGAAGAAACAATTGAAAAGGTAAAAGGGATTATTTCTTCGAAATTAAGCGTTCCTCCCGATCAGCTCTCGCTGAATTCAAACCTGGTTCTCGATCTGGGTGCCGACTCTCTCAATATTGTGGAAATAGTTTCAGAACTGGAGAATCAATTCAAGGGTTTTACCTCTCCCGAAATCAATGAAATAAAGACCATCGGCGATTTGTGCCTGGTGGTCTCAGGTCAGTTCAGTACAAATGCTGATCTGAAACCCTGCAGCCTTGATCCTGATTTATCCAGGGAGGGTTATATCGGGGTTGATTCTGAAAAAAACATTCTCTGGCAATTTCTCGATACATTCACGACAAACCAGAACGAGTACTTTGTTTATGATGCCATGATCGGATCAACCAGCCGGAAAACGTTCCTGCTGAAAGCAGCGGTTGTGTCGGGGCTGATTAAACAGAAGGTGAAAGGCCGGCATGTCGGAATTATGCTGCCGGCATTGCAAAGCACTACCTTGCTGATCGCAGCGACTTACATGGCCGGAAAAATCCCGGTGATGCTTAACTGGACCGTGGGGAAAAAGGTGCTGGAGCATTGTATGGAAACTGCAGGCGTTGAAGTGATCCTTTCAGCGGGAACCTTCATTAAAAAGATAGAAGAACAACTTCCCGAAAGTATCAAATCAAAGCTGATTTTGCTGGAAAAGGAGATTCCCCTGATCGGTATTGCCTTGAAAATAAAAGGACTGATCATTTCCAGATTTCCGAAACTATTTTTGAACTACAGGCAGATTGACGAAACAGCCGTAATCCTGTTCACCTCCGGAAGCGAGGCTTTGCCCAAGGCGGTGCCCTTAACACATCACAACATCACCAGCGATTTACATGGAACTTTTGAACTGATCAAAATTGAGAATAAAACGATCTTTCTTGGATTTCTCCCGCCATTCCACAGTTTCGGATTTGCTGCACTTGTTGCGCTTCCGCTGGTTTCCGGGATCAGGGTGGCCTACACCCCCAATCCGACCGATGCCAGGGAGGTGTTGAGAATTTTAAAACATAGCAGATCCAACCTGCTGGTTGGAACACCGGGTTTCTTAAAGATGATGATGGCTGTGGGATCGGCATACTATTTTAAATCCATCCGCTATGTAATCTCCGGGGCTGAAGCAATGCCCCTGGCCTTAAAGGAGCTTTTTGACAGTCTGACCACGGATGCCAAACTGCTGGAAGGCTACGGAATTACTGAATGTTCCCCGATACTTACCGCCAATCCCGTCGACAGGCAGAAAATGAACAGCGTCGGCAAATTTATTCCCGGTCTGGAACATCTGATTATCGGCCTGGAAACAGGAAGGCAAGTCCGTCAGGGTGAGCCGGGGATGATTTATGTACGGGGGAACAATGTGTTTCATGGCTATTTAGGAGTAGAAGCAATGAATCCTTTTGAAGAGATCAATGGTAAAACATACTATAAAACCGGGGATCTCGGTTACCTGGATGAAGATGGATACCTCTTCATAACCGGCCGGCTGAAAAGGTTTATTAAAATTGCCGGGGAGATGATCAGCCTCCCGTTTATTGAAAAAATATTGCTGGAAAAATATGCAGATCCGGAGAAACAGGTACTGGCAGTGGAAGGGTCTGACAAAACAACCCCTGCACAAATAGTGCTTTTCACAACGCGCCAGGTCAGCCTTGATGAGATAAACAACCATCTTTCAAACAATGGAGTAGCCCCCATAGCCAGGATAAAACGCATCATCGAATTGGAAGAAATCCCGGTTCTGGGAACCGGGAAAACTGACTACAAGGTATTGAGGAAGATGCTTGAAGGGTAACTGAGTTGCAGATCCTGACCGGATCACCCGGCTCAACTGAAAATTGAGACGAATCCCAGCTCCTTCGGTGCGATCGACATGACAGGAATCGGCGACAGTCGCACGAACTCCTGGGCGCGGGATCCCATGAAAAACTCTATCATGCCGGATTCCTGCTGGGTCATGATCATGATCAGGTCGATGTCACCCTGTGTTTCAGCATAGTTCAGCAAAACGGGAATGAGGGCTTTCTCATTTTCCACCCCCTCGACAATTTCAGCCGTGCACCTGATGCCTTCCTTCTCAATAAAATCCTTTACCTGACCCGCCAGGAATTTGAGCCGGTTGTGAACAGCAGGGTCGTTTTTGCTCCAGATCCCGGAAACCACTTTTATCCCGGCACCATATATTTTAGCAATTTTGATGCCCCATGTCACTTTTTGCCTGCTTTCGGTGGTCAGATCCAGGGGAAGAAGTATGCTGCGGCAACCATCGAAATGATGCCGTGCATTGATGGTGATCACCGGGCATTTTGTCGAACGCAACACCCTTGAGCTGTTGGCGCCAAGGGCACCGGCTGCTGTCCCGGGAAGTTCTGGCTGGCTGTGTGTGCCCATGATGATGCACGCAGCCTTGATCTTATCTGCTACTTCAAGGATTTTTGAATAGACCTGCCCTGTTTCAAGGATCATTGAAACCTGCAGGCCGGTTTCAGCCTGTACTTTGGTGCAGAGTTCCGTTAGCCGCTCTTCCAGTTTTTTCAGGATCTCTTCATCATAAGCGGCCCCGAACAGGGATCTGATGCCGGCTGGCGGATCATAAACATAGAGCAGCACAATTTCTGCAGGCAGCAGGCGCGCCAGGTTGTAAGACTGTTCCAGCGCGATAAGCGACTGGGGCTCAAAATCAACAGGGACAAGTATCTTAATCATATTCATGAATTTATCGTATAGTTATCGGACAAAGTTAAGCTTTTCATAAATAAAAAATCAAGCTCACAGCTTCCTGGAGATCCTTTCACCATGGAGCCGCTGGCAAGGAGTATTTTGTTAATAATTTCATAAAGCCACAATTATTTGATTACCTGTGAGTTTAATGTATGAGAAAACTAAAATCACCCGGCCATGAAACAGCAGATTATTCAATGCATCGACGATCCCGAAGCCCTGGAAATGTTGTTCAGGAGAGATAAAAGCGCATTTGCCCTTGATTTTCCCGAAGCAGCAGCCGGGGCAGAAACCGACCTTGTGAGGTTCTGGCAGATCAGGCTGGCAAAAGAGGAAACAGGGCAGGGTTATCCATTGCTTAAAACCGATGTATGGACGATGGCGATCCTGGCCTTTGTGATCGCACTGCTGGTTAAGAGCCACCTTGTTTTCAGCTACATGACGATGGAGGAGTTCTGGATGCGCAACCTCCCTGCCATTGTTTTTGCCGGTGTAACGGCCTGGTTTGTCCTGAAAAACAGGATCACCGGGGTTAAAAACATCCTGATACTGGCCCTTCCGGCAGTGATCCTGGTGATTTATGTGAACCTGCTTCCGCAAAAGTTGTGCGACACCACGAAGCTGGCAATTATCCATGCCCCGGTGTTCATGTGGTTCATTTTCGGCATGGCCTGGGTCTCACTTCAACATCATAACACGTTTAAAGTTTCTGCATTTATCCGGTTTAACGGCGAACTGGTCGTCATGTTTGGATTGTTATGCATTACCGGCGCCATCCTTTCCGGCATGACCATCGGTCTGTTTGAGGTGATCGGAATGGACATAGCAAAGTTTTACATGCAAAACATCGGGGTTACCGGATTGGCTGTTCTCCCGGTTTTGGCAGCCTGGCTGATTGGCCTGTACCCCGATATCACCAGCAGGATCGCACCCGTGATAGCCAGGATATTCACCCCGCTGGTATTTATCTCGGCCCTGTTTTATTTGATTGCCATCACCATTTCAGGAATCGACCTTTCAAAGAACCGGGATTTCCTGATCATCTTCAACCTGTTGTTGCTCGGTGTAATGGTGATCATCGTATTTTCCCTTACTGAACTTGACAAATCCAATATCCGTAAGCTGAATGTCATCATTTTATTCCTTCTTGCGGTCGTAACGCTTATCATTGATTTTTATGCCCTTTCCGCCATTATTTCAAGGCTTTCGGAGGGTTTTACACCGAACCGTACGGTGGTGCTGGTTTCTAATATCCTTTTTTTAATCAACCTCCTGCTGATTTTACCTGGTCTTTTCTTCGCCGGCTTCAAAGGAAGATCACCCGACCGGGTGGAGAAGATCATTTGCGGTTATCTGCCGGTATATTTCGTCTATTGCCTGGTTGTAATCTTTCTTTTCCCAGTCATTTTCGGGATGAAATGAGTACCAGCGTCGGGTGCACTGCCTACCGTGTACTCATTAAATTCCGGTAAGCAATCTCGCGTTGTTCATCATTAAAAAATATTATTTCTGCAAACGCACCGGATTGAACCTGCTGGCCCCGGCATGTTTTTTCACCGATCGCTGTCCCCGGTTTGTCGGGAATAAACCTGTAAAGATCGAATATCAATGTACCTCCCTGTCAATCCGGTGTATATTTGCCTCATCAACATTAACAAAAAATAAAATGAAAACAATTACCACGATTCTCGCAGTTCTTTTCTCTCTCCAGGTCAGTTTATTATGTGCCGGAAATGATAATATAACCATTTCAACAACGGAAGCAACATCTTCGTTTAACATGGTGTCACTGGCTCCCACTGCACCTGTTGAGGCGACTTTTGAAGATATGGCAGAAGACAACATATTTTCCGGATTGGCCCCTGTTACCCCGATGTCCGCTGATTTTGATGATCTGGCTTTAGAGTTGTTTTCTGTGAATGATCTTTCCCCGGAAGTTCCATCTGCAGCTGATTTTTCGGATACCATTGATCAACCTGAAATTAACATTCACATACTTGTCCCCACAACCCCGATTGAAGCTGATTTTGAATAGACCCGATATATTTCCCGCATGTTTTTGACTGAAACCACCCTGAAAGGTGGTTTTTTTTATCCTTCCGGCGAATGCGGTAAGATGTGTAAAACTAGATTGGCGGATAATGCCGAATGGAACTATTTCATCAAAAGTACTTTCTCAACCCAGACATGAGTTCCGGTTTTTATATGCAAAAGGTAAAGTCCTGCGGGAATGCCGGATACACCAATCTGAAGCGTGGTTTTCGCAGAGAATGTTTTCAGGTAAACCGTTTTTCCCAGGGTGGAAATGAGAGACAGGTCAATCTCCTTATCGATACCGGATGGAATTTCAACAAAGATATTGTCCTTTGCAGGATTCGGATAAATTTTCAGCTTTGATGGCTGCTCCTGATCACGATCATTGATCCCATAAAACAGCCCCCCTGCCGGGGCCCTGTTTTCAATGTAATGACGGCGGATGCTGTCCACTACCGTATTTAGCTTATTCAGTGTTGAATCAGGTGACTGGTAATCCCGTGCCCATGCAAATGCGACATCCACCTCCTGGACATCACCAGGATGGAAGGTAATGGGACCAGTAGAGGCAACCCCGCGGCGATCCTGGGGATTGTTCATGGCAGTTTTCTCTGTCCACAACTTGGGCCCGTTGGGAGGTTGACCATCGGTTCCCCAATTGCAGATATCGGTTAACCCTGGAAACATGAAATTGCAATCCGGGCCATATCCGCCTGCTGTATAATGGCCATTCCCACCGTAAATCATCTTTGAATTATCCCGCCAGATACCCTGCATGAAACGGTAATAATCCGGTGCATAGGCAGGGTCTGTCATATATCCGGGCACCCCGGAGTTGGAATTGTTGTGGTAAAGGAACCGTTGCATGCCTAACCGTTCATTGTCGGTGATCCCGTCGCCGAAATTCATTCCATTGATCGCATCTGATTTGACCAGGAACATGGCTGAATCTGTGCCGTTTGGGCCATAACCCATTTTCAGTAATGTTCCGTTATAAGGAACGATGTTACAACTGCCATTAAAGGAGGGGCCAAAAAGTGAATTGCCCTGGAACGAAGGATTGTCATAGCCATCGGGATCGATTTTTGGGCCAGCCAGGATGACCACTGCCTGTATCGGCGGATTTGCTCCATAAGCCCAAGGCTGGCCTGTTCCATCAACAGGGTTTCCATTATATCCATAGAACATCCCGCGGTTAACATCACAACCCAGGTAATCATCATTAGAATATCCCAGGTCGATATCGGCAAAGATGCCCATGTAGGTTCCGTGATAGGTGTTTTGTGACCGGTTGATGATCTTGCAATGGAGGAATACCGTGTTTTTGAAAGCGGTGTCATCCGGCTGGTCAAAGGCATAGGCCATTCCGTGTATTTCCATCCTCAATTTACCGCCAGAAGATTCGGTGTGCAGTCCATGGTCGTCGTTATAGATGAAAAACAGCGCCTGGTCACCACGGATTTCCGGGTAGTCGCCATCATACGGTTCATAAATGCCATTCCCGTTCCTGTCGGAAAATGGGGCAAGTTTTTGTGCCTGGCCCATGGCAACATTCCCGTTTCCCGGCCAGGTGAGGATATTGTGAATAGCTACATATCCCGGGTCCCAGCAGTGATTCCGGTGATAGAGGATTTCTGTCCTGTTGATTTTCCATATATAATTCCATACCGTATCCTGGTATATGTTGTAATAAGCTGTGTCGCTAACCGGTCCGGCCCAGTAGTCTTGGTGCGTCCAGGCATTCCCGCTGGACGGGCCCTGACGATACCTTTCACCGGCAAAATGCAGTGAATCGGTGGCATCCAATCCGCCAATCCAGAGAGAATTTGCAAACAACGAACTCTTTCCGCTTCCCTTCGGGACCTCATATTGCGCACTGTCATGAAAGAAATGCAGTCCCGACGAATTGAACCTCGCTCTTACATTGTTGATGTCGAGATAGCCGAAACTCTCGTCCCGGAGGTTTAATACCACACTTGCGGTATCCGACTCTTTGCCAAGTGTATAGTCCCTGATTTTATAAAAGTTGACCTGGTTTCCTGAATACCCCCATTGGCTCATCAGAAAAGTCACATTCCCGCCGGGGTTGATTGTTGAGGTTACAACGGAGGAGCTTCCGGCTCCAATCATGATAATTTTTACGGAATCACCGGCCGGGATGGTGTCGTTTGCCAGCAGGTTGAGGGTTATGGGAATCCCCGGATAAATACCGGCCGAGTCATTGACAGCGTCGAGTGCACTGCGTTGTGCATTTGCAACAGCTGAAGTTAACATACAAAATAACAGGAACAGGAAAAGAGTGGTTTTCGTTTTCATATCGGGCGTTATTTGTGTTGAAATTAAGCTTAAAGATACGGCACATAACCTGAATCTGATAAAACAAAAAGAAATATTTATTTGATTTTCATCTGATAGTTCACTGTTCTGACAATAGGATTTTTCCAATTTGGTTTTTATTCCCGGCAGTGTCATGAAGGTACCAGAAACAGACGCCGGTTGAAACGGGAATCATAGAGAACCTGCCTGAACGAACAGGACCCTGAAACATGATTTTGCCTGTCATGTCGAACAATTCAATCCTTCCGTCGCCGGAGAACCCTGTAAACCGGTAGTTCTCTCTGTTCTCAGGACCAATCAGCCGGACCTGATCCTTATGGTTTTGCAGGTTTCCGGTTCCCAGGTATAAGATAGAGACAATTGCTGAGGATGTATCACACCGGCAGGAATTGCAGGCCTGCAGGGTAACTGTGTAACTTCCGGGTTGCTGGTAAACATGGATGGGTTCAAAGTCAGTTGAAGTTGCCCCGTCACCAAAGTCCCAGGCCCATTCCGATGATTTGGTGCTTGTATTGTGGGTGAAAAGTGTATCAAGGTTTACCTGTGTTGTAAAAAGGGCTGTTGGCGTGTCATTCCAGAGATTCCACGCAGAAGCATTGCCAAAAACGATCAGGTCAGCGGCCTGTTGCAATAATAATACAGTGTCGGCCTGGATTCCTGCTGTAAAAGACAATCCGGTTGCGTGTTTTCCAAAGATACAGTCATAAAAAACACAGGCAGAAAGGTAGCTGCCTTTGATATTGGGATGGGAATTGTCAGCATCATGCAGCACCATTCCATACTGGTTGATCACAAACCGCCATGCTTCACCGGCCGGTGCAATCCATCCGGAGAGGGAGTCTGCAACTACTTTATATGACATGGTCAGTGAATCCTGCATCTGGCCGAAATCAGCGAATGCAGTACTGCAATAATTTGAAGTGAAGCACTGGACTCCTCCGAACCGTCTTCCCCAGGTGAGGAAATAGAGCACCCGGGCGCATGGCAGGGCTGACCTGGCTGAATCGCTCAGAACGATTGCACCCGGAAACATGCAGCTGTCGCGAAGTATGGGAATGGCCGGTATCTGGCTCTGCTCCTGGAGGATCACGAAATCCCAGTCATTCTCCCGGATCTTAGCCAGACTGGCTGTATTGGTTGAATGAGCGACGGGCTGCCATCCGAATGTGTACCCACCGGGTGTATTGCTGTCGAAATACAGTGAATCACCGGATGAATTTGCCAGGGCAGCTGTCAGCCCGGGGATGTCATTTGCATAGGTATAACTATTTCCCAGGAACAGTGCTTTGCGGCAGATAGCCTGACCCTGGCTGTAACTGGAAAGTGAAACAAGGAAAATAATTGCAATTAATGATCGCCGGCTCAAAATCATACAGTAAAAATAAGAACTTTTGATTCACCATGTATCACCTGTCAGAAATGTAAAAAAGAGGTTGTCTCAAAAAACGTTTGAGACAGCCTCTTCTTACTGAATGGAGATGGAATAATTACGACTGCTCAGCAGGTGCAGCGACAGGTTCAACCGTTGTAGTTCCGGCGGCTGGTTTTGTCTTTGCTACTTTCTTTACTGCGGGCTTGCTTTTTTTTACCGGAGTTGCCTTCTGTTGGGTTTTCTGCTTCCCTGTTGATTTCTTCTTCACCACAGCGGCAATTTCCTTTTTCGGGGTGGCTTTGGGTTCAGGAACTGATGGCGTTGCTACAACCGCTTTAACCACAGACACCCTGGCTTTTCTGCCACGTTTTTTCGGTTCCCTGGTTTCAACAGTTTTTACCGAAGGCTTGCGGCCGCGTTTCTGCTTTGGACTTTTTTCTGTCACTACACTCTTTTCTGAACCACCACCCAGTTTCTTCAGGATTTCCTGTATTGCAGCCACTTCCATTTTGGCTAATTCCAATTGAACCTGGTAAATTTCGATCGTGGTTTCTAATTCCTGATCTGTGAATTTTATTGCTTTCATATCATTTGATTTATTTCGTATTGCAAAGGTACTGATTTTCAAATTAACACAAAATAGTTGTCATGGTGGGGATTGAAAAATTAATAACTCAGGGTACATCGTCGGGCGGGAATGGTTACTTCCGGGGTTTCCTTTGTGTAATTAGCAAACAAAAGCGCAATACATCGCTTCAATCTGCGTTTTTATATAAATTCAGATATCAGGCACCTTTACAATTTCGCAAAACATTGTAAACCTAAATTTATCTCCGATGAGGTGCTTCATTCCACTTTTGCTTGTAGTTTTTTCAGGTCATCTCCCGATGGTTGCAGATGGCCAGGATTATTATGATGATCCGGTTCCTGACGTTGAATATCCTGTATGGAATGATGAAAAATATGAAATGGCGAATTCTGCCCGGGATGAGGAGTATCTGACTTCAGAGGAGAAGAAAGTCTATCTCTATCTCAATCTTGTCAGGATGAATCCTGAATTATTTGCCAGTACTTACCTTGATTATCTGAAGAATTCAACCAATTACTATGAAGCCAGCCTGTATCGTGAGTTGCTTCAAATGAAGCCTTTGCCGGTTTTAAAGCCAAACCGGTTGTTGTTTGAATCGGCCAGGTGCCATTCAACCGATTCAGGTGAGCGTGGATATACCGGTCATGAACGAGGCAAATGCCTGACAGAGTGCCACAGAGGAAAAAGGTCCTAAAGGAGCAGAAGACGGGAACCCTATTCCTTGTTTTCTAAAGCACAGTTAATTATCATCACCAACCGTTGATATTGTGATGCAAATTAAAGCAATTGCGAAAACGCCGTAATAGATAAAATGATATTTCTCATTTCAGGGTACGATTTTGGCTATGCGAAAAAACAGAAAATGATATGTGAATTTTATTTCGGGCGCCAACCTGGATCAAATTCACGTACCTGACCACCAATGTTTCCGATATCATAGGAAACAGCATTGTCACCATGCCTTTTGCTTTTATGATTATCAATGATCAGGCAAAAGGCAATGATCAGATCAAGGTTGCTGTCGCTATCGGCAGTGATGGTGTAGTTATCGCCATCGAACCAGCTGACAGCTTCTTTTTCCCACCAGGCCACCTGGGTATTGTTCCTGTAGACAGAATATTTTCTGCCATGGTGTCCGTAAACGTGATACATATCGGGACTGCAATGGCATTGGTAATGCATGTCCCAGAAGGATTCCGCCCTGAATTCCAGGGTGCTGTTGAGATCGTGAAGCCTGATCTGATATTTCGGTTTCCACAAGAACCATTGCTTATTGATTGTAAGCCGGGGCCGGTCACTGTCATTTTTGAATAAATTGATGACCGACAGCAGCCTGAAAAGTTCATTGGAGGCCTTGTATGTTTGCTGTCCTTCAAGGAAGATCTGGTACTTGTCGCCGATGGCAATTTTCTTCTGGTTAATGTCTATACGCATATTTTCTTCATTTTGAATGCTGAACACTATTCAATGATAATCTGATATTTATCCAGTAATCCAATAATACCTGCCGACGAGAATTTCGCCTTTTTCACCCTGTTCAATTCCAGGTCGAAGGAATAATTGTATGCAGTCCGGAAATCAACTTTTTCCAATACCGAATGCATGAAAATGGTTCTGGATAAATCACAATTGAGAAAACCTGAAGCAGTCAGGTCAGTTTCGGTGAAATCGGCCTCCTTGATTGTGCACTCTTTGAATATGGTGTTTTTGATCTTTTTTTTGAAAAAAGTTGAATAATCCAATGAACACGTATCAAAGCCGAATGAAAGCAGGAAGTCTTTACATTTTGTAAAATCAATGCCCAGCAGTTTACATCCGGTGAATCTGGCATTGTTCAGGCCGGTATTGTTCAGTTTGACCATGCTGAAGCTGCATTCTTTAAAATGACAATCGAGGAAATCGCTGTTGGAGAGGTCGCTTTTCGAAAAAACGCAGTTGATAAATGTGCATGAATCAAATTCATGGTACGACAATTTTTTATCGGAGTAATCAACTTTGGTAAAGGTTATTTTTTCCTGCAGTGTTTTGTTCATGGTGGCTGATGCAAATTCTTTATGCTATTTTATTGATCACAATCATACAAGTAAAGTCAAAATATCCAATGAATATTTTTGATGATAAGAATTTCCTGATATCCTATAATTTTGTGGTGCAAAATTTACATAAGGTATGTCTCCACCCGCTCCGAAGGAGCGAAATTCTGGTTGCACGTTGATGTGCAGGAACAATTCGCACCGTAGATGCGAAATTATTTTCCGGAAAATCAAAATTAAAATGAATTGCGCACCTACGGAGCGCTGAGGTTGGGGTGTTGGCATGCGGGCTACCAATATTTGGCTCCTACGGAGCCGGGAAGGATTATTTATTTCCATCAACCGGTAATGCGTTTAGTATTTCATAACTTTTCGGGTAACCATGCTTCCGTTCATCCTGTGAAGTGAAATGTAATAAACCCCGGAAGGAATGTCAGACAAATCGATCAGGCAGATGTTGGAAACCCATGACGGAGTAATAGCCACTGGCAGGCCGATTGCCCGGGTGACCGTTACTTTCCGGATTTTCTCCGGCAGGGTGACATGAACCAGGCCACGGGTGGGATTGGGAAAGATATTCCAGGTGAAATCATCCGGATCTTCAATACCAACAGGAGGACAGGTCACCTCATTGGCCGTGTATTTTCCGCTGGTCAATGTTCCTGCATCCCAGCACTTATCTTCTGAGGTAAACAGATCAACGGTTTGCTGAATCGGGGAGGCCGGACCATTGTCAAAGACTACTCCGATGGGCAGGGTGGTGAACCCTGTGATGTTGTATGAATAATACCCGTCGGTTCCCAGGGTCATCGAAGTCCCTGGCCATGCACCGCATAACGGGGTGGTTCCTGTCCACGCATAAACTTTGCAGTTGGTCCAGCCTGCAGGAACTTTAAATCGGACCTTGATGGATGAGGGCATTGAGGCAATGGTGTATGTATTTGACACCTCGGGTGAGTAGAGATGGGTTACGGGGTTATATGCAATTGCACGCAGGGTTTGTGAGCCGGAAATAACGATCGGGAGTGAGTAGGGGGTGGAAGTAATGGTCGGAGGGGTGTTGTTGGTGGTGTAATAGACTGAGGCTCCGGTCGTCGTGGTCATGGTAACGGTTTGCGGAGAGTAATAGGTACCCCCTGAAGGTGCAACGAGCAACGAAGGTGCAACCGGGTTGATGGTCTTCGTCCAGATCGAATAATCCTGTCCTGAAACGGCCAGGGTATAACCGGACGGAGGCGTATAGCTTCCGCTCCCGATTTTAACGATCAACGTTCCGTTGAGCCCTGACGCCGTTGAGACATAAATGTTGTTTGCATACTGGTTGACGGTAACTGCACTTTCGCTGTGAAGTTTCACGGCGCGACGGGCGGCAATCATGTTGAATATCTCCGGTTTGTATAACTTCCAGTGAGCGAGCAGCACACAGGGCACTCCGGGAGATCCCATCAGGAATGCATTAGCAGCCGGGACATTCCCGTTAAACCGGCTGGAATTGCCGGTAACATAGGTGTCGTGGTTATCTACAAAGGTGGTGGCATAGCGCCTGGTATCGGGACTATGTATCAGGCCGGCGGGCTGAGGTGTCGTACCGTTCAGCAACCAGACCAGCTGGGTTAAATTCATTCCTCCGTTCCACATGGCCGAATTCAAAGCATATTTCAGGGGAAAATCGAACGTGGTTGAATTGTTGCTGCAACCAACGATCCATGCCTTGCACAGGTCGTAACTGCCATCAAAATATTCACCGACCGAGAAATATCCGCCGGCGGCATTGTTGTATTCATTCACGAACGAGGCGGTATATCCTTTGGTCATGTCGTAACGCCATCCGGCATATCCCATTTCGTTTTTCAGGAAATGCATGTACCCTTTCACATTGTTCCGGACCACGGTACTTAGATGGTCGAGATCGCGGGAACCGTTGAAGTCATCGCCTGTGTCGGGCGCCCCGGTCGGCGTTGCCTGTCCGGGCTGATTCGCAACTTCATCCGTGCTGCAGATCTGGGCAGGGCCCATTGAATAGGTGGTGCCGTTATAGTATTCTGTCGGGAAGTCTGTCCAGTTTGTCGCCCCGCTCCGGTGATTTACCACCACATCGGCAATCGCTCTGGCACCCCGGTTACTGAGGGATGAAATCAACGTTTGCAATTCAGTTTTTGTACCGAAGGCGCTGTTCTGGTCAAACCACCACACCGGCGCGTAACCCATGCTGTTTGAACTCTGGCAGTTCCCGCTGGGGGGAAGCCAAACCAGGCTGTAGAGCGGGGCGATTTCACCGGCCTGGGCGTTGATTGTCGTCCATTTGCTGTCGGCATAGGAATCCCAGTAGAAGGCCTGCAACATCACATCCTGGCACTGGGCAGGAGCCTGGGCTTTCAGGTTCGGATTTGCAAGAGAGATAAATGTGAGTAAAAGGAGAATGACAAAGATTGGTTTCATGCTTGAAAATTTGACCTAAAGATAGGTCAAATATCGATAATCAGGCCGTTAATCAACAGAAATTTCAGCCAACATCTTTTGGAGCTGGATCAGTGCATCTGTCAATGTTAACCGGGGACAGGCAATGTTCATCCGCATAAAGCCCGATCCGCCGGGACCGAATTCGGTCCCCGGGTTAAAGCCCAGTCCTGCTTCGAAGATCAGCTTGTTCTTCAGGGTTTCATCATCCATCCTGAATTTCCGGAAGTCAAGCCAGATCATATAGGTTGCTTCCGGCCGGAACATTTTCAGGCCGGGGATGTTGCTGTTGATGAAATCCTCAGTAAAATTGAGGTTCTCATTCAGATAATCGATCAGCTGCAACCGCCATGGTTCTCCTTCAGAATAGGCAGCGGTTGATGCAACACTCCCGAAGAGGTTGCCCATGCCCAGGTGCATCTTTTCAACCGTCTGTGAAAATGCCGCCCGGAGTTGCGGGTTTGTGATGATCATGGAGGAGGTGGAGAGCCCTGCCAGGTTGAACGTTTTACTGGGCGCGTGGGCAGTTGCCGTGATTTCAGCCACCTCGGGCGACAGGTTGGCGAATACCTGGTGCCTGAAGCCCGGCATGACCAGGTCGGCATGGATTTCATCTGATAATACCAGGACACCATGCTTCAGGCAGATCCGTGCAATTTCTTCCAGTTCCGCCAGGCTCCAGCAGCGACCCACAGGATTGTGCGGGTTACACAAAATCAACATTTTGGCATCCTTCGCCTGATCTTCAAGCAAGTCGAAATCAATATGATATGTGGTTCCTTTCTCAACTAATTGATTGTGCACCAAAGTTCTGTTGTGATCACTTACGGCACCGTAAAAGGGGCGGTAAACCGGTGCCTGGATGATGATTTTATCACCGGGTTTTGTAAAGGCCAGTACCATCAGGTTGAGGGAAGGAACCACCCCCGGACAAAAGACGATGTGGTCTTTGTGAATTTTCCAGTCGTGATGTGACCGCATCCAGGCAATAATCGGCTGGTAATAGGATAAATCCCTGAATGTATATCCATAAACGGGATGGCCGGCACGTTCGGTAACTGCATCGCGGATGAAACCGGGTGTTTCAAAATCCATATCGGCCACCCACATCGGAATGACATCACGCTTTCCGAATATGGCCTGCCGTAAATCATATTTTACACTGGAAGTGTTGGTGCGGTCGATGATTTTGTCGAAATTGTATTTCATGCTCAAGTAAACTATTTGAGTGCAAGTTTACAGGTTTTTTTTGCGGCTTTGTTGCTACCAGGTAACTTTTCTCCTGCTTTTTGACCCCATCCCCCCGGCACCCTTCCCCAAAAAAGGGAAGGGGGGGCGGTGCTAATTCAACAAATTCCTGATAATAAAAGATAACTGTTTACGGGCTATTTTTCTTTAAGGTTATATGAAAAACCTATTTTTCGAATGACACGCCTGTTCATCTGTTCTTCATTACAGAATGACTGTATTTCATTGAACAAAGGAAAGGTTCCGTAAAGAGCCTGTTGAAGGATGCATTTCCGGGCAATGTTTTCAATCTGGCCACCACTCAGTTCAAACAGGGCCGCCAAATTCTCAGCGTGTTCAACAGGAAGATTTTTTACTTTATCCAGCCAGATTTTCGCCCTTGATTTCAGGTCTGGTTTCTCGAAACATATCTTATAAAGAAACCTCCGTTCGAAGGCCTGGTCAAGGTTCTGTGTGAGGTTGGTGGTTGCGACCAGGATTCCGTTCAGATCCTCCATCTCCTGTAAAATAATATTCTGAATGGCATTTTCGGTCTGGTCCACAGAGGATGACCCGATCTTTTTCCGGGTGCTGAAGATACCGTCGGCTTCGTTGAACAACAGGATGGGAGGGACCTCGCACTTTTCGACCTTCCTCCGGTATTCATCAAACACACGTTTTATAAGCTTTTCCGACTCTCCGAACCACATGCTTTTTGTTTCACTGATGGAGATCATCTTGATGTCTCTGCCGGTTTTACGGGCCATCTGGTATGCCGATTCAGTTTTACCGGTTCCGGGAGCCCCGTACAGCAAAACCGTCACTCCGGTTCTCATTCCTGCATCTTTTAACCGGTTAACCAGGCTGGCATGGTTTTCCGGAGTCAGGGTGTCCGTGAGAAAGGTTAGTTTTTTTGATACTTCATCCCCGAAGTAAAGCTCTTTTTCCGGAATGTTTGTGGAGAGGATAATATCATTTGGTTTCTTCTTTCCTTTTTTTGCGACAAACAAATCTTTGTCATCCTGGAGCAGGAGTTCGAGACCGTAATCCGTCAGTGTCACATGGCGTTCACTTTTAAACTGCCCCTCTTCCATTGCAACCAGTCCGTATTTTAACAGGGTATGGGTACCCTTCAGGAACTCTCTCCTCACACGCATCCTGGCAGAAAAGTCGGTATAGAGGTATTTGATCGCCTCGAGCAGGTTTACCGAATCCTCCTCATCGATATATTCACTGCATATCAGGATAAACAGTGTCAGGTCATCGGTCTCCATCGGTAGTTTCCATAAATCCTTCACAAACGGAAGTGACATGTTTCTTTTCAGCGTTGCCACTATCTCATGATGCAGTTCAGACACGGTATATTCTCCCTGGTGAAAATTCTGGAAAACACCTTCGAAATAGACCATGAGGGAGTAAACATCAGGTGTTTCTATTTTCACGGAGGTGAATTTTTCACCCATTCTCAGTGCTTCGAAGGCCTCCCTGTTGACATAGAAATCGATGTTGTTCAGATTTCCGCCACCTCCGCGCCTTCTCCGGTTGTTTTCAACCTGCCTGCGGAGGAGTTTCTTTTCAACCATGTCGTCGAGATCGGGGAGGTAGCTCACCACACTGACCGGACTGCAACCGATATAATCGGCAATGTTTTCCAGGTCAACCGTACACGACCCGAAATTAATCGTAAAGATGGTACTGAACAGGAGAACCTGGATTTCGGAAATATCCAGAAACGCAGATAATTTCCGGATTTCCTGTTTGTTTTTAAGTAACATCTCTTTGTTAATCCCGGAAGATTTTATGTCAAGGGCAATCCGCTCGACACATTTCAAAAGGTCTTTGTTTGTCTCTGTTTCCTTGTTTTTCTCTCTCATATATTTGTATGAATGAGTGGCAAAATTAAGGTGAGAACCAGGGGCCGGAATGTTTTTTTATTTATCGCCTGCGTTTCACAATGAGCGGGGTTCATGGTTGAAATTTTTACTTGTCCTGATCAAAACTTATGTTACTTTCGTAGTAGGATACCATAGCCATGCCGGAAACAAAAAAATCACTGCCATGATAAAATGTGTGATCATCGACGATGAAATCAACTGCAGGGAAGACCTGGCTTCATTAATCGCCTATAAATTCAAGGACCGCATTGAAGTTTCCGGTATGGCAGATTCTGTGAAAGCAGGCGTCGTTATGATCAACGCAATCCTGCCCGATGTTGTTTTTCTGGATATCAGGATGCCGGAGGAAAACGGGTTTCAGTTGTTTAAGCGATTTGATCCTGTTCATTTCGAAGTGGTGTTTACAACGTCTTATGAGGAATATGCCTTACAGGCCATCAAACATGCCGCCTTCGATTTTCTTCTGAAACCGGTAGATCCAGGGGAACTTGAGGCATTTCTCGACCGTTATGACCAGCATAAAAAGCAGCTTTCGGTGGCAAATAAGATCAAACTCCTGCTCGCGCATCTTGAATCGGGCGACGAACCCAACATCCTGGTCTCCCTGCCGGTCGGGAAAGAGTTTAAGGTGATCAACGCCCGCGACATCCTCTATTGCAAGGCGGCCATAAGCTACACCGAGATCCATTTATCCGGCGGAGCTAAAGTTGTTGTGACAAAGAATCTGGGCAAGGTAATTGAGATTCTTAATTACCCGTTCTTTTACCACTGCCACAAATCATATTATGTCAATCTCAACCACATTGATTCGTATAATAAAACCGACGGATATATCCGAATGAAGAACAGGGAGGAGATCTACCTGGCCACACGGCGGATTGAGAAGTTTATAAACCTTTTCGGCAAGGAATAGCAAGATGGCACGCTCCCCGGAAAATGACAACGATAAAGTTGAACTGGCAAAAGCACAGCTTGAAGCGCTCAAGGTGCGGATGAACCCTCATTTCATTGCCAACACCCTGACCTCCATACGGAGCATGCTGTTCAAAGACCGTAAGGATGATGCCATCAAATATCTGACTCTTTTTGCAAAGCTGATCCGCACGACACTCGAAAACGCTTCAAAGGATTATATCACCCTTGCAGCCGAACTCCGGTACATCCGCAACTACCTTGATATAGAAGAGCTGCGGTTTTCCGGCAAGTTCTCTACCCGGATTGTTATTTCTGAAAGCCTCGTCCCTGTTGACTTGCTGGTGCCTCCAAACCTGTTTCAGCCTTTTATTGAAAATGCGATCAATCATGGACTGATGCACAGGCTCAGCGGGGGAACACTGCTGATACAGTTTGAACCGGAAGGGAGCCTGCTGAAGTGTATTATTGAAGATAACGGGGTTGGCAGAAAGAAGGCCATTGAACTGGAGACACATACACTTACGCCGCACGCTTCTTTATCGGAGCGCATCACCCTCGACCGGATTGATCTTCTGAACAGGATCTATTCGACAACCACCTATTCGATCAGAACGATTGATCTTACAGATGGTCATGAAATTCCGTGCGGGACAAGGGTAGAATTCAGGCTTCCGATGACGAGTATTTATTCCAGCCCTGAAATTTGAAAATAGTTCAGGGTGTCTCAAAAGTCTGAATTTTTCTTTTGAGGCAACATCTTGTCCCGGCTGAAATTTATATTCCCTGAAAAAGGTCCACAGCCCACTCACGGATAAATTCATTGGCCAGTTTCCGGTGGTTGTTTTTCTCCAGGAACGGCGACATGCATAACCTGATCGCCAACCTCTGTTTTTCATCCCTGATCTGATTGGCAAAGGCTGTTGCTTCCTTTACATCGCCATGCGAAATGGCATAAAGCGGCATGGTAACCTCAACAGGCTCGTGGTATGAATCAACCGGCATGCGGGCCTTGGTTTCTGATGCCAGATCGTATAATCCGCTACCGGCCTGGTGTTTTGCAATGGCAAGCAATGATTCTGGCCTTTCGGTGTCAGATTCGATCAATTCCGCGATTTTAAAGGCTGTGTTGTAGTATCTGGCAGGGTCTTCTTTCCTGACAAAACCTGGGAGTGAGTCCTGCCTTCGCGAAGCTGTAACAAGCCTCAGCTCATGTTCAAGGGCCAGTTGCAGGTCAGCATCCATGCTGTGCTGCATCAGGTAAGGGGCCTCTTCATCCTGGTCAGTTTTATTCCATTCAATATTCAACTGTTTTGCCCGGTCCGACCGATTGTGTTTGATCAGCATAATCAGAAGAATCCGCCTTGCCGCAATTTTTTCATTTTCTTTTGTCAGCAGGTGCTCAATGTCTGAGATTGTTTGTTCAATCTCAGAATCAGCCTTCATGGTATCTCCGGTCAGAAAGGCAAAGTCGATCAGGTTGAGACGGCGCATGATGCGTACAAACCTGTTTCTGATGCGGCCAGACAGATGGAACGCTTTTTCCAGGATTGCCCGGGCAGCCGGGCTGTCATCGTTGTACAGGTGGTAGGCCATCAGCCCGCAATTTACACCGGCCACCTGTTCAGGAGCGGAAACATCCTGCATGATCTTGCAGATCAGTTCAATTTTTCCCTGCTTTGCAAGAATAACCGACATGTCGAGATACATCACATTGTTCTTTGATGGCTTGAGTGAGTGAATGATTTTAAAAGCCTCCTGGATCCGGCCTCTTTCAACATAAGCCATGACCGCCTGGTTGAGTGCGATCTGTTTAATTTCTACTTTGCCGATGCTTTGATAAATATGATCAAACGCGGTGAAGTTGTAAACGCGTACGCATGCATTCGCAATTTCAAGCAGGTAGAGGTCCTTTTCTTTCCATACCGGGTCAAGCTTCCCGGCGATAAACATGAGTGCCTCAGCGAATCCGGCGGTACTGCAATCACCATGCTCCAGAAAATGGACGATCATTTCGCTGCCGGGTTCTATCTCCATATTAACGATCAAAGGCTCAATGTTGTACCCCGACAGATGGAGGTCGATCAGCAATTGAAGACAATAATAGGCCGGGATAAAGTCCAGCAGCTGATTTCGCGGGGAGCCCTGGATGATATCAGAATAGAACTGTATAAGAAGGTTCCTGATTATTTTCTTCTTTTGAGCAGCCTTAAAATCCGCCTCATAATAAACCATGTGCAGCAATAAAAAGTAGGGGATGTGGCGGATGGATTTGTCAAAAAGGGAAAGCCTATGCCTGACCCGTTCAACGTCGCCCGCTGTTGAGGTCATTGCAATTTTTAACAGGTATTCAATTTCACTGTAATTACGGTAATCGGCATTGCTGTAATCTGTGTTTGACATGCGGCGTTAATTTTATTTATTGAGAATGTGCAAAAATAGCAAGCAATTGAATGTACATGAGACATATTTTATTGACCGGTTGAATTTTGCAACCATCGTTAATTGTTTAAATATACACGTTAAATAAATTCCCTTACGAAACCATGACGAACATTGTAAATTTACACCTTAAAACAAATGCACAAACTAAAAAAAAGACCAGGCCAAACGAAATGAAAAAGAAAAACCTGATTTTGGGAGCTGTCACCGGAGACATCATTGGTTCGGTATACGAGTGGAACAACGTAAAGACCACAGATTTTCCCCTGTTTGGGGAGGCAACGGATTTTACGGATGACAGTGTGCTCACCTTTGCCACCATGGACGGTATTTTGCACAAAAAAAGCTACGTGAAAGTTTACCAGGGATACGCACAGGCTTACCCCGACCGTGGCTATGGAGGAAATTTTGCAGACTGGATCTATGATGAAGATCCGGAACCTTACCACAGCTGGGGGAATGGATCAGCGATGCGTGTCAGTCCGGTCGGGTGGGCTTACGGCACCCTGGATGAAGTGCTGAAACAGGCAAAGCGCAGTGCCCAGGTTACCCATAACCACCCTGAAGGCATCAAAGGTGCGCAGGCAACCGCGGCCGCTGTTTTCATGGCCAGAACCGGCAAAAGCAAGGCTGAAATCAAAGAGTTTATCACAGTCATGTTTGGGTACAATCTTGATCGGAGGCTCGATGAAATACGGCCCGGATACAAATTTAATGAAAGTTGCCAGGGAACGGTTCCCGAAGCGATCACAGCCTTCCTGGAAAGCAATGATTTTGAAAGTGCCATCAGGCTGGCGATATCGCTTGGCGGCGACAGTGACACCCTTGCCTGCATCACCGGCGGAATTGCGGAAGCGTTCTACCAGGAGATCCCTGAATATATCATAGAAAATGTTTTGAGGCTTCTGCCGACTGAAATAATCAACCTGATCGGGGAATTTTCAGAAAAATATAAAAAGGTTAAGTAGATTAACCAAGCAATGTTTTTACCTCTTTTTCAAGGACAGGAATATGTCTCATTACAATCAGCCAGATTACATCAGCAGAGACTGAATCATAACCATGAATAATCCTGTTTCTGGTATCAACAATTTTCCTTGCATCAGAAATCATGATGTCAGGTTTGAGTTTCAGGATTCTGCTTAACGCTTCACCTATAATTTCAATATTACGTTCTACAGCCTTCCGACTCTTAACGTCACTTTGAAATTCCGTGAAAATCTTCTTTTCAGGCAAAAACGAATTGATTTCAGAAATAGCCAACTCAATATCTTTGAGCCATTTTTTAATTTCAAGATCCATATACCAGTGCTTTGGTCTGCTCAATTTGCTGAAGCAGAAATGGATTCTTAATTGCCTTGTTTTCAAGTAGATCGATAGGCCTGTTCAGTAAATCTTCAAGGGAAAACTTCAATTTGAAATAATGATCGGCATAATCAATCGGATCTGATGAATCAATATCAACAATAAAATCAAGATCGCTATTTTCATTAAAACTTGCAGTCAAAACGGAGCCAAAAACAAAAAGGTTTTTTACTTTGTTTTCTTTACAAAGTGCGTTAATCTGGATTTTATAGTTGTCGATAAACATGGCTCTCTTTTTTGACAAAAATACGAAAAAGGACTCAGATCACTCAAAAACAATCACTGAATGCAGATGACAATCTTCAAAATTTTAATCATACTTGCCTCTATTGTCTTAAGTTGGGTAATTGCCTACTCAATCACCATGGTCTCATTCTGGATCGATTTAAATATCAATTATCCCGATTCGGAACAAATGATATATATGAAACGCAAACATTTGAATATGAATAAATATATTTGGCTATTGGTGTTTATGGTATTGGTTTATTCTTTTCTTTAAACCAATTGATAACACTGGAATACGCATGGAAATTTAGCAAAATCCGGTATAAAGAACTCATCCAATCTTTTAAAAAGTAAAAATTATGAACGAAAATCCTGAGGATATAACAAAAAGGTTAACGGACAGGATAAACAGGATATTTAATCAATTAAGAGCCAAATATCCTGTAGCATCAGAGCCTGCAAAAATTCCACCATTGAAACCAAAGCCAGTTCAGTCTGTAAAAGAATTGGGTTTGAAACCAGAAATTGTCACTTTTAGTGATAAAAGGTTGAATGATGCCCTGGCTGTTTTAAAGGCTTACGGATATGATGAAAAGGCTGTTATCCGGTTTCTTAATGGATTGGAGCTCAATTCAGGCAGTTCGGTGAATTCTGTCATCAAAATGGGGCTGGAAAATTTATAAATTCATGTCTGAATATTAAGTATACTTGATATTATTCATATTTTTGTCGTATATTTGAAGTATATTTAATATTTATGAACCCGGCTATTAAACCGCATATCAAACGGCCACTCTACATTGACCGTGCCCGGCCTTTTCTCGCCAGGAACCTGATCAAAATATTTACCGGCCAGCGAAGAACCGGAAAGAGTTATATGCTTTTTCAGATCATGGAACTGGTTGAAGAATTGCACCCTGGTTCTCACATTATTTATATCGACAAAGATATTCATGTGTTTGATTTTATCAGAAATGATGGAGATCTTCTTGACCATGTAGAGAAAAATCGCCGTCCGGGGGAGATGAATTTCTTGTTTATTGATGAAGTTCAGGAAATTGAACAATTTGAAAAAGCGCTCCGGAGTTTACTGGTCACAGGGAACATGGATATCTGGTGCACAGGGAGCAATTCTTCCATGCTTTCCGGCGATCTGGCCACTGTATTAAGTGGTCGATACATTGAAATCAGAATTCATGGACTGAGTTTTTCAGAGTTTTTAATATTTCACAAGATTGAAGATACAGCCGAAAACCTCGGTAAGTACCTCAAATATGGAGGGTTGCCCAACCTGATGGTTCTTCCGTTGACTGACCAGGTAGTTTTTGATTACCTGAAATCGATCAATGCCACCGTCCTCCTTAAAGATGTGGTAGCCCGGTATAACATCAGGAATGTTAATTTCCTCGAAAACCTGATCAGGTTTCTGGCCGATTCGACCGGAAGCCTTATTTCGACAAAGCGTATCAGTGATTACCTGAAAGCACAACGGATGGCAATTTCTCCGGTCATTATTGCCAACTACCTCTCGTACCTGGCATCGGCATACTATATCACAAGAGTCCCGCGCAGCGACCTGCAGGGAAAGAAAATATTTGAGACCAGTGAGAAATATTATTTTGAAGACCTTGGGTTGCGGAATGCAATCATTGGATATAAGCCTCAGGACATCAATAAACTGATTGAAAACAGTGTGTTTCAGCACATGATCAGGATGGGGTTCAATGTTTATGTCGGAAAAACCGGCGATAAAGAGATCGATTTTGTTTGTGAGCGACAGGGAGAAAAAATATATATCCAATGTGCCTACCTGTTAACTGATGACCAAACGATTGAGCGGGAATTCGGGAACCTCTTGCTGATCAGGGATAATTATCCAAAATTCGTGGTCACGATGGATGATTTCAAGGGCAATACAAATCAGGGGATCATCCATTCAAATTTAAGGGAATTTTTGCAAAAGGCATTTTGAAAAAATTATCTACATATTCGCCCAATTCGTTGAATATATTTGACCGGACAAAAAATCAAATAGCAATTCCTGTGTTAATTGATATTCAACACAATATATAACTCACCCCAGTTGGTACTCCCTTTTGTTTTATCAAGTCCTTCTTCTTTTTAATTCTTCTTCCATGTTTGAAAAGGGCATAAAAAAGTGCACAAATTATTTTAAATCAATCGTTTTATCTCATTGGCATCAGTAATGGCAAATCGAATGTCTGAAACCAATGTAAAGATAGGTATTGTTTGGCCTGGAGAGGGAATAGTTATTTTACGCACCCATTAAAGTAATGAACGCCCGGGAATCGGCGAACTAAAGTGACTAACAGCGCTTCTTTATGCAATCATCTGAACAGGAATGGCCGAACTGAAAAACATGCATACTTTCGTCAAAGAATAGAGTACAAAAAAAAGAAAAATATGGATGATGATGAATACATCGTGGATGTTACATGTTCCTATGTAATAACGCCAAAACAACTTAAGAAAGTCTATCCGGAATTCAACACCCTGTCGGATCTCGAAAAAGCCGGACTGGCTGAGGAATATGTAAAAACAAAAGTGTTTAAAACACAGCATCTGAGATTTGTATGTGTAGACTATCCGTCGGATTAATCCGTGAAAAACATGTAAGATACCACATTATTCAACGATTCAGCAGCGTTTATTGTCAATAGCCCTGCGGTAAATCAAATTCTCTTTTTACGGGCCTGCCTGACGGTATCTTTGCGGCATAGAACACTCATATGCTTGAGACCGACAGGGAAATCTTAAAAGAGTTTCTGGAAATGCCTTTGTGGACTTCAGATCCTGTATTTGAAAAGTTCAGATATCATCTGAAGACCATATTCAGAGAAGACCGGAACAACCCAAAGCAACGATTCCTCTATATTGAAGGAATCCGGAAGGAGAAAGTGGTCCTGGTGGCCCACGCAGATACCTTCAGGGACTTTATTAAAAGAAAAAACGGATACACTGAACCGGATAAAAACCGGCGTACCGACATTGTCAATTTATGCAGGGAAATTGCCGGCGTTATTTTCAGTATCGGTTACTATGATGAGCATACAACCAGTGAACGAATCAATATCGGCGAATGGGAAAGTACATTAAACATGGTCAGGTGTTTGATTGCAGGGAAGGTGCAACGATTCCCGCTGACATGAAGCTTTAACGCGATTTTATAAACAGGCAGGTTATTGTACGAGACCAAAAAACCAGAATATGAGAAAAGAAATCATGATAAAGCAAATCCTTGTGCCCATACCGATGATTTTTTTGTCTGTGGTTGTCAATGGACAAACCAGCCTGGATACCCTGTTATTCAGTAAAATTAACGGGTACCGGGCATCAAAGAGATTAAAGCAGGTCAAATGGGATACGACAGGTTACAGTGGGTGCTCCAATGCGGTCACCACCAGGGAGCAGGGCATCAGGGGGGTAAAGAATCACCTCGTCGTTTCCACTTTTGTTTTCAGGTAGTTCCTTCCCGAAATGCTTTTCAGAGAAGCAACATGATTCATGGTTCATTCCGCCCCCGTATGAAAAGTACAGAAATAACTACAGATCAACTGCACTCCGGTCACAGCGGATGCTTACAGGGTTTCCGGTTTCAACGGAAGCTTTGAATGCTTTCGCATATGGATCGGTGAGATAACTGAAGTCAACCGGCGTTAATTCACGGAACCGGATCGTAATTTCAGCAGGATAGCTGTTGTTTTCCTTTGGAAAAACCGGATGGCCGATCTCAATATATTCTCCGGAAGCCTTGTCGATAAGCAAGCCTGTGCAGAATGCAAGCAGATCCTGCCGGAAGTGGGCGGAGTGAAACAGGAATTCGGGCAGGCTGCCCGGTGATCCATGCCTTGTCACCCATATACCGTGCCTGTCGCATCCAACCTGGTAGTTTTCAGATGTATACAATGATCTAACCTCGTCGCCGATCAATATATCAAGCACTGTTCCGCTTTCTTCGTCTTTAACCACAGTGCCGCTGATGCGTGGGAAATTGGATTTGAACTGATACAACTCTACCAGGCATCCGGCAGCTTGTTCGGGCACAATTTCGAGGTCGTCATTGCAGCCGACAACCGATAAAAGATTTTGAAGTCCGGCATCCGGCATTTCCTGCAATACTCTGATCAGGGGAATGAGCCTGTTTTGGGGGCCGATCATCCCAGTATAAGCATGAAATCCGTTTTCATGTTCACAGGCATGTTCAAGCCATTCGGCCCATCGGGGATCAATGATTTCATGCTGCTCATCAGAAATCCCCTGCTCTTTGTCCTGGCCGGCGGCTGCAGCCTGGGCATCCCCGCTATAATCCAGGTATATGATATTATCATCAAACCTCAGATATGGCCTGAATTCCTCGGGCACCGGCTTTAATTTCCGGTTCCGGATACAATTGCATTCAACAGCGAGTTGTATGTACATATTTCTCTGTTTACCCGTCTAGCTTAAAAAAAAATCTTTGTTTCTGATGACCACCTTTTTCAGCCCGGTCCATAAACCGAAAAAAAAGCAGCATACCAGGTACTGTATGGTGATCACCGGCAGGATTTTCCACCAGGAAAAGGAGAAAAGGTGAACAAAACCGTAAAAATCAGTTATTCCCAGTATCCAGGAACTGACCAGCACATCCCCGTAGAGGGTGAACAGAACAGCCGGAACATAAAGGATCACAATCTGGAAGATCACCTTTGTTTTCAGGAAATATTTGTAAAGTTCATGCTCTTCCATGGTGGTGTTTTTTGTGACAAAGGTAGCATCCCGCCGGCAGGCAGGGCACAGGATTTATTTAATGGGGGCTTTTTACAATAACCGGGAATTCTCCGGTTTATTATCTTTGTTTAAGTTGAGTAAAAGGAAAGTAAAAGGAAAGTAAAAGGAAAGTAAAAGGAAAGTAAAAGGAGAGTAAAAGGTTAGTAAAAGCAAAGTATAATCTTCGTCCAACAAACCATAAGGGTGCTCCCGACATGCTCACGAGATGCACACGGGATAAATCCGTGCCAACAGGCTTACTGTGAGATATTTGTGGCAATTCACAGGACACGTGTCCATTCGACCGTGTGGCCCGGCAGATCGCAGGAAACAACACGCACCAGCGATCCCTTGTATTGCAGGTTGGGCCGGGTGGTGACATAATGCCAGTCGGTGCCGGAAGAGTGCATTGTCGCCTGGCCCGATTCGATGATCTCCCCGTTCGGATTTTCAATGGTGACGGTGACCGATTTCACCGGAACTACGTTGTCCACCCTGATCGTCATCCTGTAACCTGTTCTTCCATGGTATCCTGTTGTGACCACGTTGCTGATCACGGCAGGGGTCAGAAAATCCTTTACTGCCATGGAATTCGCGCTGTTGAACCCTGTCGCCACACGTGCATACAGTGCCTTGATCTCCGGGTTTACAAGCACTCTTTTTGCATATTTCGTCGCACTATAGAACCTGTTAACCTGTGACGGCCATTTCAGCCTGCTTTTCACTTTTTTCCTGACCGGGCAGCGCTGGATGATCTCCTTCCCGTTAACCGTACGCTTGTAAAAGCCGGTGTCGCCCAGTTTCCCGGTGTAGCCTGCGAGGATGTTGTTTTTTCCGGATATCATAATATGTTATTTCACGAAGTGAGACGAAGCTGGCACGAAGAAGCACGAAGGAAATTGTTCCTGTTCTTTGTGGACCTTCGTAATTCCTTCGCGTGGCTTCGTGATATATTTTTATCCTACAAAGTCATAAACACGTGCAATTGGAATTGCTGATTCAAAGATATGGAGGATCGTGAAAACAAAAAAAATATTTCCTCCCCCATGTCATACCAATCCCAAAAGTTCATACATTCCCATTTAAAATAAAAGTTCATGAATCCGATCATTGACAAACTGAAAAGCGAGGCACGCCCATTCAAACAGATCCGGAAATTTTCCGAAAAACCGGGAATATTCGCGCTGTTTTTTACCGGCGAAGATTTTCCGATACCTGATTATATCCCTCAGAAAGAGGAGATCATCTACCTTGGAAAAACGGAACCCGGCCAGGAGGGCAGAGATGAGCGGAGCCATTTTACCACCGGGAAAACAGGAAGTTCCACCCTGCGGCGGTCGCTGGGGGCATTGCTGAAGGAGAAGTTGTCGCTTAAGCCGATTCCAAGGAGCGACGATGATTTCGACGCAGGGAGAAGATCTATTTATAAGTTCGACGACCTTTCGGAAGTTAACCTTTCCAAATGGATGAAGGAGAACCTTGCGCTCTCGTTTTACGAATCTGACAAATCCCCGGCGGAGACAGATGCGCTGGAAACCACCCTGGTTGCAGAGGCAAAGCCTCTGCTGAACATTGATTCCAAGAACCCCGGCAATCCCCATGCCCGGTTTATCAAGGCTGCACGGAAAACATGTGCCGATATCGCCAACGGGAAAGAGGTCAAGATTGAGGTCGTTCCGGAACCCGGAAAAACCAAAGTAGTCCCCTTCAGATCAACTGCTGTAAATCCGGGGCCCAACGAACACAAATATGAGGAGGTGTTTAAAACAGCGTTTCCGCAGATCGAACAGGCCATTGATGAAGCCGGCATGCGAAAACTGAGTGTTCAGCTGTCTCCCGAGGCATTCAAAAAGGCCGGGACCCGGCAATCCTACTCCTTCAACCTGGAGTTTGCCGATGGCGTTGTTGCCAATGATGCCGGCGGATTATCGGTTGCGAAGGACCTGGCAAGGGTGCTGGAACAAACCCCCGGCATCCTTAAAAAATTAAAAGGCAAGCATTGGAAGTTCAACATGGATAAGGGGTTTGTTTTGTGGGTCAGTAAAACAGCCCTTCCGGTAGTTTAATTCACAACGCCTTTCACCTCCCTGCACCCCGGCCCACTCAGCCAACTGCGCCCCTCGCGTATCGGCTGTACGGTGATGCGGGTGTTGATGCGCTCTTTCATGGCTCCCACGTGCGAGATGACGCCGATCATCTTTCCATCCTGCTTCAGGCCGGCCAGGGTGCCAAGGGCTGTTTCGAGGGTCTCTTCATCGAGGGTGCCGAAACCTTCGTCAAGAAAGAGGGAGTCGACCCGCACATTCCGGCTCGACATCCTGGAGAGGCCCAGCGCCAGGGCTAGGCTGACGATGAATGACTCACCTCCGGAAAGGTTTTTGGTTGAGCGGATCTCTCCCGCCTGGTAGTTGTCAAGCACGTTGAGTTCGAGTGGCTCGTTTTTGTCACGGGTCAAAAGGTACCGGTCGCTCAGTTTCACGAGCTGGTTGTTGGCATAGGATACCATGATCTCCAGGGTGAGCCCCTGGGCGAAGTTACGGTACTTCTTGCCGTCGGCCGAACCGATCAGGCTGCTGAGGGCAGCCCAGCGGTCATAGACTGCGGTCTGCTTTCTGATCCGCCCTGCGATCTCTGCACCACGGATTTTTAGTGCATGGTTGGTTTCCAGTTTTTGGTTCAGGGCCCCGATCTCTGTCAGCAACTCATCCTGCGATTTTTTGGTTAGTTCCAGGTTTTCCGCCAACACCTCCTGATTCTCCGTTGTCAGTTGTTTTATCTCCTCATCGGCTAGGCTATGCTGCCTGTCAGCCTTTTTACCTTCCAGCTGTGTTTTCCTTGTCTGAAGGAGGTTTGCTTCATTTTCGAGGGCTGCCCGCTCGTTTGCCGGGCGCTGACATCCGGCAAACGAGGTCTCATCAGGGAATCCCGCTTCGGAAAGGTGAGAAGTAAACAACTTCCCGCTTTGTTCCAGTTCCTTCTGCCGGGCCCGGGTTTCCACCTGAAGATCGCTGATCCGGGTTGTATTTGTTTGCAGCTGCTGTGTTTTCTCCTGTAAAGAACCTGTTGCAAGTGCTTTGGATTTTTCAGCCTCATTCAGAATTTGAAGTATCCTGTCCTCCTCCTCGTCCACGATTTTACCGCCGAACAGCTCTTTTCTGGTCAGAATATCTGAGGTTAACAGCGCATTGGCCTCATCTGCCTCCTTCACTTTTCCGGCATAACTGATCACAGCTGTTTGAATAAGTGCTTCAGCCCGCTCCATCTCAGCCTGTTTCTCCCTTGTTAACTGTTCAATCTCCGAGTTTCTTTTCTCTTTTACCAGCCACCTGTTCCTGCGATCGTCGAGCTGGGCAATCAACGTATTAATTTCAGCCACCTCTGAAGGAATTTCAACAATACCAAAGGGTATAAGTAACTGTTTTAGTTGTTCTTCAGCAGTGTTGAAATCTGACCTTGTACGTGTGACCTCTGACGAATGACTTTGTATTTTCTCCTCCAGGGTCTGCTTTTGCTGCATGGCCAGTTCCAGCTGATGGGTGATTTGTGTGACCTGCTGAGCGGATTTTTTCTCAACCTCTTCGTATTCAGTCAGTTTTTTGTGAAGTTCAGTATGCTTTTTCACCTGGAGGATCAGCGCTGCAAGCTCGATTTCCGCCTCATTGGGCTGGGGGATGTTCCCTTCGGCCCAGGGGTGGCTGTGGGATCCGCACAGCGGGCATGGCTTGCCATCCTGCAGACGTACCCGTTCTTCCTCAAAGCCGGCGATTTTCTTAAGTTCTGCCAGGTGCATCAACAGATCGTCCTTTTTCTGTAGAATAAATTCTACAGTTTTTCCCTGCAGCAGCCCTGAGATGTCTACCTGGATCCGGGTAATGTTCAGGAGGTCCTGTTTATTTGCAGTTTGAGCCGCATGTAGTAATTTTTCGATGGCCTCCATTTCGGTAATTCGGGTCTTCAACAATTCAAGGGTCGCCCCTTGCTGCTTTTCCGCTGAAAGATATGCACTGCGAACCCCGGTGAATCCTGCAACTGTTGCCTTTATTCCTGTCATTTCTGCAGTGAGTGCAGAATCTGACTTGTTAAGTGTCAGATAACCTGTGATATCTTCTGATTCCTGTTGGTAGCCCTCCAATAATTTTCCTGCAGCATTTTTCTTTGCCGTTTCAGCCTCTTTTTCATCAAAAAACCGGTTGGCCTCTTTCTCGATTGCCTGCACTGTTGTTTTCTTTTGGGCAATACCCTGGTCGAGCAATCTCACCCGGCTGGTGACTTTCAGGAGTTCTTCCCTGGATTGACTTGCTTCCGCATGCAGCTTTTCTGCCGTGTTAAAAGCTGATTGGGCGGCGGCCTGTGCCTCTGTCAGCTCAGGGTTTTGGGCAACAAGGCCATCGAGCACGGTCAGCCCCTGGGCCTGCTGATTTCGCATGACCGACAAGGCAGCGAATTCACCTTCGAGTGGCTGTGCTTTTAATGCCTTGTCAAGGATGGCCCTTTTAGGCCCAAAAGCACTGGTTTCGAACGTTAATTCAGCCTCCTCTTTCCCGATTTCCGTTAGCTCGTTTTTAAGCGTATCAATGGTTTTCAGCCATTTGATGGCCGTGTCAAGCTGATCTGTCTTTTCAGCCAGACCGGGTTTTTTATCATTATGCTCCTCCAGGGAATTAAGAATCTGCGTCTCTTCCTCCTCACTTAGCAGGATGATGCCCTGGTTTTCAGCTTTGAGTTTTTCAAGTTCTGTTTTTTCATTTCTCAGGCAATCAAAAACATGTTTGGAGAGGCTGCTGTAAATCTCTGTTCCGGTAATTTGCTCAAGAATGGGCGCCCGCTCGTTTCCGGAGGCCTGTAAAAATGCGGCAAAACCGCCCTGGGCAAGCATCATGGACTGTACAAACCGGCCATAGTCCATCCCGGTCTTTTTTTCAATTTCATTAGCAGTTGAAGTAAGTTGTGCTGTCAGCAATTTGCCGGTTTCTGCTTCAGAGAGTTCATGGGTTGGATGTTGCAAAGCCCCGTCAGCCTTATCGCGGGCACGACGCTGGCTCCAGAAGGCCCTGAATTTTCCCTGCTGTGTTTCGAAGACAACCTCTGTAAAACACTCCCCGGTTTGCCTGGACATGATTTCGTTGTTTGCTTTTGATATCGATCTGAGCCGGGGTGTGCGGCCATAGAGGGCGAGGCAGATTGCATCGAGAATGGTTGATTTTCCTGCTCCGGTTGGCCCGGAAATGGCGAAGATGCCGTCGTCGACATATTCGGGTGAGGTGAAATCGATGGACCACTCGCCTGCCAGGGAGTTCAGATTTTTAAAACGGAGTTGATTTATTTTCATATAATCGCAATTATTGTAACCAAAAAGGAAAGGCAGATGATTGAAAATCAGTCATTTGTGTGCTATTTATTTACATTGTGTCCTTTGTGGTTAATTTTGTTTTTAATAAACTTTATGATTAATCACTATTATACCAGTTGGTTGTATTACCTGATCAAACATTCTTGTGCCGTAGGCACGTAATATGGGTAGAATATTGATATTGCGTGAGGTTATCTCGTCCC
>CAIYJU010000084.1 GCA_903926565.1 uncultured Bacteroidales bacterium
AGTATGGACATGTTGTTTATGATAACAACTTAAAAGCCATTGTTCAGCACGATAAGATTTCAGCGCCCGACACCCTTGTTGCCATGACGAATGAGGGAAAAGCGATCCTTCAAATGTTATACGAATATTTCCTCGAATTGGGAAGGAATGCACCTCATGGACGGTCAGGAACCGGTTCAAATTAACTCCCCGTTTCCAGGATGCCGGATTCAACTGATTTTAACAAAGTATTTCCATAAATTTGTATCGAAATGAGAACCAGGAAACATCAAAAAAAGAACCATCATTACCTGTGCAGTTAATATCTGAAAAAATACTCCTGAACAAACAAACACCATTCTGGTTGATTGCTGTCAGCGCTATGATCGGGCTGACTCTTCCCAGCCTTATTCAGGACGGAATGTTCATGGATGCAATGCTTTATACAAGTGTGTCACATAATCTTGGCATGGGCATCGGTACATTCTGGTTCCCGAAATTCAGCCTGCACAATGTGGGCGGATTGTCATCATTTCACGAACAGCCCCCTCTGGTATTCGGGATTCAGTCCATATTTTTTAAAATCCTGGGAAGCAGCATGTACGTTGAGCGTTTATACACGTTTTTATGCATGATCATTTCTGCAACATTAATAAATCAACTCTGGAAGGTAATATATAAGCAGGAGGGCGGACTAAAAAAAATGGGATGGCTGCCGGTTATATTGTGGATAACTGTTCCTGTTTGCTTCTGGTCATATTCAAACAACATGCATGAAAACACCATGGGGATTTTCACGCTGACAGCCGTAATTATGTTATATAAAGCAATTTTATCAGAGAAGATTACTGTATTGAATCTGGTTTTCGCTGGTGTTTTCATTTTTCTGGCAACACTATCGAAAGGAATACCAGGGTTTTTCCCGATCATTATTCCATTTTTATATTGGCTTGTAACCCGAAAAAAAACTTTCTCAGTTACAATGGCCCAAACAACGATCATCTTACTGGTCCCGGCAGCTGCATATCTTCTTCTATTTCTGATTCCTGAAAGCAGAGAAAGTTTGTCAACTTATTTGTTCAAAAGAGCATTACACCGGATTAATGAGGTCCCCACGGTTGACAGCAGATTTTGGATTATCGGGCGTCTTTTCATGGAATTACTCCCACAGCTTTTGATCACAGCTGTTGTTTTACTCATTGCCAGGTTAATGAAAATCAGAATGGGTATCAGAGAGAACATTCCAACATCACTTTTTTTTATTGCAATTGGCTTTTCTGCATCAGCACCCCTGATGCTCACCCTTGTGCAAAAAGGATTCTATTTTGTACCTGCCCTCCCCTATTTCGCAACAGGATTATCGATAATTGTTGCACCTGCCGTTTATAATCTCACTAAGAGAATGGATTTTCAAGGAAGAAGATACAAATTCCTGCTTATAACAAGCATCATACTGCTCATTATGTCAACATGTTATGCTTTCATGCAGAAAGGGAAAACACTCAGAGACCAGAAGCTGCTCCATGATGTTTATTTAATTGGGGCAGTGGTACCTATACAGGCAACTGTTTCCATTGATGGAGGGATGTGGGACAACTTTGCCTTACAATGCTATCTTGCACGCTATTATTCAATTAGTTTAGAACCAGTATATCAAAAGCAATTCTATATCAACGATAACACCATGCATTCATTGGTTCCCACTGGCTACAAAAAAATCAACGTTGGCACCTGGCGATATGATCTATACAAGCAACCATAAAATGTCGCAAACCAGATGCGTTTAATCCAAATAAGGCAATCCGAATTTTTACGGAATTCAGCTAAACTGGTTGCGGGTACGGCTATTGCGCAAGCCATATCCTTCCTTGTTACTCCGATGATCACCCGATTATATACCCCGCAAGACGTTGGCGTTTTCACCTTCTTTATATCCATCGCAGGAGGGCTTGGGTTAATTGCCACATTGCGTTACGAGATGGCGATTGTGCCTGCGAAAGAAGAAAAAGACTCCGTGAATGTCGCTTTTCTCTCCCTTTTCATTGCTTTTGCCGTTTGTCTTTTGCTTGCGATCCTGATTTTAATTGTTAACGTGGCATTTTCGCCCTCCATACTTAACCATCCTGTGTACAGGCAGTGGGTCTGGTTTCTTCCATTTATGGTTTTTCTGGTGGCAGCAGGGAACGTTTTTCAGCAATGGTACAACCGCAAAAAGGAATACCGGACTCTGGCAGTGGCGAAAGTGATCAATTCAGCCGGGAACAACATGCTCACGCTTTACCTGGGCTTCGTCGGTTTGGGGGTTTGGGGCTTATTGCTGGGAAATTTTGTTGGAATCCTGGTTTTTAACTTCTTTTTTACACTCGGAATTATTCTTCGTTACAGGCAGAGCCTGCATTGTTTCGATTTCGCATCTCAAAAACAGCTTGTTACAAGTTACAGGGATTTACCCCTGGCGAACACCCCCCAGGTACTGGTTGAACTGGTTCAGGTTTATGGTGTTATTTTTCTTTTGCAGGCTTTCTTTTCTTCTGAGATCGTCGGATGGTATTCTCTCTCCCAACGCCTGATGCAGGCTCCGATGACGCTGATCGGGACTTCATTCGCACAGGTGTTTTACAAAGATGCATCTGAAAAATATTTTCATGACGAGCCACTGACAGGGTTGGTCAGAAAAACGATTAAAACAGCTGCGATTGTTGCTTTTCTGCCAATGGTGCTGATGCTTGCCCTTGGTCCCTGGCTAATTTCCCTCGTATTCGGATCAGCCTGGGAAGAGGCAGGCGTTTATTCACGGATTCTTGCTCCCTGGATGTTTTTTGATTTTATCCGCGCTTCCATATCATACACCCCGATCATCGTCGGAAAAACCCGCACCATGTTCTACATTTCCCTGGCCGGTGCAATGTTAATGATTGCACAGGTTTGCCTGGGAGGGATTCTCTTTCAGAGCATCACCACCGGGCTTATACTGCTGTCCGCAACACTCAGCCTCTATTCAATCGGCGTAATTCTGTGGATTCTCAGCTCAGTTAAGAGGAAACCAGGGGCTGAATCAGGATTGACCCCCTGATATTTCATCATATATCTGTTCTATTTCCATCTGCTTGTGATGAATATCCAGTGCGGTTTGCGCGTAACTTTTTGCCGCAGTTCCCAATCGTCTGCGCAAGTCAGCGTTATCAGCCAGGCGTACGATGGCTGCAGCAAGTTGATCAACCGCATTTTCCTCAACCAGCAACCCGGTTTCGCCATTGGAGATCACATAGGGAATACCTCCATGAAATGTTGTAATGACGGGTAGTCCTGACGACATGGCTTCAATGATGGAGCCCGGGATACCCTCCTTATTCCCATTTTGTGCAGTTATGCTTGGATGCACAAAAACGTCGGCATTTTTAAATGACTCAAGATGTTCTCCGGATTTATATTTAACAAAATCCTGCATAAGAATGTTCGTTGCACCAGATAAAGCAACCTGCTCAAGGATGTCACCTTTTAGCGCACCGTTCCCGATTATTTTCAACTGAATTTTTCTCTCCGACATTGATGATGCCCTGTTGAACGCATCAATCAGGAAGCGATGGCCTTTTTTCTCTTCGAGATGACTGATTACCAAAAAGCAGACTAAATCCTTATCCCTGTAATCCCGGTCCATTGAAAACTGGCTCGTCTCGGTACCGAAATAATAGACCCTGAGTTTTTCTTCCGGACAGCCAAGTGCCACCAGGTCAGCATACATATCCGGCGACATCGCTGTAATCAGCCTGACACCCGGATTGAAAAACACCTTTCGTTTCAGCATGGTTAGCCCCAATCCGCCGTATCTGGCCGGAAATGAAGTGCAGTCATGCCCGTAGAATGACACTACTGCCGGGATGTTTAATTTCCGGATTATACCTGAATATAAAATCGCTTCAACACCAAAATGTACATGGAATACTTCAGTGCCCGTTTCGCTGATCCACCGGATAAGTTTTCGCTCATCCGAAGGAGTGAAATGTAAAAGTCTGCTGCAGACAAACTTTCCAATAGTGCCATGGGGTGCCTTGTATGCAGGAAACCGGGAAGTAATTTCACGAAAAAAATCGCTTTCAATTTTATCCGTATAAACAACGGATGGCAGGTACTTAATGCAATGAACAATCTGATTTCTGACAAATGAAGTGGAAGGATGTAAAAATGCCCTTGTTAAATGGGTTACACGATGTTGCATACAGTACTATTTATTGTCAGGGCCCAACCTGTTATTATGTAACGAAATACATTTGCTCCAAATAAGCCATATTAAATTATGAATGATAAATAACTCGATGAAAATGAATGAAAAAAAACCGGTTATGTCACTCAGGGTGAGCTTCGAAAACTTTATCAGTGAGAGATGTCGTTTCAACCTGAATTGCAGCGATGACAATTTGATTCTGACAGAAATATTTTCTGGAAACATTCGATGAAAATATTGAATGGTCCTTAGTTGGGAGATGATAAAATTACTCTTGTTCTGGTGATAATTCTCATTATGAACTACATAATGGATAAGCTTTTCGTTGACATATTGAAATTTCAAATGCGTGTTCGACAACAATTCAAGATAACATGCCCAATCATCGCTGCCGGCATGTTTCGACGAAAACTGCCTGAAATTGCAGTTGGCCCTTGTGCGGTTAAATATCAACAAGCCAGGTGTTATCAGCATGTTTACCCGGGCAATTTTATCAAATGAGAGCCTGACGGGAAAATAAAAGACCGGGCGGTGGATTTTCTGCTTTTCAAATTCGATGGATCCGTTCAACACAAAAAAATCAACGTCAGCGTTAAGGTTTTTCTCTAATACGGAAAAGTATGGTTTAGCGATATAATCATCCTGGTCAATGAATGCAATGAATTTCCCGGATGATAATCTTTGTCCGATGTTTCTTGATTGGGCAACCCCAAGGTTCAGCTCATTTTTTCTAATTACAGGCAATATGTTTGCATTGTCTCCGACAGCCTGAACCACCATCAGGGACAACAGTGATAAATCGGACTCCATGGAGTCAACAACGATGATCAATTCGATGAAAATATCTCCGGAGGACGCTTTATGACTCGCCACAATGGACTCCACCAGCCGGGGAAGAAAACGTTCTCCGTTGTAAAATGGGACCACGATAGAGATATCAATGGGGTGACTTAACATCTAATAGTGTCTGTATATCTCAATGCTGCGTTGTTCAGGGATAAAATATCAACCGGTAAAAATAGATATTTGTATTATTTATCTCACTTTTAAAGAATAAAATAAATTAAAACTTTTTGACTATGCATGATGATGACCGGAGTGGTGAAACCTTTTAAATCGAACGATAATCAACAAAGAATGAATTGAAAATATAATCCTAATTTTACCGTGAAAATTGTGATACGAATAGCTGAATGATGACACAACCTTTTGTTACCATTATAATCCCATGTTTTAACGAGGAAAAGTTCATCGGAACCATCCTCGACAACCTGATCGCACAGGACTATCCCCACGACAGGATCGAGGTGTTTGCCGCAGATGGAAACAGCAAAGACCGCACACCGGAAATCATTCGGAAATATTCGGAGATTCACCCTTTTATTCATCTCCTTCATAACGAAAAACAGTATGTTCCCTTTGCACTGAATATGGGAATCACACAGTCAAAGGGCGAATTCATCATCATCCTGGGCTCGCATGCTGAATACCCTGCCAATTACATCTCCTCACTGATTAAAGCATCATTAAACCTGGACGCCGACAATGTCGGCGGACTGCTTGTGTCCAAACCTCCGGATGCATCGCTCAGGGCACTGGCGATATCCCAGGCCCTTTCCTGTTCCTTTGGCGTGGGGAATGCCCATTTTCGCATTGGTTCAAAGACAATAAAGCAGGTGGATACCGTTACTTTCGGATGTTATAAACGTTCCGTTTTTGACCGGATCGGCCTGTTTGACGAAAGCCTCCTGCGCAACCAGGATGATGAATTCAACGCCAGGCTGGTCAAAAACGGGGGAACCATCTATCTCATCCCCGATATTTTTGTCACCTATTACACACGGAGTTCGGTGAAGTCGATCAGGAAAATGTTTTACCAGTATGGGTTGTTTAAACCCTTTGTATCCATGAAAATAGGGAAGCCGACTACCATCAGGCAATTGGTGCCGTTTATTTTCGTTCTGTTTTTACTGACGTTTATTCCAATGGCCATGATCAGTAACGTTGCAGCGTTGCTCTTTGCCGTTGGCATGGGTGTGTATATCCTGGCTGATCTCACATTCTCCGTCAGGGTAGCCAGGGAAGCCAATCGAGCCGGCCTGATGCTTTTTCTGCCCTGGTTATTTTTCCTGATCCACCTCTCATATGGCTGGGGCTATTTACGGGGCATTGTCAAATTCCTTATCTTGCATCAGGAAATCAAAACCATAGCGCATACACGGTGATCAAACGGGATAACGCAAAATCAATTCACAGGAGCATATTTCTTGCCCTTTCCATGGCCATTGCTTTTGGCATTCCCGTCTGGAAAGAGCTGTTGCCGCTGATGATCATCCTGCTTGTTCTGAACTGGCTTGTTGCGGGAGAGTATATCAAAACAGTCCCTTTGATTTTCAAGGAGA
>CAIYJU010000085.1 GCA_903926565.1 uncultured Bacteroidales bacterium
CGGCCCAGGAAATCGGGATTTGTAACAGGGCTGGCAGCCATGGCTTTGTCGCGGATGCCGGTTTCATGTTCCAGCTGCGCGGTTGCCAGCGAATTGGCCGGCAAACGGTCAACATCATGCCGGAGGATCACGGTTTTTTTATCTGACCCGTCGGCAAAGCCGGAAAGTGGGGTGAAAGAAAAACCCCCGGTCAGGAAGGCTGAGAGGAGGGCTTGAAAGGTGGGGAGAGTGAAGTCGGGCATTTTTTTTTGACAAGCGGACTGGCTTATAGACGACATTTAAATTGCCTCAAAATCTTTTAGTGTCATAACATGACAATTTAAACTGGTCGCCTCACGAAGCAGTTCTTTATCACCAGTAACAAGGATTGTAGCTTATCCAGATATTACTATCCAGAATGAAAACTTCATTTTGCATTTTTGGTTTTTCTGTAGGCTGATACTTCAGTTATAACATCCTCGATGGTCAGATCATTTTTCTTAATTCGTTCTGACAGTTTTTTCGCACGAAAAACAAGTGTCTCCTTTTCAAGTTCTTTTTCGAGGCGCACTTTATCTTCAATAGAAAATGATTTTATCAGCTTCAGTATATCTTCAAATGAAAATGGTAAACTGTAAGTTCGCTTATATGATGTTGTATTCATTGTTTTTCTTACAAAATTAATGATTTTTTTGCACTAATAAAAAAATCGGGATGACAATCGGATTGAAGGCATTTAATACACTACGCCACCAAAGAGATATCCCACCACCATCCCATTAACCACCCCTTCATCATACGGCTCCATCGAGGCAATGCATGCATCGCGCATGGTGTGACCATTCGCGCATGCGTTCTCAATGGCTGCGGCAACTTCCTGGCTGTTATTCGGATCAACAATATACCTCCTGGCCCCTTCTTCACCTCACCCCCCGAGCTCCTCTCCACCTCACCCCCCGGCCCCCTCTCCTGAAGGAGAGGGGGAGGGGCTTGTTCCGTTATCAGGGTTTTAAAGGCGTTGAGCATCTCCAGGAGTAGTTTTGGAGGGGCGAGGCGGCCGATGTACCGTTCTGTATGGCCGGGGTTTTCTTTCATGATCTTCATGCTATCTGGCCAGTATCAGGATAGATGGGATAACAGATTATTGAGTCAGTGAGGATTGGAGATTAAAGTGACTGGAAAAACTCAGCAACTCTCAGGATCCGCGTACTGTTTTGTTTATTAAAAAGCAGGTGCTCAAAGTCTTTCATTTTAATCCTGAGGTCTACACTGCTGATGACATTTTCAGCTTTTTCCTTTAGCGCATCAAGGTTTGAAACTCCGGTTCTTCTGGAGAGAAAATCGAAATCTGGCATTGTTTGCGACAACAGAAACATGGCATCGTAAAAATCACGTCCTTTTTGACGATCGAGCATGGCAGACACCTTCATCGCGCACAAAACCGGATCGGGAGGAACCGGCATCGGAATGAAAAAACCACAACCCTTTATATTGACGATTTCAGAAGGATAGTGAACCAACTGATCCTGGCTCTCCACTTTAATCAGGAATCTTTCGTCACGATGCCCGGTTAACCCCATATTGAACAGAAGTTCAGGGAAGTATATGTTTCTCCTGTAAGCCTTCAGGCGGGAGTTATCCTTATCCCTTACTTCTGCAGTTATCCCGTTATGACGAATAAATTGTAGAATCCCATCCGTCATCGCGGTAAATTCTTCGTGTGAAAGGTCTTTGCAGTCAAAATCCAGGTCCTCTGAAAAACGGTCAATGCCTTTGATCAGACGAATGCTTGTGCCACCGATAAAGGTTATTTTTCGAATGTAGGGAGTAGTAGAAATATAATCAAGGATTAGCAACTGAAGATACTCCTTCAATATATATTTGCTGAATAATGCATTGTCCCGTAATTGGGCAGGGTAAAAATTCCGTACCGTTTCAATCCGGATCATAAATTATAGTTTGTTAAAAGCCTGCTAACACGTTGCTCCAACACCTTACTCTCAAACCGGAGGGTATATTCCTTCAAGAGATCAGGTTTCAGGCCATCATGAAGATAATCTTCGTCCAGCCGTAAATCTTCCATATCCCGTAAAGTATTGTATTGAGGATAAAGATAGAGTAAGTCGAGCAACGCCTTCTCCGGTTCGGCCATCTGTAAAGCCATGCTGTTGTTAAAGGGTTTTATCTCATAGCCAAACATGAGGTTGGATTTTATCGTCTTGAAAGTGTATTCGCCAAAATCGTTTATAAACCTGGCAGTTTTTAATGGAGTAACGCTTGTTATTTGTACCACCGATTCAGGGATCATTCCATAGAACGACAATGCTGTATGCAGGCTGATGTAGGATGGCCGATAAATCCTGTTTGCAAAAAAAAACGCATAATCGGGCTTGCTCTTGTATTCAGGAAAGGTAAAGTACCCCTGTCTTAGTCGGATCAGAATACCCCTTTTTATCCAGCGGGTGAGATTATTCCTGTCAAATTCCGGTTGCCAGGAATATACCTGGTCGATTGTGAAACAAGCCAGGTCAAAAAATTTTCGTCTGAATTCTAAAAAATTCACGGTATATTATTTCTGTAATTCAGCAAATTTAATGCATTGTGGAAACAAAATCAAGTTTCTCTTATTCAGGATTCGGAATCGCTAAGAAAAACCGCCGTGACATATGGCCAGCAAGAAGTTGGTGAGTGTATGACCAAATGATGATTATTGAGATAAACTAATGGCTGGACAAAGGGATGATTTTATCTTCCGGATTTCTCCTGCAATCCCACACCATGACTATTAGTATTGTCTCATTGGCCAATTCATAAAGAAGTTGGTAATTTTGAACTTAACCATTGGTCAATCTCTGTTTGCAATTCTTCCTGTGGCATGGTTTGCCCGTTGCGCAGTTGATCTCTGCCCAGGTCTACCCGTTTTTTTTGTTCCGGGGAAAGATGGTATACCCCCTCCGAGACCTTAGATTCAATGATGGTCTTGAGTGCCTTTAAAAAAGAAACATCATCAATA
>CAIYJU010000086.1 GCA_903926565.1 uncultured Bacteroidales bacterium
GTGGGTATTTGTTGTATTTTTGGATTTCAAATTAAAGACATGCAGAAACAATTTTTTTTAATCATTATATTCTCATTTCAGATTCTGGGTGCCACACTATTTGCCCAGGCCGACGACTCGGTGATGATCCGGAAAATCTATAAAGAAGCGCTTGTAAACCCTGTGGCGTACCATAATCTTGACTATTTGTGCAATAAAATTGGCGGGAGATTGTGCGGATCGGCTCAGGCTGAAAAGGCTGTTCAATGGACAAAGCGGGTTCTGGACGGCATGGGGCTGGATACAGTCTACCTTCAACCTGTGATGGTTTCGCATTGGGAACGCGGGGAGAAGGAAAAAGGGAAGGTCATCTCCGGGAAAGCCGGGAATCACTTGCTGAATGTTTGTGCCATCGGAGGTTCGGTGGCCACTCCGGGGAAAGGGGTTACGGCAGAAGTCGTTGAAGTAAAGAACTTTGAACAATTGAAAGTGCTAGGGCGGGAAAAAATTGACGGAAAGATCGTCTTTTTTAACAGGGCCGCCGATCCTGCTCCCATCTATACCTTTGATTCGTACGGGGGTTCTGTTGACCAGCGGGCACGGGGAGCCATGCAGGCTGCCCGTTTTGGTGCCGTCGCTGTGATTGTCCGGTCCGCAACGCCGGTTCATGACAACTTCCCGCACACCGGAAACCAGCATTATGCCGACTCGGTAAAGGCAGTTCCTGCGTTTTGCGTCAGCACCAATGAGGCCGACAGTTTGTCATCCTGGCTTAAAAATGATGCCAGGTTGAAGGTGTTTTTATCCTCCTCCTGTAAACTTCTCCCGGAAACGAAAAGCTACAACGTGATCGGCGATATCCGTGGAACCATACATCCGGATGAAGTCATCATGGTGGGTGGTCACCTTGATTCCTGGGACATCGGCCAGGGTGCCCACGATGATGGCACCGGTATCGTGCAAAGCATCGAGGTGCTGAGGCTCTTTAAAGCATTGGGCATCAAACCCTCCCACACGATCAGGATGGTTGCTTTCATGGACGAGGAGTATGGTCAGACCGGGGCTAAAGTTTACGCAGATGAATCAAAACGCAGGGTTTCCGGCGGAACAGAGAAGCATATTGCTGCCATCGAAGCAGATCGCGGCGGGGCGACACCCCAGGGCTTTTCCGTTGATGGATCCGGGGAGGAGAGGGAGAAGATCGTCGCCTGGAAAAAATTGCTTGAGCCTTATGGAATCTGGTATTTCGGGAACAGCGGGAGTGGTGTGGATATCCGCGACCTGAAGGAGCAGGGAGCCGTTCTGATTGCGCTGGTGACTGATTCGCAGCGGTACTTCGACTATCACCATTCAGGCAATGATACGTTTGACAAAGTCAATGTGCGGGAACTGGAATTGGGGGCGGCGGGGATGGGGGCGCTGGTGTGGTTGATTGACACCAGATGGTAAACGGGTAAACGGGTGAACGAAGAGTAGTTACAGGCCGATATCTTCTGCGACGGGAAGCATTGATTCTATTGCCAGACCCCATGATTCTTCATCACGGCCCAGTTTCCGTGCCAGACCTTGCATGACAGCCTCTGATGCCAGGCAATGGAAGACCATCTTTTCATTTTTCACGTACTGATAAAGAAGATTTATTGCAGCAGAACGGTCAAGTTTCATCATTTGAGAGTTGATTAACGGAACAAAAATAGTGAGAACAATAATATTGATTAAAAGTGTTGACTTCACCTTCTGTTTACACTATCTTTGTTTTGTTATTCAGACTGGATTAAAATAAAAACCATCCAATCCTTTCTGTGATTTCGAGAAATACATAACTTAGTTTCACCCAAAAGATAGTTATATGCCACTTAAAAAAGAATATCAATGGCTCGCTGCAGAAGGCGGTCCGAAAATGCTGAATGAAGCAATAAACCTGATCGATGTGATCGAAACACCCGGTACGGCAAACAACCCTGTAATCATCGCCTGGGCGAAAGAGGTCGGAGCCGATGTTGCTGCTGTCTATAAATCCGATGAAATTCCCTGGTGCGGACTGTTCATGGCGGTGGTTGTAAAGAGAAGTGGCCGGCAGGTCGTAAAGGATCCGCTCTGGGCATTGAACTGGGGAACTTTCGGAACCCATGCCGAAACACCCATGCTGGGAGATGTCCTTTGTTTTGTCAGAACAACACCCGACGGGAAAAAAGCCGGCCATGTGGCCATCTATGTCGGGGAGGATGCCAAGTGCTACCACATCCTCGGTGGAAACCAGTCTGATAAAGTGTGTATTGTCAGAAAAGACAAGAGCCAGTTGTATGTGGCCCGGCGTCCGAATTACATCAATCAGCCGAAGAATGTGAGGCAGATCATCCTGCCCGAATCGGGGGAACTCTCCACAAAAGAATTTTAAAATGGCCACAACCAACTGGAATACCGGAGTTCGGCAAATTCCTGATGAATGGCGGAAGACGAAAGGGCAGGGCGTGAAAGTTGCCATCCTGGATACGGGCGTGTTTTCAGGTCACAGCGACCTGCATGGCGCCATCGCTCTTTCTGAAGATTTCACGAAAGTCATGGATAACATTGACTACACGGGCCACGGAACCCATGTTGCCGGCCTGATCGGGGCAAGATCAGCGGCCACAGACGGTGTGGTTGGTGTTGCCCCTTCCGCAGAATTGCTTTGCCTGAAGGTTCTCCCCGACAACAAGGATGGGGGAGATGCCGGAATCTATCAAGGCATGCTGGATGCACTTGATTTTGCCGTCAAAAACGGAGCAGATGTCATCAACATGAGTTTGAGCCTCAATGCTGACACTGAAGGAGAATCAGCCGCAGCCGACCAGGCAATAATCACCGCCCTGAGGAACAAAATCAAAGAAATCGGGGATAAAAATATCATCATGGTGGCAGCCGGCGGCGATAGTGGCGACCTGCGCAACAGCAAACTTTTCTTCCCGGCATCATGCCCGGAAATAATTTCTGTGGCATCGGTCTCCCAGGGGTATTTTAAAAGAAACCCGGTTTATTCAAAAAATCTGAACATCGCCGGCCCGACAATCAATTATTTATCGACCTTTAATGCCCCGTTAAATTACCAGCAACAGGAAGGGTGCAGCATGACCACCGCCTTTATTTCCGGGATCATTGCACTGGCGATTTCCGTCAACCGGTCCATGTCAGCCGGCCGGTTGTCAAAAGTGGAGATGCTGGAACTATTAAATAAATATTCGATGGCCCTTGATGATATTGACTATGCTGATGATTCAACATTTTGCTATCATGTGCTGCAAAATACATAATTTTCGATAACGGATTAATTTTAACTTCCACAACCCTCCCCTTCAAGGCTACTCTTTATACACATCGTATGACCTGTACTATTTGTTCGAAATTTTAAATATGATTCTAAACAATTGTTAGAAAATAAGTTACACGGAGAAATACGGAGGAAACACAGAGTGCCACAGAGGAAAAAGTTTTTCCTGAACAGTTTTCCTGAAAAATAAGCATATTTGTGATCAGCATATAGCTTTATCCTTATGTGTGAAAAACCTTCATTGACAGCAATCTCCGTGGTTCTTCTATCTTCTCCGTGTTACTTCTATGTAATAAAAAAATGTTTAGAAAGAGTAGCCTTCAAGGGCCGGGTAAGGGTCTTTGACTTGCCGAAGGAGGTTTCAATAATGATGTTTTTATGATGCTGCTTATTCGAATAAATGATGTCACAGACCCTATATCAACCGTTATGAAAAAAACAATTTTAATCTGTTTGACTTGTTTTCTGCTTAGTCAATCTTCATTCAGCCAGTTCGCCGTCAACGACGCCCTTAAACTCAGCAGCTATATTTCGAAAGGCAAATTCAACCCTGATAAAAAGTTGCAGGTCGACAGCATCCTTTCAAAATACATTTTCGATCCTGACGGAACACCCTCTTCAACTTTCTCTGAAAACCCCTTTATCGGAGGCTTTTTCCAACGGGGAACCTCTCACAGCCTGGTCTCCGGGGCATCGAAAAGTATCGGAAACGCCATCGGCGGAATGGATGTGACCAGCATTGCCGACGGGCTTGCCAAATTTTTGGTGAAGCGTACCAAGGAGGAGCTGAATGTCGCCTTCTTCAGTAAATTCAGGGAGACCCTGAATAATCCGAAATATGCTGACATCCGGGTCCTGTTCCCGAATACCTGGGAGTTGCTCGATGCCATCGGGGATGAGATTTACGATTACAACAGGTATATTCAGAACCTGCGGGATGCTTTTCTTACAGATATCATCATCCTGGATCAAAACCTCCCGGGGATCATCCCCAACCATGAGGCTTTTTTCAACACGAATTTCGGACTGGCAGTCAGCATCAATACAGCCTGCTACATTACAAGTTCATTGAAAAGCCAGGTTCATCCCGGCGAGATGATCGACCAGTTTCCGCTGGATGAGTTTTTCAAAAAGAAGGGGCAAACCGGATACTTTAACCTCAACTGGAGCGGCGCCGTTCAAACCCTGCAGCTCATCAGCGAATCCTTCCGGGAGAACGCACCCCGGGAGGGAAATTACTGGGTTGATCTGAAAACGGCAAACGAGCTGGTCAACAACAAGGTTGCGTTTAAAATTTATTTCGGACTCATCTACCAGGTGGCTCAAAATGACCGGTTCGATTCAATTAAATACACCAGCGGATCATTTGTCGAATCATTGAAAAAGGTCGATTTCGACAGCGATTACGTGGCTTACAAAGGCTTTATAACGAAATTTGCCGTGAAGGTAAATGACCTGAACAACCTTGTGAAAAACCATTCAAAGCCGGCGAATGACTCCCTTGCCGTTGAGAATTATGCGAAATATTTTACCACGTCAGTCAGTCTGTTGGAATATGGCACCATGATCTGCGACCTGCCGCATTTTAATACCCTGGTGAATTTCAACCTTCATGAACAGCTGAAAGATTATTTCAAAATTGCATATAAAACATCCGACCTGGCAATTGCCATCAACCGCAGGAACTATTCACTGGCGGTAAACCATGCAGTCGTCATCTACAATCTTGTCAGGACCAAACCGCTGCAAAAAGAGTATGATCAATCGTTGCAACAGACCGCGGGCCTTGAAAAATCCTCCCTGCAACCGCTTAAGAGCATCGAGGATTCTCTTGCATCCTCCAAAGACCTGCTGCAAAAGCTCACCCGTTATGGTGCATTTATTTCAACGGTGGCCACGGCAAAAACCTCCGACGAGGTTGAGTCTGCCATTGAATCAGCAGCCCTGCCCTCCGGAAGCTCCCGGATTAAAAGGGAAACCCCGTTCAATGTCTCTTTAAATGCGTATGCCGGTTTGTTCATCGGCTATGAAATGATAACCGGCATGCCCAATGCAAAATTCGAAATCAACAATTACGGAGTGGCCGCCCCGATTGGCGTGGCAATAAGTACGGGATCACATCACTGGTCGTATTCGGCGTTCCTTTCGCTGATTGACATCGGTGCAGTAGCTTCTTTCAGGTTTCAGAACACCGATTCGGTCGCACAGGTGCCGACCATCAAACTGCAGGATATCTTTTCTCCCGGGTTGTTCTTCTCAGTAGGGTTTCCAAAGTGCCCGCTGTCGTTCAACATCGGCGCACAGGTTGGGCCAAACCTGCGAAGTGTGTATGTCGAAGACAAGGACAACCCGGGCGAGTACGTCAACACCTACCAGGACAATGTTTACTGGCGGTTCAGTGCTTCGCTGGTTGTGGATATTCCGATATTCAATTTCTATACGAAATCTAAAAAGTAATGACTTTAAAAAAACGCTGTCTTTTTTTTCTGCCGTTGCTTGCCTGTTTACTCAGCGGCCATGCCCAGGTGAGTATCAATAATGATGGCTCCCTGCCTGACAATTCGGCTATTCTCGACATCAAATCCCAGGATAAAGGCTTGCTGGTTCCCAGGATGACCACAACCCAGATCCAGGCCATCACTAACCCGGCAACAGGCCTGATCGTCTTCAACATCACCACCAGCTGCCTTAACTTTTATACAGGCATTGCCTGGATGGCTGTTTGCGGCACATCCATACCACAGCCTCCGCCTCCGCTTTCTGCAGATTTAATGTTCGCCCCTTACGTGGATTGCTGCCTGTGGCCCAATTTCCAGATCCAGAACGTTGCCGCAACCGGAATTCACAATTATTCTTGTGCGTTTATCGTGGATAATCAATCTGCTTCAGGAGCCAACCCATGCTGGGGAGGTTTTTCTTCGCTGGGCATGGACTATTACCAGGCTGAAATTGCCGCCTTGCGGAGCCAGGGAGGCGATGTCATCATGTCGTTCGGCGGGGCCAGCGGAGTCGAACTCTCCTATGCCGCTACAGACGAATTCCAGGCCAGGAATGCCTATAAAACTGTGATTGACGCCTACGCACTCACCAGCATCGACTTTGATATCGAGGGATTCATGGTTGCCGAGCCGCAGTCGGTACTTCGCCGCTCCAAGGCGATGAAGCTGCTGCAGAATGAATACTCTGCATTGAAAATCAGCATTACCCTGCCTGTCATGCCGGATGGCCTCAGCGCGGATGGATTGAATGTGGTTCAAAGTGCATTGAACCAGGGTGTTGACATCTATTGTGTGAATGTTATGGCCATGGATTACGGCCCTTCAGGACTCGACATGGGCGCAGCGGCAATTTCCGCGGGCGAAGCACTCTTCCTGCAAATAAAAAACCTCTACCAGAACTCGGGTTTTCCCCTGACAGACTCACTGGCATGGCGAAAAATAGGAATCACCCCGATGATAGGCGTTAATGATGTCCAGGGTGAGATATTCTATCTTGACGACGCTGCCGATCTTGCAACCTGGGCGCAGCAGAAAAACATCAACAGGCTGGCCATGTGGTCGGTAAACCGCGACAGGCAGTGTGCAAATTCAGGAGATCCACTCTATTCATGCAGCCACATCCCCCAGTCGTTGTATGAATTTTCAGGGATCTTCGGCGGGGTGGCGGCAAGTTCGTCCCGAAAGCCCGGTTGGGGAAGGGAGCACAAGTAGGTTGGTTTTACCTCTTTTCTGAGGAATTGTTAATTCCATTCTGAAAGCATTATATTTATTGCATCGTCATCATTAGTGGAATAGAAGCATACAGAATTCGAATTTATGATACAAGGATGAAACAAATTTGTTTTAAAGAGCAACAATATTATTGATAATTTATTCCATACATTTAAGTTATTTTAGTCAGTAACATTGAATAATATGTACTCTTTTCAATTTAGAGTTTCAAAAATAATGTTAGGCTATTGTTTATTTTTGTAAATATATTATATTTGTAAAATATTTTTTTTGCACAATAAATTGTGGAAATTGTTTAGGTATTTGAAACGTTAATATTGCCAGGAATAAATAGATATTATTTCACCTTAAAAATGTAAAAATGAAAACGTACATTTTAACAATCATCTTTGTTTTTTTTAGCGCAATGTTATTTTCTCAAAATTCATCTCCCCCGCAACCTCCGGTAAGTAATCCCAATCAAAAAGAACTGGAGAGTTTAAGAAAGTTTAAAATAAAGACAGAAAAGGATAAAAAGAATGCCAAAAAATTTCGGAAAAACGTTCCTATCCAAATGTCCGTTCTATCACCTACTGATAGTGTTTTGGATTGTATCCCCTATAAATCTCAAATTCAATTTAATCTCAAAGATGTAAATACGTTTTTATATTCAGTAAAATTTTCAGAAATTCAAAGAGATAATATTTCCGGGGAAGCAATTGAGAATAAGGATTTGAATATTCTCTTTTCACCTAATGATTATCAAATAGGGGAGTTGAAGTTTTCAGATTTTCTTTTACCTGATCCACAAAAAAGTCAATTAGTTAAGACATTAGATGATTTTGAGATCTGTATTCAAGTGGCACAATCTGCAATAATCCAATATAATAATTTGCTGTCCGAATTGAATAAGAATAAAGACGATCTTGTCACACAGAATATTTTGAAAATTGAGAAGAAGTATGAAAACAACAATGATACAATTTCTAAAAAACTGGAAATCATAAGTTTAAGCATTAATCCAACTGAGGATACAGGATTGCCTGCATTATTTAAGAAAATTGATTCAATAAAAAAGGCGATCCATGACTCTACTAACTCAATCAATAGCAATTCAAGAAAAAGGGATACATTTTTAAGTACGAACAAAGATGATAATCTTTACATAACCAGATTTTCATCTCAGTTGATTAATTATATAAAAGCGGTGAATAAAGTAAACGAAAAGGTTGAATTTTACCGTTCACTTCTATTTTTATTGTTTTCAAACGAACCCTTTGATAAGATAAAATCCGATAAAGAAAAACTATCATCATTATATATGGGGAACGGAATTGATCAATCGAGTTTTATACGAAACTGCAATTTGGATTTTGATAATATTGATACAATTTATTATGGGTTGTTATTAACATATTCTAGTTTGAATAACAGAAACCAAATTGCCGGATCATTGTTAAAGTTGAACAATTTTCATAGTTCCCTGGATAAAAGTAAATACCAGGAATTATTCAACCAAATATTAAAAACTTACAATGCTATTAATGAGGTTAACTGGTCAGTTAATTATCAAACCACCAGGATAGCTGATAAAGCAGATAAGGTGTTTTATGACATAGAACTTGTCCCGATTATAAATGACTATTCGCTTGCAAAAAAACCGATCAAATTGAATTATGATTTCGACATTAAAGGAGGAGTAAAAATCGACTTTAGCGCCGGATTGTTTTTCCATTATAATCTTTATGATGACCAATACAAGTTTGTGAAATTATCAGATACTTCAAAACAAGTAGTTAAAGAAAATAATGCCTATGATTTTATTCCTAATTTAGGTGTGCTATTTAATTTGTACTTCAGGTCTACTTCTTCTATCAAACCGACGGTAAACATTGGTGTTGGAACAAATGTTGAAAAGTTATATTACTATTTAGGATTGGGGGTGTTGATAGGGAAAAGTGAACGAATAGGGATACATGGTGGATTAGTTGGTGGTACAGTGAAAAGGATTTCGAATGAGTATAAGAATGGTCAAGTTGTTTACCAGTCAATTGATATGGAGCCGACTGTTGTCCCGATGCAGTCAAAAGACCCATTTCAAATGGGTTTGTTCATTGGATTTTCTTATAATTTGACTGGTAAAAATGAAGAAAAAATGAATAGTTTGTTGTTGAAAAAGTAACCTTTCATCCAACCCTGTTTTTTCACCATTTGAAAGAAATGCAATTGTGAAAATTGCATCTTGTATGTATAAAATTATTCAACAATAAAAAAAGCCACTCCAAAATTAATTGTAAGTGGCTGATTCTGAGGTGGGACGTACTGGATTCGAACCAGTGACCTCATACGTGTGAGGCATGCGCTCTGAACCGGCTGAGCTAACGTCCCAATGAAATGCAAATATAGCCTAATTATCCAAAATTTTGCACTTTGCATTTTGATTTTGCACTTTGCATTTTGTTATTTCGTAAAATCAGGGCGTACGTCGTCTTTGCTGAAGGAGCCGTGGCATGCCACGGCTCTACTTGTAACAATACCGTTTCATCACTTTATAGGCATCCGTGATCCCCAGCTCTCCCGCACGGCTCAGGTCAAGGCATCCCGGGTGGTTTTCAAGCAGCAGGATGCTCATCAGTCCGCGGTTGTAGCAGGCTTCTGCAAAATCATTGCGCAGGGTGATCGCCTTGGAAAAATCATCAATCGCAGCACGGTAATTTCCCATCCTGCTGTTGACATAGCCCCTGTTGTACCAGGCAAACGGGAAATCGGGATCGAGTGCCAGCACCTTGTCGAGATCCCGGATCACCGCAGCATAGGTGTGCTCCAGGGTGGCAGATATATTCGGGGCCGGGGGCTTTGCGGCAACCTTGCCCATGATCATCTCCTGCTGAATATCTTCCTTTGAGTTGATCACCTGGATCAGCTCATACCGTGCCATGGCCCGGCTGAATAATGCAGCGATAAAGCCCGAATCTGCTGCCAGTGTCATGTTGAAGTCTTCAATCGCCCGTTCAAAGTTGTGTTCCTGGAAAAAGACAATGCCCCTCCGGAAATGGCTTTCAGATTTTGACCCGGCCGAATCGATCAGATGCGTTTGCAGGACCATCTCAAGCCGAAGCAGTGAGTCGGGAATCAACCCGGTAACGTTGGTCAGGGTGAGGATGTTGGTAAAATAGTGATCTTTCTGATAAACGTCATAGAGTTTCACCTTTTCGAAGTTGGTCTTCCAGATCAGCAGGTTGAACATGGGCTTCAGCTGAATGTCAACCGACTGGTTCTGAAGCTTGCTGTTCATGGTATTCATCTCTTCGAAGTCACCGCTCAGCCTGACGAGGCTTTTCAGGTAATCTTTGCGTTCCACCTTCAGGCTGTCGGGGTTCAGGTTGTTTTTCCTGGTAAGTTCAAGGGCCTGACGGTAGTCGGATTGAGCTCCCTTCTGGTCTTTCAGCTTCAGCTTCACCTCATACCGGTCGTACCACGCTTCGGTGTAATCGGGCAACAACGCGATTGTTTTGTCGAGGTCTTCCAGTGCCCCTGCAAAATCGCCAAGTTCCGCTTTCAGTTTGCTGCGGTAGTAATAGCTGATGATGTTTTTGGGATCGAGTTTGCTCACAATGTCGAAGTCACGGATTGCCTTTCGCTTCTCGTTCATGCCGATCAGGAGGATGGCGCGGTTATAATAGGCATACGAATTGTAAGGAGAGATGCGGATCACGGTGTTCAGATCTCTCAGCGCAGGTTCCTGATCTTTTTTCTTCAGCAATACCAGTGCCCGGTTGAACATGGCGAAGGTGTTTGTTGAATCCAGTTCTATGGCACGACTGAAATCGACAATGGCAGAATCCACCTGGTTCAGGTCATTCCAGACCAGCCCCCTTTGCGAATAAATATAACCGTTTTCAGGATTTATCTTTCTGGCCTTATCCAGGTCTTCAATGGCTTCATTATATCGTTTGATCTCCTGTTCCGCGCTGGCCCTGAGGATATAAACAGACTCACCCTGGCAGTGAAGCTGGATGGCCTTGTTGCAATCAACAATGCAGGAGTAATATTTCTTCAGAAGCAGGTTGGTCCGTGCCCTGTGAAACCAGGTCTCGCCGTTGGAACCATCAAGTTCCAGTGCCCTGTCAAAATCCTCCATGGAACCTTTGTAGTTCTGAAGCTGGCTGCGGACAATGGCCCTGTTGGTAAACACATCTGCAAGAAATGGCGACAAACTGATGGATTGCGAATAGTCCTGCTCCGCCCCGATAAAATCATCGAGGCCGTATTTGGAATATCCCCTGAGAAAGTAAAGCTCCGGAACCCCGGGATCCTTTTGAATGGCGAGGTTGAGGTATTCAAGGGCTTCAACATATTCTCCTTTCCTGAGATGATTCACAGCTGTCTGGCTGAAATTCGGGCCGGATTGCCCGAAAGCAACGGGCGAGAGTAGCAGCAGAATGCAAATAAACCGTAAATGTAAAGCCATGGAAACAGCAAAGGTAGAAGGATAACGGATAAGGAGGGGGCCTTAGTATAGTTGAATTTGTTTGACCTCACCCCCTAACCCCCTCTCCGCGACGGAGAGGGGGAATTTCTCCCTTCGGGAGATTGGGCTTCACCCAGGGAAAAGGCCACTCCCCCTCTCTTTCAGGAGAGGGGGCCGGGGGGTGAGGTTTTTTTGCGTCTTCACGTCTTCGCGGTGAAAATTAACTTTTGAGACACAATGTTATTCTCCGATCTTTGCAGCAAAATCGTTGTATGGGTTATAAAATCATCGAGATCAAAGTTCCCACAGGCTATTCGGATACCGACCTGCAGCAGCGGATCGGTAAAGAGCTCCGGCTGACCGAATTCACCTGGCAAATCGAAAATAAAAGCCTCGATGCCCGGAAGAAGGGCAACATCCACTGGCTTCTTCGCATTGCAGTTCACAGCAAATCGCTGAAGGACAAGGATCCTGAACAGGCAGAGCCTTTGAACATCCCATATAAAACGAGAAACAAGCGAATCATCATCACAGGAAGCGGTCCTGCAGGCTTTTTCGCTGCGCTGGTACTTCAGAAAGCCGGATTCGACACGGTTTTGCTTGAACGGGGCGCTGAAGTGGAAAAACGCGCGCAGGGAATCAGGCTGTTTGAGAAAACCGGGAAGTTCAGCCCTGTCTCCAACTATGCATTCGGAGAGGGGGGGGCAGGAACCTTCTCTGACGGCAAGCTCACCTCCCGGTCAAAACACATATCCGCAGAGCGTAACTTTTTTATCTCGAGTTATATTGACGCAGGTGCCCCGGCTGAGATACGTTACACGGCATATCCCCATGTGGGCAGCGACAATCTCCGGATGGTGGTGAAGAACCTTCGCGAGACATACCGGCAGCTTGGCGGAGAGATCCGGTTTGAAACCACCCTGACCGACCTTGTAAACAACCAGGGCACCATCACAGAAGCAATGGCAGGCAGCGAATCGCTTTCCGGCGACTATTTCATTGTTGCGCCCGGCCACTCCGCCTATGAAACCTACCGCATGATGATTGCCCGGGGAGTGCAGTTCCGTACCAAAAATTTCGCCATCGGTTTTCGTGCCGAACACCGCCAGGAAGAGATCAACTGCTCCCAGTGGGGCATCGGGAACCTTGCCGGTGTTAAAGCAGCCGAATACCGACTAACCTCGGAGGGCGATGGCAAACACTCCGTTTACTCCTTCTGCATGTGCCCGGGCGGCATGGTTGTTCCAGCGGCAACCTACAGCCATCTCAACATCGTGAATGGAATGAGCAACTACCGGCGCAACGGTAAATTTGCCAATGCGGGATGCGTGGCAGGTGTCCATCCCGACCAGCTGGCAGGGCGACAGGTCACCCCGCTGGAGGCGCTTCAATGGCTCGAAGATCTGGAACATTCATTCTATGACTATTCCGATGGGTACAGCGCCCCTTTCTGCAGCATCAGCGATTTCATCCATTCGACAGAACCAAGGGCCATTCCCGAAACAAGTTACCCGCTCGGATTGAAGCCGGCTCCGTTGTGGAACATGCTTCCCCCGGTGGTGACCGGTGCGCTCCGTGCCGGGTTAATTGATTTCGAACGGCGCCTCAATGGCTACAGCAAAGGGATCCTTCTTGGCCTGGAGAGTAAAACATCCTCTCCGATCCAGGTGCTGCGCGAAAAGAACGGGTTGTGCACCGGCTTTGAAAATCTTTTTCTTGCCGGGGAGGGTAGTGGTTACGCGGGGGGAATCGTTTCCAGTGCCGCTGACGGGATCAAAATTGCCATGCAAATCATCGGGATAAATGCCTGAACAGCATTCAGATCACCAATAACCCATTTTTTTTCAGGAAATCCATCACTGCACCCTCCCGGAAAGAGGCAAAGCCTGTCAATCCGCTGAGGATATAAGACTCTTCCAGCTGTTCCACCGTCATGGGTTTGTGGTCTCCGATGCAAAGCCGGGGAAAGAGATCCTTCAGCCATTGGCCGACAGCTTCTGTTGTGATGATGGCCACCTCCTGCTGCCTGGTCTGAATGGTGATCCGTGCCGACGGAATTGATTTTCCCTTTTTTTGCCTGACCATCAAAGTGACCGTTGGAATACAACCTGAAAACAGGACCAGGGAATGCAGGTTCAATTCCTGGTGGGGATGATGGGATATTGCCTGCTGAATGAACCCGGGCCTGACCGCTGGGCGGGGGATGCGGAAATCAAACCACTCCTGCAGCGGGAGATCAAAGCCAATGCCGTGCATGTAATTATAGAGCGACTTTTTCAACCCTTCGCTGAAGGTTTCATGGTCGCATCCTGAGCGGTCGACCGAAACGAGATCGTTGTTGGCAAAGGTTCCCGGCGGAGCATTCTCTTTCTCAACACCGAACGTTCGGGGATCCATTCCCACCGGGCTGTGGGCAGTCATGGCGAACTGATGCCAGAAGCCGGATTGAATGATGTTGTGCATGAACAGCTGGCGAACCACCTCCAGCGAATCAATGGTCTCCTGGCTTGTCTGGGTTGGAAATCCATACATCAGGTAGGCATGGACCATGATCCCGGCGGAGGTGAAGTTATCTGTTACCCGGGCCACCTGAGTTACCGTCACCCCTTTGTTGATCATCTTCAGGATGCGGTCGGAGGCAACCTCCAGTCCGCCGGAAACCGCGATGCATCCCGATTTTTTCAGCAGGAGGCATAAATCGCTGGTAAACCGGGTTTCAAAACGGATGTTGGTCCACCAGGCTACGGTGAGGTTTCTCCTCAGGATCTCCATGGCCAGGTCGCGCAGCAACACGGGAGGGGCGGCTTCATCTGTGAAATGGAACCCATGGTGACCGGTCTGGTCGATGATTTTTTCAATCCGGTCGCAAATCTCTGCCGGTTTTCCGGGGTCGTAGCGTTTGATATAATCGAGGCTCACATCACAGAAGGTGCATTTGCCCCAGTAGCAGCCATGGGCCAGCATCAGCTTGTTCCACCGGCCGTCGTTCCAGAGGCGGTGCATCGGGTTGGCCACCTCCATCACCGAAAGATAGTCCTGAAGCCTCAGTCCTTCGTAGTCGGGGGTGCCTGTTGCGGACTGAGCCACATCCGGTTCCGTGGATCCGTTTTGGAATACAACGGATCCATTCAACCGCAAGAAGGTGCGTTTCAGGTTTTCCATTGAACGGCATCCGTCGAGATATTCGACAAGGTGGAACAGCGGCGCTTCACCGTCGTCGAGGGTGATGAAATCCACAAAGCCGAACACCCGCTGATCGGTGAGCGACCTCAATTCGGTATTGACAAAACCTCCGCCCATCACAATTTTTATCTCCGGGTGATGTTGAGTGATCCATTGACCGCATCTGAGCGCGCTGTAGAGGTTGCCCGGAAAAGGCACGGAAAGGGCGATGAGGGTTGGGTGGAACTCCCCGATTTTTTCTTCCAGCAGTTGATTCAGGATCGATCCGATAAATCCCGCCGGCTGCTCCAGCATTTTTTGCAACTCATCGAATGATCCGGCCGATCTTCCAAGCCTTTCGGCATACCTGCTGAAACCGAATTCCGGGTCAATGGTAGCCGTGATCAGGTCGGAGATATCTTCAAGGTACAGCGTGGCCAGGTATTTCGCCCGGTCATGTATCCCGAGATGGCCGAAATCGTGGTCCAGGTCGGTCGTCTGGCCGAACCGCGATCCTTCCGGAAGCCAGTCGCCGCCACAGATGAGATGGGCAAGCTCAGGCTGCCGGCCCTGCAAAAATGCCACAACCGGCCCGATGGTGTTGATGTATTCATCCTTCAACGCCACCATGCGCCGTACATCGTCCGCCTGTATACCCATCCTCCCGTCCTCCCGTCCGCCTGTACGCTTGTCCTCCCGTGCGCCTGTCCACTCTTCGACCCGTTTAAAAAGCCTGGTTAATCCCTCCTGCGAGAAAATCTCCACGATCACCTCAATCCCCAGGTCGCACTGGTGTGATGCGATATTCCTGGTATTCATGAACCCCTTCAGGCAGGCAGTGGCCGGGTAAGGCGTATTCAGCTGCGTAAACGGCGGTGTAATAAAAAGGATCGACTGGCTCACGCAGGTTTATTTATGATTGTCTAACGCATGTAAAGATAGGCAACCTTCCGGTTTGAACAGTCCCCCGGAAAATATTTTTCATTCGCCTATTGTAAAGTAAAAGACTTTTTGTATTTTTGCACCCCGAATTCCTCCTTAGCTCAGTTGGTTAGAGCATCTGACTGTTAATCAGAGGGTCGCTAGTTCAAGTCTAGCAGGGGGAGCAAAAACAAGTCTAAAGTGCAAGGTGCAAAGTGTAAAAATTACACCTTGCACTTTTCGTTTTACACTTTATACTTTTTGCTTTCGATCTATTCCTGGAACAAATATTCTGTTTTTGCTTAAAAAGCAGTATCTTTGGTATAACGGCTTCAGTACATGCTTGATCCTGAAAAAAATAAAGTCATTATTGATTACCTCCGACCATATGATCCTGTAAAAATTGGCATATTCGGATCTTATGCCCGTAATGAAAACAGGCCAGACAGCGATCTTGATATCCTGATAAACCTGAATACCACGATCTCCTTGTTTCAGTTGGTTCGTATTGAGCGGGAATTATCAGAACTATTGGGGGCTAACGTCGATCTCGTTTCCGATGGGGCTATTAAAAATCAAAAACTCCGAAATTACATTGAGGCTGATCTTAAAATCATTTTTCAGGCATGAAGGATGACTCTATTTATCTTGAACACATTGAAAGTAATCTGAAGAGGATTATTCTTTACTCTTCCGGGATTAGCCAGGAGGATTTTCTGAAAAACATTCAACTTCAGGATGCTTGTATTAGGCAGATTGAAATAATGGGTGAAGCCACAAAAAGAATTTCAGAAACCTTCAAAGAAAAACATCCCGAAGTGCCATGGAAAGACATGGCAGGAATGCGTGATAAACTCATTCACGATTACATTGATGTCGATTTAAATATTGTTTATCAAACAGTTGCTGTTGATATTCCCATCCTCCTGCCTGTAATTGAAAAGATCTTAGCATAATCTACAGTAAAAAACTCATCCGGTTGCAACTTTGTGCATTAAGGGGAGCAGGACAGACAAGGGTTTCAGGAGGCAACGACTGAGACCCTTTCTTTTTTTGCAAACAATTTGCAAAACAGCTAAGGACTAAAATTACCGTAACTAATCAGTCCTATTTATAATGCGCGATTACATTGAGGGCTTGCAGCACATCTTGTTTGTTTTTGATGGCTGTTTCGATAATGGATCTCAGGATGGCAAAGTTCTCGGCGGCAAAC
>CAIYJU010000087.1 GCA_903926565.1 uncultured Bacteroidales bacterium
TGACAATAACCGGTTTGCCGCAGGCCATGACAGGCGGACAAGGCGAACAAGGCGGACTAAGTGGACAAGGCGGGCTCCGTAGGAGCCGGATATTGGTAGCTGGTAATGGTTCCAGGGGTTTTTCCGTGCCGTAGGTACGGGATTATTTAACCATGAACCGTTTTACCTGGTTTTTCAGGTTCTGGGAGATGAATTCTTTTGACCAAAGGAAGATGTTGCTTGTCCACCGCTGAGGATGGATGGTGATCATCACCTGGTTTGGGAAGCCGCCTTTTTCAACCGCCCCGATGATGCCGGAGGTGGTATGGTAGCTGCGGCCCAGGAAATCGGGATTTGTAACGGGGCTGCCGGCAATGGCTTTGTCGCGGATGCTTACTTTGTGGCCGTCCCACCGGCGGCCGGTGTCGGTGAGGTAGAAGGTCTTGTTGAAATCGATGTCGAAATAGGGTTCGGCAGTGAGGCCAAGTTTGCGGTAGTCGTATTTTTTCCAGATGTCGCGGCTGTCGTACCTGCTTAGCGGGCTTCCGTGCATGCAGATGGTGGTGACGGGAACCAGCTTCCTGATTTTATCCAGGTTCCGGCAAAAAGATGTGTAGGCTTTGTCGGCATCCCCGCCGGCCAGGGCCAGGTCTTCATAATGGTACCCGATTTCATGGCCGAGCCTGTAAATTTCCCGGATGATGGTTTCATCATAGCTTTCGGGAACGATGCGGAAATAGTAGCTGCCGCGGATGCCAGTTTCATGTTCCAGCTGCGCGGTTGCCAGCGAATTGCCCGGCAAACGGTCAACATCATGCCGGAGGATCACGGTTTTTTTACCTGACACTTCAGTGTAGCTGGAAAGTGGGGTGAAAGAAAAACCCTCGGTCAGGAAGGCTGAGAGGAGGGCTTGAAAGGTGGGGAGGGTGAAGTCGGACATTTTGGAGGGAAAGTGATAAAGTGTTAAGTGATTAAGTGTTAAGGCGGGCGTTTGTTGGCCTTTCAATCCCTTAATCGTAAATCGTCCAATCGTCAGTCCTTCCAATGTTGCAAGACCGACTAATTTTTTTGGAATAGGACTAAACCCGTTTTTTTAATTTGATCAATAAAAGGATCTCCCATGTCAAAATAAATAGTGGGAAAAGTTTTTGTATGTATGATTGAAAAAGGTTTTTGGCAGTTGATCTTTGCAAAAGAGCGCTTATCTTCAAAGCCAAATCCTGTAAAATTATCCGCTACTAAAGCGACATCAATATCGGACCATTCATTTTGGCAATTCACCGCATAAGATCCAAAAAGAACTGCCTGTTGAATATCGATCCCTTCAGCTTGTAGTTTGTGTATAAAATCCTCTACGATGCTGATTGCAAACTCTCTAGTAAACATTTTCTTATTGCATTAACATTATTCAATACTTGTTCTGTAAATTCTTTTGTGCAAATCTGATATATCTTGAATTGATAATCAGGATAACGGCCTTCCAATTGAAAATCATTCATTCTTTCAAAAAAAGCCAGGGTTTCTTCATCAAACGGAAGGCTGATTCCTTCTGCAATTCTGACAAGACTGTGGGTCCTCGGAGGATAGTTCCCATCATTATCCTTTACCCAATGACCTTTTAAAAGTTTTTCAAGCGTAAGATGTGAAAAAACAATGTATTAACCAATACTGAATGTGGTCCGGTTTGTTCATTGAAAGGAGTTATCATACAAAAGTAACAATAAAAGTGTTAAATGTCAAATGTGGTAATGCAAAGGTATCAGTGTTCATCTCCACCAAATATATATTTTACAACAACCCCATTAATCACCCCTTCATCATACGGCTCCATCGAGGCAACGCATGCATCCCGCATGCTGTGCGAGTTCGCGCATGCTGCCTCAATGGCTGCTGCAACTTCCCTGCTGTTGGCGGGGTCAACGATATACCCGTTCCTGCCCGGAACGACGTATTCCGCCAAATCGCCCACATCATTGACAATAACGGGTTTGTCGCAGGCCA
>CAIYJU010000088.1 GCA_903926565.1 uncultured Bacteroidales bacterium
GTCGGTAGCTGAAAAGGGTTCCCCGGTAAGGAGTTCGTCTCTGGTGCTATCTTGATCTTTCATTTCTCAGGATTTTTGAATTTACTGATATACTGAAGGGTTATACACATTTTTATCCTTGACCCCTTGGTTGTCTGCTACCTGAGCCTGCTGTTCCAACCAACCAAATTGCCGGGAAATGGTCATGCAACATATCCTGCAGAACAGTGATAATGAGTGAATCAACTTCAATAATAAACGTATAAATGACAGGAACCGGAAATGGAAATGTCATTAACTTTCAAAGCTAACGAAAAATTTTAATTTTGGATGGGGTTATTTTTTTCATTCTTAATCCATGAAGCAAACTTCAGGATCACTGCGTTGACAGTTGAAATGAAAGGAATGTAAGAAGTAAGGGGAAAAGAGAAAGGAGTGCTGTTACAACTGCTGATACTCAATCTTTGGGTACCCTTTCAGCCCGTCCTGGTTGTAAAAACTGACAAACCGGAGTTTAAAATAATACCCGGAAACGCCACGGATAACGTAATTCAGGTTGGATTGAATGGTATAAACACCAGTGCCAAAATCGTAAAGTTTCCATTCCCATCCAACAGCATCCATCGCGTCCGAGAAGTTCATGGTTCGTGCCTGTTCCCTGGTTATTGTTGAAAAAGCGCTGGTTGAATCCACCGCCACGCCAACGAGGTTTCGGTTTATCAGAACCCCGGTCACAAGGTATGGATAGGGAATCCCTTCGTCGGTAAACAGCAAGGTAGTATATTGGGTAAACAACAGGTCGTATGTTGCCTTCGGTGGTTCCATGGCCTTCACATCACCTGTTACCAAACTAAAATACAGGTAATTGAGCGCAGGGTCTTTGATAACCCTGCCGGCAGCACCAGCCCCGCCGCTTAACGGGGCATACCTGAAATAGAAAGTGTTGTTTTTAAGGCTGTCAAAAATCACCTGGTACAGTCCGAGCGGGTTTCCGGCTTCATCAAGACCGCGGCTTAGTGCGTACACATGGTTGTTGGAAACCGTGTCATTGCCTGAGAGCGTAAACCACTGGCCGATTGCGGTTGAATCAGGATTTCCATCTGATCTGTCAAACCACATTTTATACCCGATCGTATCATGGGGCTGACCAAAGGCAACTGCTCCCAGGTCAGTGGCCTTCATGAAGTTGCTGGTGTTCAGAATAACACGCCAGCCTTTTGGGCTGCATTCAAAACCAAGATCGAAAATTGTCTTGACATTCGAACTTACTATTTTTCCTGAATCGAGGCTGAAATAGATCTGGTTGATGTACGTATCCGTCATGGGGATTACATCAGACTTCAAATCCCCCATCGGATGTGGCGTAACCTTGTCTTCCTTTTTGAAACATGATTGCAATCCAACCACCACACATACCAGGATAAAGAGGATAATTTTTCTCATCATTTATACTTATTAAACTGGAATGACAATTTCAGAAATACGGTTCGGCCCCACCCGACGTTGGTGTTTCCATTGCCCCCGCTATGCGCAGCCCCATTACCTCCAGTGGAGGGGATCGTAGTCGTGTTGAATATATTTTTAACCCCGGCTGACAGCCTGATCCGACTGTTCCAGAATCCTTTGCTTGCAGTGAAATCCATGGTGTTGTAAGGATCTACCCATCCCCACTGTAAAACATTTTCATTGAATAACAGCTGGGGTGATGCCCCTGAATATTTGTAATAGAGAGACAATGTCACATCGGGTTTGATAAACCGGTACGACGGACTGACTGTAACCTCAGTTGACCATTTGAATGGTTCGTAGGCAATTTCAGGATCGGGACTGCCTGTAATTCCGGTCTCTGCAAATCCAAGTTGAAGCTTAAAAGCAGGGTACATGGAGTAGGAACACCCAAATTGAACACCCGCACTTTTATAGAGGGCGATGTTCTGGTATGTATAAACGACACCTGTTCCGGACTGGGCCAGCAGGATGACATTTTCAATAAAGTTATAAAATCCGGTTGCATCCATAGACCAGGCAGCTTTTCTCTTCTCAACTGACCAATTGAGGTTCATGTTGAAATTATTGGATGTCTCGGCCTTCAGATTGGGGTTCCCGTAAACATTGTGGTTAACGTCAACAAAAGTCAGGTAAAGTTCCTTTATTGAAGGGGCCCTGAATCCGTGTGAGTAGGAAAACCGAAGATTCAAAGGGGAAACAATGTTCCACTTTACGCTCAGGGCATATACCGGAGGTGCACTGTAGTTTGTATTGTAAATAAACCTTATACCAGGCTGAATTGAAAGTACGACCCTGTCAGGGTCCTTCACCCTGTCAGGGTCCTTCACCCTGTCAGGGTGTGAGACCCTGACAGGGTCCCACTTGACACTGAAGAATGCCGCGTAATCGCCTATTTCCTGGCTTCCACCGTCAATTTTTTTTCCGGACCCGCTTTCAATCTGATATCAATGCCGGCCTGGTAATTAAATTTTTTATCGGGATTACTTTTTGCAAAAGTGCCACGGGCGATGAAATTATTGATGGTGGTTGTGTCCTGCGCCCATGATTGGGGAACCACATTTTCGGTCTGTGTCGCCAGGTTGTTGAATACAGTTTCCCGTATGCGTGTGTACCCTGACCATGAACCTAAAAGGCTTATAAAATGGTTTTTGGCTAATTTGACAGACGCATCTGCACGTCCCGAATACCTGATGGTAGTCAAATGGTTGTCATGTGCAGTTTCATTGTAAATGTCAACATACGGCCCTTTATCAATCAGCAGTTCATTGAAATAGTCGCCTGTAAACTTGATTTTCCAGGAATTTGCCGTATAGGCATAGTAACCATCAAAAAAATACTGGCGACGGGGCTTGAAAGTTTGCACCCGGGAGGTATCCTCCTGGGAATATCCTCCGAAAAAATTCCGGCCGCCGTCAATTGAAAAGCCGTGTTTGTGGTGGTTTATTGAGACCGAACCGTCGAAATTGTACACGCCGACAGATTCGGTGTAACCACTGGCCGTGGCATTAATAAGCGAAGATTTATTCTCCTTTGTAACAATATTGATAACCCCTGCAAGGGCATTGCTTCCATAAATGACAGACATGGGACCTTCGATCACCTCCACGTGATCAACATTGAAAAGATTGATCTGGTTCAGATCAAAATTCCCATTCATCCTCCCAATAAGCGGAACCCCATCCTGCAGAAATTTGACATTTTCTCCCGACAGGCCCTGGATGCGCAAACTTGTACCAAGAACGCCATCCTGGGTTACCCGCATGGTTGACTGATCTTTTAGCAGATCGGCCATATTGGTGGCGGCCTTCTGTTCAATCTGCCGCGCATTGATCACCTCCACTTTGTATATCGACTTATCAGCCCGTTCAGGTGTATATTGCGCAGTGACAACCACTTCGTCCATGTTCAGCACTTTTGGGCGCAACTTGATTTCAAGGGTTTGTCCGGGTTTTATCGTATCAGTATACGTAGCAAATCCGACATAACTGACAGCTATTTTGGAGATTTCAATGACATCATTTGATGCCACTCCCTCCATTGTTGTAAGAGCATATTTTGGTGAACCGGATTTTAGTCCTTCAAAGCATACGTGGGCAAATGCAACCGGTTCATTGCTTTTCAGATCAACGACCTTAATAAAAGCCTTTTGGCTGTAACCAACGGCTACAGCCAAAAGACTTAAAAGTCCGATAAGGAGGCTTGAAAGGCCTTTAAACATGCTTAGCGGGATATAATTACTGTTGTCACCATTTTCGCTGCTGCGGCAGAAACGGTCACAAAGTAAGTGCCGGGTTGCACCCCGGTTACATCCATGGAATAAGCATTCAGCCCGCCAGTCTTCCCCGGACGATCTGCACGGAGTTGTCGGCCTGTCAGATCTGTAAGAGTAAACATAAGGTCTTTACCGGTATTGCCGGTCACATTGAAATAGATCCTGCTTGTGGCAGGGTTTGGATATACAGATAATTGAATATCAGAAGCATTATTATCATTAATGCCGGCTCCGGCTGACCGTTCGACATTAAATTTCACCACGCCCGTCGTACTTCCAGCGAATGCAGTGAAAATGAGTTTGTAAATATCCCCTTTAACAGGATTAACAAAGTAAACCGTTGAGTCAACGATATTATAGGTAAATGTTGTCATGTTGAATACTTTCCAGTCCCAGCCAATCGATGAACGGGTCGAATCCCATACACCTGCACCAAAATCGCTGTAATCCAGTGAAACCGGGTAAAACTTTTTGGTTCCGACTGAGTCGTTGCTCAAAACTCCGGTAACAAGATAGGGAGAACCGTCGGGCTGAACAGACATGTATTTGGTAAACAGGATATCCCAGCTGCTTTTAACAGGTTCAAAAGCAACGCGGGCATTGGTTTGAAGTGAAAATCCGGAAAAATCAGTTGCAGTTAAAGAGCTGATATCCTCCGAAATATTCTGTTCTCCCGTTCCGTCGAGGTTGGCATAACGAAATACGAAAATATCAAGGCCTGACAGTTTTTTAACAATCCAGAGTTTCTTAAAACTGCCATCACGAAGCTTAATAACAAATATAGAATCACCGATCAGGTTGTGGGTAACATCGTTGTATTTGGCCCATCCATAGTCAGGATGACCCTTTGCATTCCTTGAAAAAGCACCATTTTCCCAATCAGTCGGATCATTAAACATACGCGTCCAGGTGGATAAACCAGTGGTATCTACTGTGGCCCAACCGGATGTATCTGCTTTAGGGTAGGTATATAAAACAACGCCCGAACCATCATTGGTAAGGATGGAAGAACTGCGTTTCTGGGTGCGAAATGCAATATCCCATGTTGCACGTGGTCCCGTCTGAACAACACCGTTCTTCATGCTGTAATACACTTCATTGACGTATCCTGCAGACATCACGATCGAATCTGATTTTACGGAAGCCATTGCATGACCCGTTGAATTGAGAAGGAATAATGAAATCACTAACAGACTGAAGGACAAAATAGTAAATTGTTTTTTCATGGGTAAGGGTTTGTATTAATATTTGGTTTTATATTGGGGATATGCGTTAATTCTTAAGGAAGAGAAACGAGCGGGAATACAGGTGAACGGGATGTTATGATCTTGAGATCATTTGCCTGATATTAAGAAGGTCCGGGAACAAATATGTTCGATGGTCTTCAGGCAAAAAAGTTCACGTGTGAAATTTCAGGAAACCGGGGGGCCGCGCAGGCCGGTGGAAGAGATCCGGCTGTTGACCGGTGCCTTCTGAGAAAAATCTGATGTAAGTAAGGAACTGCCTGTGCTTTTCAGAAGAAGATTTTCAAGAACGTATGCAAAGTCGTTTCCGTGAGAATCCTTTTGAAGATGATTGTTGCCTGCTGAATATTTCGATAAGGATAATGTCTTTGAATATTTTTCAATATCGCGCTTGTATCCGACGAAATTGGGGATTAAAGGCTTCCCCCATATTTTATACTGATGAAAATTGATGAGTGAACCGCAACAGATAATCGTCACTGCCAAAGCCTGGAAGCAGAGAAAAATTATCAAACTGGTTTTGCGGCGGACGTTCATCAATTGATAAATGTTTAACAGGTGGCAAAATTACACAATTTTTCTACACAGAAACAGGTGACGTGATTTTTTCTCGAATTCTTTTTAACAATGTGTTGATAAAATGATTTAAAATGACCACTAAGGCACTAAGGACACTAAGAAACATTAAGTTAGGTTTTTCCCTTAGTGGCCCTGAGTGCCCTTAGTGCCTTAGTGGTTTACATTATCCCATGTATGACTTCAGCAACTTGCTCCTTGAAGAGTGTTTCAGCCGGCGCAGCGCTTTTTCCTTGATCTGCCTTACCCGCTCACGGGTCAGGCCAAACATGGAACCGATCTCGTCAAGGGTGTAACTGTGAGGCACCCCGATACCATAAAACATGTTGATGATCTCCCGCTCCTTTTCAGCAAGCGTCGACAACGAGCGCTGGATCTCCCTTGCCAGCGACTCCCTGATCAGGTTCTCATCAGTCCCGGGAGAATCATTGACAAACACATCAACCAGCCTGATCTCTTCATCCTGGTCGATGGGTGCATCCATGGAAACAATCCGGGTTGAAATCCGAAGTGTCTCTGCAACTTTTTGCTCAGGAATTTCCAGTTCAATTGAAAGCTCATTGAGTGAAGGAGGCCGCTCAAAGCGCTGCTCCAGCTTAATGGTTGCCTTCGACATTTTGCTCATCGAACCAACCTGGTTCAGCGGTAAACGAACAATGCGCGACTGTTCGGCCAGCGCCTGTAAAATTGACTGGCGGATCCACCACACCGCATAGGAGATGAATTTAAAACCACGCGTTTCATCAAAACGACGGGCAGCTTTAATCAATCCTACATTTCCCTCATTGATCAGGTCAGGCAACGAAAGTCCCTGGTTCTGATATTGCTTTGCCACTGAAACCACAAACCTGAGGTTCGCCTTGCACAGCTTTTCAAGCGCAGCCTGGTCGCCGGTTCTGATTCGCTGGGCAAGCTGAACCTCCTCATCGGCAGATATCAACTCCTCCCTGGCTATGTCAGAGAGGTACCTGTCGAGAGATGCGGTTTCACGATTTGTTATCGATTTTGATATTTTTAATTGTCTCATAGTCCGATCCCATAATATGCCCGCAACCCATTTGGATAGAGCCCTTCAATAAGCACGCCTCCCTGACGGTTTGCAAGCGTTTCGTTTAAATCCTGAGTTGTACGCAAAGGTTTGCGATCAACCGATAATAGTATAAAACCCGCACTGATGCCGGCACTTTTCAATTTGCCGTTGGCCAGTGAAGTAATTTTAAAGCCGTAGTCAATGTTTAACCTGGCTTTTTCATTTGCAGACAGCGCCTCAAATGTGGCACCGTGAATGGTTATTTTATTGCCTTTTTCGGATACCAGCTTAGACTCCTCACTTTGCAGCGTGAGGGGCAGTTCATACTCTTTTCCTTCGCGGTTTACAATGATGCTAACTTTATCGCCGGGATTTTTCTGGCCGATCATCTCCATCAGTTCAGCCTTCCCATTTACCGGATTGTTCTCCATCCGGATAATCACATCACCACTTTTCACGCCTGCAAGCGCGGCAGGACCTCCTTCGACCACATCATCAATATATATTCCGCGGAGATCAGAAAAACCTTTGTCTTTGGCAAACTGATCATCGATTTCCCGGTAAAATACACCGAGATATGCACGCTGAATTTTTCCAAACTTCATGAAATCACTCACCACTTTTTTCACAATATTAACCGGAATAGCGAAACTATACCCGGTATAATAACCAGTTCCAGAGGCGATGGCTGCATTGATCCCGACAAGTTCACCCCTTGTATTCACCAATGCTCCTCCGCTGTTACCGGGATTTACTGCTGCATCTGTCTGAATGAATGATTCTATGGCCCCCTGGGACCCGAGGATGTTGATATTGCGGGCTTTTGCGCTCACAATACCGGCAGTAACCGTCGAGGTAAGATTGAATGGATTGCCAACTGCAAGCACCCACTCCCCTATTTTAACCTCGTCAGAGTTACCATACGTTAAGAAGGGCAGTCCCTGCTCGTCAATCTTAATTAATGCCAGGTCGGTACTCGGATCGGTTCCAATAACCGATGCTTTATACTCACGTTTGTCATTCAGGGTAATAGTAACGTTTGTGGCATCCTGCACCACATGGTTGTTGGTCACAATATAGCCATCCTGGGATAAAATTACCCCCGACCCCATTGCACTATAAGGCTGGCTGTACTCTCTGGGCTGCGGGCGGCCTCCAAAATTGAAAAATTCAAAGAAATCATCATAAACCAGGCTCTTCTTCTGAAATTCAGATTTTATATGCACCACTGCATGAATAGAAACAGCCGCTGCAGCCTCAAAATCAGGGGTGCTAAAGGCAGCACTTGAATTATAACTCACCTGCCTGATGGGAATGCCCTCAGGACGGGAACTGAAAAAATGCTGCTTCTTCTCAAATGTTTTATAAAGTCCCAGTGAAACAGCTCCACCTAACAGTGCAATAAAAAAAATTCCTGCAATCCTTTTCATAGCGATTTTTTTTCGTTTCGTTTAACATCGGTTGTTGATGTAGAGACGTCACATGTGACGTCTCTACGATTATTCATTTGCAGGTTAAAAACGACACTTTCGATCTGATATTTTTGCCCTTTTTGTTAAACTCTGTTAATCTCCTGTTAAAAAAAAGTTAAAGGAATTGCTGTTTGACAGTTCACCTTTTGGTCATTTCTCTGATTAAGAGACAACACAAAGTCATAAAAGTTGCATTAAACTGTAAAAATCATGAAAATTATCGTAATCACCTTATTATCAGCTAACTTATGGATTGCCGCTATTCCCAATCCATGCATGTGGCATCAAGGGTTAAATCACTGCGAAAATCGTGCCAATTTAGATTCTTTACAAATAAAAAGTCAATCTGTCAGAATTGTTTTCTGGAATGTGGAAAATTTATACGATCCGTATGACGATACAACAAAACTCGATGATGAGTTTACTTCAGGCGGTGGCAAACATTGGACATGGTCGAAATTTACTGCAAAACTGAACCACGTTGCAAAAACATTGTTGGCCATCGGTGAATGGGCTCCACCGGCAGTAATCGGGCTTTGCGAGGTGGAGAACAGGTACGTCCTGAACAAACTTGTTTATAATACTCCCCTGAAACCCTGGAATTACAAATTCGTCCATTACGAATCGCCGGACCTGAGAGGCGTTGATGTAGCGATGCTTTACAGGCCGGCACTTTTCAGGGTTATTGCCACCCGAAATGTGAGCATCCGGTTTCCATTCGACACACTGGCACAAACCAGGGAGATCCTGTATGTAAAAGGAGTCCTTTTCTCTGATGATACGCTATCAGTGTTCATCAACCATTGGCCATCAAGGCGCGGAGGATATCTGTCTTCTCAACCCCGCAGGAACTATGTGGCTTCCGTGCTGCGCAGGCTCGTCGATTCGGTTCAGCGGGACAACCCTGCTGCCAATATCCTCATCATGGGCGATTTCAATGATGAGCCTGAAAACGAAAGTATCAATACGGTATTGAATGCTCATGCTGAACCACTTCCCTGCAGCGATACAACACTGTACAATCTCATGGGCATCCGCAACAGGACCAGGAAGGAAGGCACGCTGAAATTCCGCGACCAGTGGAGCACCTTCGATCAGTTTATGGTTTCCGGGGCGTTGATGTGCGGGAGTATAGGTCTTAAGGCTGCATCTGACCAGGTGAAAATTTTCAGGTCGTCATTCCTGGTTGAAGAAGACAACACCTACTTCGGGGAAAAGTTAAACCGGACATACACGGGCCCCAGGTACCACGGCGGGTTTTCTGATCATTTGCCGATAAGGTTAGAGGTTTTAAAGACGCCCCATTGTGATAAATAACAGATTAGGTCTATCCAGCCAAAAATTATTTCACGAAGAGACCCGAAGAAAAAAAAGAAGTTCCACGAATTCGTAGAATAAAAATCTTCGTGGTTCTTCGTGAATCCTTCGTTTTCTTCGTGATATATTTGTTGTGCCTGATGTCAAAACCGTTATGCATAAAAGGTCAACTCCAAACCCCGGCAATACTCGTATTACAGAAAGCACAGCTGCCCTTGTTTATATTTACTGAACCAATATCGTATCGATGCCTTTCAATCACAATTTCTTTACAAACAGGGCAATAGGTATGTTCTGCCATGGAATCGGGAATATTCCCGATATACACAAAACGCAGCCCGGCCTCCAATGCAATGTTTCTGGCATTTATGAGTGTTTCAAGGGGCGTGACGGGCAGATCAGAAAGCTTATACAACGGGTAGAACCTGCTGAAATGCAATGGTGTTTCAGAAAATCCATTTAAAACCAGCCATTCACACATCTCCCTGACCATCTTCTGATCATCCGTCCACCCGGGAAGGACGAGATTGGTGATCTCAACCCATACGCCAGCCTCTTTCAGTATTTTCAATGCATGCAGGACAGGCTGCAACCTGCCACCTGTGAGTTTGCGGTAAACTTCATCACTGAATGCCTTCAGGTCGATATTTGCAGCATCGAGGTACGGGCACAGATCCCTTAAAGGTTTTTCATTGATAAACCCATTGGAAATAAACAGGTTTTTAATGCCATGGTTCCTTGCAAACCGGGCGGTTTCATATGTATATTCATAGAAAGCAGTGGGCTCGGTATAAGTGAAGGCAATCGATTTGCAACCTTTGCTGATGGCCGCTTCAACCACATCCTCCGGGAACATCTCAATTATTTGAAGATCGGTAGGGCTTTGCTGTGAAATCTCCCAGTTCTGGCAGTTCCTGCAGGCAAGGTTGCAGCCTGCGGTGGCAATTGAATAACTCATTGTCCCTGGCAGAAAATGATAGAGCGGTTTTTTTTCAATGGGGTCGGCATGAACTGAACAGGGATTGCCGAAAGCATTTGTAAACAGCTTTCCTTCAGCCACAAAATGGGTCTTGCAAAGACCATGGTGTCCTTCCTGCAGGTTACAGTTGTGAGGACAAATGTGGCATTGGACGCCGTTGGGGGTCACTAAGGCATATGGCGACATCCTTACGGATTTCCCCTGGCTTCCCGTTAAAAATATATTTCCAGCTTTCATGGCTCATTCATCGGGTTATCACAAATTTACAATATTTGTTGATTTTCAGTCAAAATCGTACCTTTACATTAGATTTTTTCATCACCAGCCGAAACAATGTGTCCCAACCTCAGAATTATTTTACTCATGGGATTATTTTTCAACTTCACCCCGGGAGCCCTTTCACAGGACTACCCACGCGGGAAAGACCGGAAACCCGCTGCAGCCGGCCGGTTTTACCCGGCTGATGCCCGGGAACTCAGGGCCGACCTGGCAACCCTGTTCTCTGAGGCAAAGCCCCGCACCATGAACAATGTGGCGGCCGTTGTTTGTCCGCATGCAGGCTATGTGTTTTCTGGAAAAGTTGCTGCCAGCGGCTACAACCAGGTGGATCCCGACAGGCAGTTCGACAATGTGTTCATCATCGCATCGAGCCACCAGGTCTCTTTTCAGGGTGCTTCCATATACAACAAGGGTGATTACGTGACTCCGCTGGGTGAGGTAAAGGTGAATATTGAACTTGCCAACAAACTGATCAGGGATAACCCTTTATTTACTTACAACCCGGAAGCCGACGTTACCGAACACAGCGTGGAAGTGCAGGTTCCGTTTTTACAATATCATCTGAAAAAGGATTTCAAACTGGTGCCCATCGTGATCGGAACACAATCTGAAATGGCTTGCCGGCAAATAGCCGCCACATTGAAACCCTGGTTCAACGATCGCAACTTATTTGTTTTCAGCACCGATTTCTCCCATTACCCCTCCTACGCCGATGCTGTGGCGGCCGATAAAGCCACGTACAATGCCATTGTTGGCGGCACCCCGGATGAACTTATGAATATGCTGAACCAGTACCGCAAAAAAGAGGTGCCAAACCTGTCAACCAACCTATGCGGCTGGACGTCGGTTCTGGTCTTGCTCAACCTTATTTCCGCTAACCCGGGTCTGACAATATCCCCCGTCGAATATATGAATTCCGGTGATTCAAAATATGGCGACCGGAAGCAGGTGGTGGGTTACTGGGCACTGGCAGTAGGCAATTCCATGGAAAGGTCCGATCAGAAAGCCGCTTTTGACTTTACGCGCGACGATAAAATCAAAATGCTGATGATTGCCAGGAATACACTTGAAAAATATGTTCGGGAAAGACGTATTCCTGAAAATAGTCCGGGGAGTTACAGCGAAATGCTGAAAATAAAGGCCGGGGCCTTTGTAACACTAAAGGAACATGGCGAATTACGCGGTTGCATCGGCAGCTTTTCGGCCGACTGGCCATTGTATAAGCAGATACAGGAGATGACTGTGGCTTCATCCACCGAAGACAGCCGTTTTGACCCCGTGAAAGCGGAGGAGATTGCCCAGGTAGACATTGAGATATCCGTGCTCTCTCCGTTGAAAAAAATCAGTTCAGTCAATGAGATTATCCTTGGCAAACATGGGATTTACATAAAGAGAGGCCACGCCACCGGCACATTCCTGCCCCAGGTTGCAGCCGAAGCCGGGTGGAATCTCGATGAATTCCTGGGCCACTGTGCGCGTGACAAGGCCGGGATCGGGTGGACGGGATGGAAAGATGCGGAGCTATTCACCTACGAGACCTGCGTCTTCTCAGAAAAGGAACTCAACGACCACAAAGATTGATGTACGGGCACCGCTGGCAAATTTTGAGATCGCCGGTCTGGGCAATTGGTTTGGTTCCATCAAATATATCCTTCAAAATCGTGACGAGAACTTCTTCAAAACGGCCTGTGGCTGTATCATTCAACGTTGCAGATAATTTTCCGGGTTCTTCTCCCGGCACAGATACGGCAGTGAACCCGGTGTTAATCTTCTTCAATGAGATGATTCCGGCACTGGAACTGATGGGGTAGCTGAACCGCTTTCCAAGCAGGTAGCCATACATCAGTAGCTGGAAACCTATATTCAGATCCGCTTGTTCCAGTAATTCATCCCAATCTTTGACAGTCACCTGTTTTGACTCTGTCGTGCCTGTTTTGTAGTCGATGATTTTCCACCAGCCATCCATCTTGTCCACCCGGTCAATAAACCCTTTCAGGCGGATTTTGAGTTCCTTATCTCCATAAGGGATATGAATGAACGTCTCCACAAATTGCTCCAGGAGGGCCACTGAGTAACTCCTGCCGGTTTTTGCCAGTTCCTCTGCCTGGTTCGCTTCATACAGCAAATACCTTTTAACCATCAGTTTTGCCACACTTACCAGCAAGAGGTTTTTACCATACGTGATGTCGGAACCTTTAAATTTTTTCTCAAATGCCTGGTCAACTGCCTTTTCCGACACCTTTTCCATGGCAGAAAGGTGTTCGCTGGTCATGGGTTTGTCGATATAAGGTGCGTAAAGTTTATTGAGTGCTTCATGCACTGCGCTGCCAAGAACTGCAGGATCAATGGTATCATCCACATCCTCAGGCTCTTTAATGCCGGCGATTTCAGCAAAATAGAATTTCAGGGCACAGTTGCGGTAAGCATTGAGGGAGCTGGCAGAGAATCCCTTCACGGCCTTTTCTTCCATGCCTTCAAGCACCTTGCCGGTTTTGGGGATTTCGATAACAGCCGGAAGCTCTCCTTTTGGTAAAGGCGTAGTCAGAATTGATTCATAAATCTGTATTTTCGGATTATATGCCGGCAATTCAGCAACGATCTGACGCAGGAACCGGCTTCTTTCTCCTCCGCCGAGTTGTGTTGGTTCAGTGTTATACAGGATCCGGATATGCCTGGTACGCTGGATCAGGCGGTAAAAATGGTAGGCAGATACAGAATCTTTGTGCTGGTATGTCGGGAGTTCAAAACTTCGTTTTATGTCAAAGGGAATGAAGGATGAATTGGTCTTTGCGCCCGGAAGCAGGTCATCGTTGCAGGAAAGAATTATAAGGTTTTCAAAATCAAGGGTTCGCGTCTCAAGCATACCCATCAGCTGGACCCCTTTGAGTGGTTCTCCATAAAATGGAAGATTTGTTGCTGAAATGATCTGAGTGTACAATTCATGCAGGGCAGGAATTTTCATATCCTGGGAATAATCTGCCAGCAGGTTGCCAAACTGATGAAAAATTTTAGAAAATGTGAAGAGATATTCCATCTCAACTGGATTCGCCGGACTGTTTCGCAGTGTGTCTGTCATGGTTTTCAGACAGGTCAGTGCATCTGCAGGCTTATCCCACTGAGCGAAAATGGCTTCCAGGAAGGTCAGATTTGAGGAGAACAGATCAGGCTTTTGAAGGACAACATCTGCGACGCCAATAAAAATCTGATGCCCGAGTCTTATCTTATCAATGGCCTCATCCAGCACAAACCTGTTGTTTCCTTCAGCCTGTGCCATGCGGTGGATATATGGGTGCTGCAGCACTTTCAGCACATCTTTATAGTAATACTTTTGAATGCCCCTGGTGGCGAGATACGAAAATCTGGAAGTATTAAGGTGCAGTTGAAAGACAGTCTCAAAGAGCCCTGCGAGGGGTGTTTGTTTGAGCGGCAAGCCTGCGGTAATATTGAGGGCATCGATCTCCTCCGGGATGGAGTTGAGCAGCGGGATGAGCAGACCTTCATCGAGCAGCACCACCGCCGTCTTTTCATTCGCCAGGCCGTTTTTCGCCAGTTCCTGCAGGAGGTGTCCGCAATATTTTACCTGACCGACGGGATCGGGAGAACCGATGATTTCAATTATTTTTTCCGATGTTGCAAAATCGTTAAAAATCCAGCGTGGTTCCTTAACCGGCCACTTATGCAACCAGTTACGCAAAAAATCGCCTGCCTCCTGTTGTTTGTTTTCCAGATAATACGCATCGACATCCCATAACAGGCTCGCTTTTCCGTCATTCCGGAGGGTTCCGATGATCAGCTCTTCCGCTTTTGTCAAGGCATTAAACCCTGCAAAAACAATATGGCGCCAGGGTAATTTATCTTTCGTCGTTTCAATTTTTTCGGCAGCATGCCTGAAGCCCAGCCCCTGGTATGCCTGTTTTTTTTCGAGCAACCGGACGGTAAGCTTTTCGTAATAGGTGTATAGTGACTGATAAAAGTGCAGGTATTTCTTCTCAAATTCAGTAAGCGGCTGGCCATCAAGGTTCCAGAGGGTGATTGCCCGGGCTTCGGTGAGATTTGAAAACAGCTCCCCGGCATCGGCAAGGTAGCGGTCGATTTCATTAAAGTCACTCAGTAACTGGGGAGCCCAGCGAAGAAACTCTTCAAATGTTTGCACATTGGCCTGCTCAATTTCCCTATGAACCTCATACAGTTCAAACAACAGATGTATGGTTTCCACCTCCTGTAATCCACTGATCTCTGCAATAAAATCCTCGATGGAAAAAATCGTTGGCGCCCAGGTAACTTTACCGGCTTCTGCAGCCAGGTATTTCCTGAGAAAAAGACCACCACGGCGGTTTGGCAATACTATGCAAAGATCTCCCAGGTCATCGTTGAACGTTGTGACCAGGTATTGAGCGGTTTTCTGAAGGAATGGGAGCATGAAGTCAACGGGGTTGTGTTGACAAATGTAGGGAATATTGTGAAACATCAAAACCATCCGGGTTCATTTCACGGATTCCTTATCTTTGCCTCACAATTACTAATTTTCCCATGCAATCGCTATTTTCTGTATTCGACCTCAAAACCCTTAAAATCAAAAACCGCATCGTCTTTCCTCCAGTTGTTTGTTTTCATTATTGCGGTGAAGATGGCCTGGTAACAGACCGTAATCTTATACATTACCAGCTTGTTGCAGAGGGTGGTTCAGGTATTGTCATTATCGAAGCCACTGCAGTGAAACAGGATGGCAGACTGGCCCCGTTACAACTCGGAATCTGGTCGGACGCGCATATTCCCGGCATGCAAAAAATTGCATCATTGGTAAAAAAAGCAGGTGCAGTTTCCCTTTTACAGATTCACCATGCAGGTCTCGTAACCCATGAAATGGTTTCAGGCAGGGCACAGGGACCTTCCGTTGATGTAAACAACCCACGGTCATATCAATTAAGTGCCAGCGAGATTGCAGATATCCGTGATGCTTTTATAAGTGGCGCAACAAGAGCCCGGAAAGCCGGATACGATGGTATTGAATTGCATGGTGCCCACGGATACCTGCTCAATCAGTTTGCATCATCCTATTTTAATAAGCGTGATGATGAATATGGGGGCAGCCTGGCAAAAAACTTAAAACTGGCTACAGACATTATCAGGGGGATCAGGAAAGCCTGCGGAGCGGATTTCATCATTGGTTATCGCCTGGGAGCCAATGCACCTTTACTGCAAGATGGTATCGAAATTGCAAAACATCTTGAGAATGCGGGAATTGACTTGCTTCACGTATCACATGGAGGCAGCCTGCTGAATCTTCCCAGAACTCCTAAAGATTTTGAATTCAACTGGATCGTTTACAGCGGAACTGAGATTAAAAAACAGGTAGGAATCCCGGTCATTGTGGTAAATGAGATTAAAACTCAGGGGCGGGCCTCCCGGCTGATTGAACATAACCAGGCAGATTTCGTAGCAATCGGAAGGCCTCAACTGGCAGATCCCAACTGGGTCAACCATGTTAAAAACAATGAAAAGATCAACCCATGCCTGAGCTGTAAACCGAAATGCAGGTGGTTTGAGGATAGCGGGCTTTGTCCGGCGAGGAGAGCAATGAGCAATGAGCAATGATCAATGAGCAATGCCCATTCGCCCCACATCCTTCCAAACCGTTCCATCCTCAGGAAAACCAGCAATGAATTGTGTTTCGGCCAACCGAAGATAGAGACCAGTGAGTGAAAATTTGCCTTCTTCAGTAATCAGCGGGAATACCTGAGGGTTCAACATTTGAATGCCACTGAACGCAAAAGCAGTTACTTCCTCTATCTCACGTGACATCTTCCTTTCTCCTGTTTTCCTGTTTTCCCATCCACAAAGCTTCATTTCGTCATCAAACAGAAAATACCTTGAAGTATCTCTTTGCCGGACTGCAAGTGTGGCAAGGGCATTTGATTTAAAGTGGTAACCGGCCATTTTTGTCAGATTCAGATCGGATAGAATGTCGGCATTGCGAATCAGGGCACAATCACAATCATCGAAGAACCATCCGGCTTTTTTCACTCCGCCGCCCGTTTCAAGCAACTCCCCTGTTTCATCTGAGATTGTAATATCCAACCCGAAGTTTTTATTGAGATGAATATATTTAATTATTTGATCAGCAAAGTGATGGACGTTAATTATAACCTCCTTTATCCCTGCTGTTTTCAGGTGCTCAACAGCGTGTTCCAGCAGTGTTTTTCCCTCAACGACATACAACGCCTTCGGATGGGAATCGGTAAACGGTTTCAGTCTTGTACCCAGTCCGGCAGCGAGGATCATGGCTTTCATGAACAAAGTGTTAAGTGTTAAGTGTTAAGTGTTAAGTGTTAAGTGATTAAGATTGTCCTGCTCAAGGTGCTGCAGGTTAATGGTAACAGGGTATTTATCTTTAAGATGCTTCGTAAGTTGTTCAGCACAATAGACCGACCGGTGCTGGCCACCGGTGCATCCGAACGAGACCATCAGGTGATCAAAGTTCCGCTCAATATACGTGTTGACACTCTGGTCAACCAGTGAAATTGCATGGTTGAGAAATTCACTTACTGCAGGTTCCTTTTCCAGAAAACGTATCACGGATTGGTCCTTTCCGTTTACCTGCTTAAATTCATCAAATCTTCCGGGGTTTGGCAAAGCCCGGCAATCAAAAACAAATCCTCCGCCATTCCCGCTATTGTCAACCGGAATTGACTTTTTATACGAGAAACTTCGAACGGAAACTGTCAGAATGTGGTGCGGCAATTCGGATGAACTATTATTTTTTAATTCACTGTTTATATGATTAATATGTTTTGTTACCTGAACAGATGATTGATTATATAAAGCAGCGTTTTCAACCATGTTATCAATGACCTGCATCAGGGTATTGAGGCCAAAATCAACAAGCCTGTTTTCCCTTAAATACCGAAGGTTGCGCAAGGCAAAAGGGATGCTTTGGAGAAAGTGCTGTTTCTGCTCATAATAACCTCTGAAACCATAAGCCCCAAGCGCCTGGAGTATCCTTATCAGGGAGAAACCATAGAATAATCCAAGGAACTTCCCACGATCCACCGGGCAGACATCTTCCAGTCGGTCAAGATAGTAATTCAGCAATGTTTGCCTTGCTTCTGCCGGAATATCGGCTTTCCCATCAAGCAGCAATGAAGCGATGTCATATTGCAGGGCCCCTCTCCGGCCTCCCTGATAATCAATAAACCAGGGTTCACCGTTCACCACCATGATGTTTCTTGACTGAAAATCACGATAGAGAAAAAAATCCGAATCTGCTGTCAGCAGCAGGTCGCAAAGGTTTGCGAAATCGTCCTCCAGTGTCTGCTCATCGAATGGAACCTTTGCCAGCTTCAGAAAATAGTACTTGAAATAATTCAGATCCCACATCATCGATTGACGGTCAAAGGCTGCCCGTGGATAACAAACTGCATAATCCAGGCCCTTTCCTGCCCTGACCTGAAACACCGGAAGCCAGTCAATCACCTTTTTATAAACCTCCAGCACCTCAGAAGGAAAGCTGACTCCTGTATCCTCCCGGGTCGCATTCTGCTGCCCGGGGGCCTCTATTGCCCGTTTTTCGGTCAGAAATTGATAAAGCGTGGTATCTCCCAGGTCGGTAATGAGGTAAATCCGGTTTTCCGGATCGTTGGCCAGTATTTCCGGAACCGGCAGTCCCTCACTTCGAAAATGATTAGTAAAGGAAATAAACGCCTCATTCTCAGAAATATCCTCATTATGCACGCCAAGTACTGTCTCATTTTTCCCATGAAGCCTGTAATAGCTCCTGTAGGATCCGGAGCCTGGTAAAACTGACACAGAAAGGGGGTTCTCTCCATTAAGGGTTTTATACAGAAGGCTTAACTTTTGTTTGATGTGTGTCATTTTTTATATCTTTTGGACCAAAGTCCAATTTGACTTACCTGTTCTTTATCCACGGCCTGAAGGCCGTGGCAATTCACCGTGGCAATTCACCGTGGCAATTCACCGTGGCAATTCACCGTGGCAATTCACCGTGGCAATTCACCGTGGCAATTCACCGTGGCAATTCACCGTGGCAATTCAC
>CAIYJU010000089.1 GCA_903926565.1 uncultured Bacteroidales bacterium
GATTTTCGGTAATAAATGGCAAGTAAGAGTCCTGACAGCAATCCCATGAGGTGTGATTCCCACGAAATGGGCTGGTTTGGAAATAGTTGCGGAAAGATACCCCAAATCAGACCACCATATAAAAAGGCAACAAGCATGGTGATGACCAGAAGACCTGTCTCCCTCCGGATGAAACCACTGAAGAACAGAAATGATGCAAGTCCGTAAATCACGCCACTGGCACCGATATGAGCTGCTCCCCCACGTGCATAAACCCATACCCAGATCCCCGTGATCAGGTAAACCAGGAAAAGGATCATCCACGCAATATCCTTGTAAAAATAGAAGAGAAATGAGCCCAGGATCAGCAGGGGAATCGAATTTGCGAAGAGATGAGCCAGGTTGGCATGCAGGAAAGGCGAGGTGAAAATGCCCGGAATACCCTTCAGCTGCAATGGATACAGGCCATAATTGTTTAGACCAAGGTCAAATACCAGATCGGCGCCCTGTATCAGCCATAAAAGCAGGACTAATATTGCCGGGAATAGTAAACTTTGGTAAATTCTTAATTTTTCCTTATCCGCCACTGTATAATAATTCCTGATAAAATTAGTTAAATTAATGTCATACAGGTTCTGAAAAGTAAAATAAAGTACCTTTGACGGTTCAAAATTCTGACCAATAAACCTTTCCACGATGAATAATTCATTAATTGTCAATGTTTTCAGAGGTAGTATCTTCCTGCTGGCCACATTATCATTCAACTTTTCTGTGTTTGCACAAAGTCCGCGTCAGGACCCGAATGCCGGGATTAAAAAATACAACGCAGCGATGCAGCTCATCAATTATGCTTATGTTGACACTGTGAATGAAGCCCGGCTGGTTGAAAAGGCCATCGTTGAAACATTGAAGGACCTGGATCCTCACTCGGTCTATATTTCTAAAAAGGACGTTCAAAAGGCCAATGAGCCGCTTGAAGGCAACTTTGACGGAATCGGTGTTCAGTTTGAGATACTTAAAGATACCATTTCAGTGGTCCATTCTATTCCGGGTGGCCCTTCTGAAAGACTTGGAATCATGTCGGGCGATAAAATTGTGATAATTGACGGTGAAGCTGTCGTGGGCAAAAAAATCACCAACCAGTTTGTACTGGATCACTTGCGTGGGAAACGGGGGACGAAGGTTAATGTTTCGATCTTCAGAAAAGGGAAAAAGGATCTGATCGAATTCACAATCACCCGCGATAAAATTCCTATCAACAGTATTGATGCTGCTTATATGATTAAACCCGGCATCGGTTATATCAACCTGAATAAGTTTGCCCAGACCTCCATGCAGGAGTTTACCGATGCAGTGATGTCGCTGAATGCCAAGGGGATGAAAAGTATGATCCTCGACTTGCGCAACAATTCCGGCGGATATATGGGGACAGCCATTGAACTGTCTGATGAGTTTCTCAAGGCCAACAAATTGATTGTATATACACAGGGGAGAAATGCCCAGCGTGAGGAGTTTCACTCAACGGTCAAGGGACTCTTTGAAACAGGGAATCTGGTGATCATGATCAACGAAAATTCAGCGTCTGCGAGTGAAATCGTCTCTGGTGCAATACAGGATTGGGACCGTGGCATTATCGTGGGTCGCAGGTCATTCGGAAAAGGACTTGTTCAGCGGCCTTTCCAGTTGCCCGACAGTTCTCAGATCCGCCTCACCACTGCCAGGTATTATAACCCGTCGGGAAAATGTATTCAGAAATCGTATGCAGAAGGAGTTGATAAGTATTACGAGGATTTCAGCAACCGCGTGAAACATGGTGAACTTATTCATCCCGACAGCATTAAATTCCCTGACTCCCTGAAGTTCTACACATCCAAAAAACGGGTGGTATACGGCGGCGGGGGCATCATGCCTGATGTATTCATCCCATGGGATTCAACGCCAATTTCAGATTATTATCTTGACCTGCGCCGCAAAAATGTTGTGAATACCTACGTGGGCGACTATGTTGATAAAAATCGTAAAGAGTTGAAAGCCAGCTATCCCGAATTTAGCGGCTTTGATAAAAACTTCCGGATCGATGATGCTTTTATGGCCGACTTCTTTATTTACGCAGAAAAAGAGGGCGTTAAAAAGGATGAAAAGGGCTATGCTGCTTCTGAAAAGCTTATCAAATCACAACTCAAGGGAGTAATTGCCCAGAAACTCTGGGATATGACTGAGTTATATACCATTATTAATGAGTATGACGAGGAAGTGTTGAAAGCTATCGAGGTGGTGGAAGACAATGCACTATACCAGAAACTCAAAATTGACCGCTAATCCCGGCGGTGAACCCGGCTTGCCATTTCTCTACCTGGCCCTTCCTGTCATGGATGAGCCTGATCTGCTTCTGCGGCTGTTGAATTGTCTTTCCATCCAGACATACAACCGCTTCACCTTATTTGTATGTGTGAATCAGCCGGAAGCCTGGTGGAATGATCCAGGTAAAACCCATGTATGTGAACACAATAGTGAAACACTTCAACAGTTAAAGGAGTTTTCGGATTTTAAAATCAAGGTCATTGACCGGTGTTCGAAAGGACAAGGCTGGACAGGTAAAAAGCATGGTGTTGGTTATGCACGTAAAACCCTGATGGATAGCATCAATGAGGTTGCCCATGCTGGCGACATTATTGTGAGCATGGATGCAGATACTGTTTTCGGGGAGAATTACCTGCAGTCTGTCGCACTTAATTTTCGCAACCATCCGGAGTCAACGGCACTGTGTGTTCCCTATTTTCATCAAACCCCGCCGGATCTTCATGCAGGCAGGGCGATACTCAGGTATGAGATATACATGCGACACTATTTTCTGAACCTTTATCGCATCGGATCACCTTATGCTTTTACAGCGCTGGGTTCAGCGATGGCAGTGCCGGTTTGGGCTTACCGTGCCATTGGCGGCATGACGCCTAAATTAAGTGGGGAAGATTTTTATTTTCTGCAAAAACTTAAGAAGTATGGGCATGTTTTATTGTGGAATGAGGAACCCGTCTATCCGGAAGCAAGGTTTTCAGACAGAGTATTTTTTGGTACCGGTCCTGCCATGATCAGGGGTGCACAGGGAGATTGGTTGAGTTATCCGGTTTATCCCTGCAGGTTTTTTGATGAAATAGCTGAAACATATTCCTTACTGCCTGAAATTTACAATCATCCTGTCGATACAACAATTGTCAGGTTCCTGGCTGAAGCCTTCAGAGAGGATGATCCTGTTCAACCGCTCAGGATAAATAACAAGGACCCTGACCACTTCTGCCGTGCTTTCCATGAAAAGTTTGATGGATTGCGCATACTCCAATATCTTAAAGCAGCAAATGAATTAAATCCATCGTCGGATGAAGAGAATTTGCAGGAATATTTTACCCGGTTTTATCCGGGAGAAGAGCCAGGGATACCTGCCGTTGATCTGACATCATTCTCCTTTCTCAATGCCCCGTTGGAGCAGCTTGAAAAAATAAGGATGTTCCTTTATCAAAAGGAGATGACGGTGCGAAGATTTACTTTAAAACTTCTGTAACCAGGTCGGCCGCCTCTTTCAGGGTAATGGCAGAATGAACCTTCAGACCGGATTCATCAATCAGTTTTTTGCCTTCAATTGCATTTGTTCCCTGCAGCCGCACGATGATGGGGATATTGATCTCACCGATGTTTTTATATGCATCGACAACACCCTGGGCAACCCGGTCACATCTCACAATGCCGCCAAAAATATTGACCAGGATTGCTTTGACTGCAGCATCTTTCATGATGATGCGGAATCCTTCCTCCACACGTTTGGCATTGGCTGAGCCACCCACATCCAGGAAGTTTGCAGGATCGCCGCCTGAAAGTTTGATGATATCCATTGTGGCCATGGCAAGACCGGCCCCATTCACCATGCACCCGACGTTGCCATTTAATTTCACATAGTTCAGGTCGTGGCGTGATGCTTCAACTTCGATCTGGTCTTCTTCGTCGAGGTCGCGCATGAGCGCGATTTCCGGATGGCGAAAAAGTGCGTTGTTATCGATGACAACTTTTGCATCGGCTGCAAGAATTTTATTATCCGATGTTTTAAATACCGGGTTGATCTCAAGCAGGGATGCATCACTGGCATCGTAAGCACGGTAAATGGCGAATACGAATTTTACCATGTTTTTATATGCATCGTCTTTTAAACCTAAGTTGAATGCAACTTTGCGGGCCTGGAATGCCTGCAGGCCTATTTTCGGATCGATCTCCTCATGGAAAATAAGTTCCGGGGTCTCTTCAGCAACTGCTTCGATGTCCATTCCACCCCTTGGTGAATACATGATCACCGTATGGCCTTTCTGCCTGTTCAGCAGGATGCTCATATAGATCTCTGAAGGTTCTGTCGGGCCGGGATAATAGATGTTCTGTTCAACATAGACCTTCTTCACCAGTTTACCCTCTTTGCTTGTCTGGGGAGTCACCAGCTGCATGCCGAGGATCTGACGGGCATACAGCCTGACCTCCTCAATCGATTTGGCAACCTTGACACCGCCACCTTTCCCGCGTCCGCCGGCGTGAACCTGGGCTTTGATTACAAATTTGTCTGTGCCGGTCGCACTTTGAAGAAACTCGGCAGCCTTAACTGCCTCTTCCTCGGTATGGGCAAGTCCGCCTTCGGGAACTGCAACACCGTATTGCTTAAGAATGGTTTTGCTCTGGTATTCGTGTAGGTTCATATATTGAAGAGTTAATATCGATTTCCAAAATTAGTTGTTTGCATTGGATTTACAAAAAAGCAGGTACAAAGATTTCAAAATTCTTAACTTTGCGGCTCAAGGTAACCTTATGATCATCGCGACCAACATTCAAAAATCTTATGGACCCTTAAAAGTGCTCAAGGGGATCAACCTTGAAGTTGGCAAAGGTGAGATTGTTTCCATCGTTGGCGCATCAGGAGCAGGGAAGTCAACGCTGCTGCATATTATCGGAACACTTGACAAAGCAGATACCGGATCTGTCGCGCTCAACGGGATCCGTATCCAGGAACTTTCTGAGCGCAAACTCTCTGATTTTCGTAACCGGCAGATTGGTTTTGTTTTTCAGTTTCACCATTTGCTTCCAGAGTTCACTGCCCTCGAAAATGTTTGTATTCCTGCATTTATTGCAAAACAAGGGAAAAAGGAAGCAGTGAAGAGAGCCATGGAGCTTCTTGAACTGATGAACCTGCGTGACAGGGCCAGCCACAAACCTTCTCAACTTTCTGGAGGTGAACAGCAGCGTGTTGCCGTTGCCCGGGCTCTGGTGAATAATCCTTCGGTAATCCTTGCCGATGAGCCATCCGGAAACCTGGATTCCGCTTCCGCACTGGAGTTGCATAAACTTTTCTTCCGGTTGAGGGAGATGTTCCGGCAAACCTTCGTCATAGTTACTCATAATCTTGATCTTGCGAATATGGCCGACCGGAAATTAACCATGAAAGACGGACTGATCGATCTGTAGCTCCTGCATGTAATTATTTGTTAAAAATGGCGTTAGTCAATATCTAAAGAAACAAATCACCGAACGTACCAATATCGCATGAAAATAACCGGTTTACGAAATTCCTTTCCAATTCTTGCAGCAGTGCTTCTGTCGTCAATGGCAGTTGCTCTTTTCATCCGTTATGAAACCATGACTGTGCAGCCTGTTCAACGGTTTCAGACCTCGGCTGTGTCACCTTCAGATGACTCCATCCCCGAGAAAAAAGTAAGTCCGCAGGATCTGGAGGCTTCCCGGAAATCGATCGCCTCAGGAGATGCATATTTCAAACTCAAAGATTATCTGAATGCTAAGGCAGCCTACCAACTTGCCGTTTCTCAAAATCCCAACGACGCTGTTGCCAAGGATAAGTTGCGAAAAACCATGGATTTGCTGCGTTCCCAGAAAGCACAAAATATTTTATTTGACGTTGCCGTCGCCGGAGCAGATAAATTGTTTCAGGCTGGTGATTATGTAAAAGCCATGCAGGAATATGAGAATGCCAGCAAATTATTGCCTGGCGATCCATACCCTAAAAACAAGATCAACGAGATTATCAAGATCCAGGTGGATAACCAGGTGAAAGATGAAGAGTATGGAAAAGCCATTGTCAGAGCTGATAAATTCTACCAGGTAAAAAGTTACCAGGATGCCCTTCTGGATTATAAAAAGGCCGCAGGGATAAAACCAGATGAAAAATATCCGCAGGACAGGATTACTGAGCTGACCACTTTAATTGCCGCGCAGAAAGCCAGGGATGATGCGTATAATAAAGCGATTGCTCTTGGTGACCAGGCATTTGGCGCAATTCAGTACCCGGAGGCAATTAAATCATATAAGGATGCCCTGGTAATTAAGCCGGAACAAGCATACCCTAAAAATAAAATTAAGGAAATTGAAGGAATTATCGCCAGGAGAACCACCGCCCAGGCTGATTATGACAAGTACATCTCCGTGGCCGACAGCCTGTATATTGATAAAAAGTACTTTAAGGCAAGGGAAAACTACATCATGGCTTCCTCGGTAAAGCCCTCGGAAGCTTACCCCAAAGAGATGATCTCCAAAGCCGATAAAATGCTGACCGGCCAGGAGGCTGCCATGGCAAAAGCGCTTGAAGAACAATATGCTGCAACTATTGCCAGCGCAGACAAGTTACTGGCCGATAAGTCGTATGAACCAGCCAGGTCGGAATATGTCAAAGCCTCCAATCTCAAACCCGGCGAACCATACCCGAAAGATAAAATTCAGGAAATTGACAATGTTTTTGCCAATGCGTTGAAAAACAAGGAGGAGCAGTATAAGCAGGCCATCTCTGCCGGAGATAAGGCACTTGCCGGGAAAATGTATGAATCGGCCGGTACCGAATACCGTCTGGCATTGACGATTAAACCAAATGAAGCATATCCAAAGGCGAAAATTGCTGAAGTTGATAAGCTGATTGCAGCAGTTGCACAACAGAAAGCTGCAGATGCAAGATATGCAAATTCGATTGGTAAAGCCGACAGCATGCTCATGGTAAAGGCTTACCTGGCGTCTAAAGCTGAATTTCAGAATGCTTCGAAAATGAAGCCCGACGAAGTTTATCCAAAGAATAAGGTCATTGAAATCAACATGATCCTGTACAACCTTGAAAAACAAAAAGCCCAGGAAGGACTTTACTTGTCTGCAATTGCCAAAGCAGATAAATTGTTGGCGGCAAAATCCTACAACGAGGCAAAAGCTGAATATTTGAACGCCTCAGCACTTAAGCCGGATGAGGTGTATCCGAAAGATAAAATTGCTGAAATTTCAAAAGCGCTGGCTGATCTTGCCGGAGCCAGGGCAATCGATGATCAGTATGCCGCAGCCATCGTGACTGCTGACAAACTGTTTGTCGCAAAAACCTATGACCAGGCCAGGGCGGCTTATCAAAATGCCAGCACCATCAAGCCCTCTGAAGCCTATCCGAAGAATAAAATGGCGGAAATTGATAAGATTCTTACTGATCTGGCTGCGTTAAAATCACTGGATGAAAACTATCAGGCAGCCATTGCCCGGGCAGACAAATACCTCACAGAAAAAACGTATGATCTTGCAAAAACCGAGTATGGCAGTGCATTGGTTCTGAAGCCTTCAGAGCAGTATCCCAAAACGAAAATTGCAGAAATCGATGCCGCCCTCGCGGCCATGGACAGGCAAAAGGCCCTTGAGCAGGATTATGCAAATGCCATTTCCAGTGCCGACAAACAGCTTGCAGAAAAATCGTATGAACCCTCGCTGGCCCAATATCAGGCCGCCCTCAAAATAAAGCCGGCCGAGGCCTATCCAAAAGAAAAAATCGGGGAGATCACCCAGATTCTCGCTGCACTTGAAAAGCAAAAATCTCTTGAAACCCAGTATAATAACTTAATTGCCAAAGCCGATAAATTACTGTCTGACAAGTCTTATGCGCTTGCAAAAGGAGAGTATTCCAATGCGCTTACATTAAAACCCCGGGAATCCTATCCCCAGGAGAAAATTACCGCGATTGACAAGATTCTTGGAGACCTTGCCGCTGCAAAAGCGTTGGATGATAAATATGCAGGGATTGTTGCCAGTGCCGACAAACTCCTGGCTGCCAAATCCTATGAACTGGCAAGAGCCGAATATCAGAATGCAGGAGCTGTAAAACCTTCGGAGACATATCCATCCTTGAAAATTGGGGAAATAGATAAAATCCTGGCCGACATCTCTGCTGCAAGAAACCTTGACGAAAACTATAAGGCAACACTTGCCAATGCTGACAAGCTGTTGACTGAAGAACAATACGAGGTTGCAAAAGGTGAATATTCAAAAGCATCAGTGCTGAAACCAGCTGAAAAATATCCACCTGCTAAAATTGCCGAAATTGATGCGATTCTTGCGACCATTGCAAAGCAAAAAGCGCTCGATGATGAATATGCGGCTTTCATTGCCACCGGAGATAAGCTATTGGCGGAAAAATCTTATCAATCCTCGAAGACGGAATTTCAATCAGCACTTAAATTAAAACCCACGGAGCAATATCCCAAAGACAAGGTTGCTGAGATTGAGAAAGCGCTTGCTGAGCTGGCAAGTATAAAAATCAGGGATGACAAATATGCTGCCCTGATTGCAAATGCTGACAAACTGTTGGCGCAGAAATCTTACGCAACTGCCAGGACTGACTATGTGAGTGCAACATCTCTCAAGCCAGACGAAACCTATCCCAAAGAGAAGGTTTCTGAGATCGATGCAGCAATTGCTGCCATTGCAGCTGCCAAGGCATTGGATGATAAATATGCAGGAATCGTTGCCAATGCCGATAAACTGCTTGCCGCGAAAACTTATGAACAGGCTAAGACTGAATATCAGAATGCCGGTAACCTCAAACCTGCTGAAAATTACCCCAAAGACAAAATTGCTGAAATAGAAAAGATTCTTGCAGATATTGCAGCGACAAAAACGCTCAATGAAAACTACCTTGCAGCGATAGCAAATGCTGACAAACTTCTTGCTTCCAAATCATATAGTTCAGCACGGGAAGAATATGTCAAAGCCACGGAATTGAAACCTTCAGAGCAGTATCCAAGAACAAAAATGGCTGAAATTGATGCTGCCCTCGCCGCGATTGCAAAACAAAAGGCCCTGGATGACGAATATACCACAACCATTGCCGATGCTGACAAACTGCTTTCTGAATCATCCTTTCTGCCTGCAAAAACAGCATATCAGAAAGCAAATGTTTTAAAACCTGCTGAACAGTACCCAAAGACAAAGCTGGCAGAAATTGAAAAGGCTCTGGCAGATGTTGCCCGGCTGAAAGCCATCGATGATCAGTACGCCAGTGCCATTGCGGGTGCCGACAAATTGTTGATCGCCAAGACCTACGACCAGGCAAAAAATGGCTATACCGAGGCAGGAAAGATCAAGCCTTCAGAGCAATATCCTAAAGATAAAATTATAGAGATCAATGAGATACTTGCTTTGATTGCCAAGGAGAAAGCAATTGATGACCAGTACAAGGCGTTGGTAGCCAAGGCAGACCAGCTCCTGGCTGCCAAAACGTTCGATCAGGCCAGGGTGGAATATTCCAATGCCTTGACTTTAAAGTCTGCAGAGCAATATCCAAAGGATAAAATTGCCGAAATTGACAACATCCTGGCGGCATTGAAAGCGAAGGAAGATGCTTACAAAGCCTCGCTGGCATCCGCAGACCAGTTGCTGGCTCAGAAGAAATTCGAAGAAGCCAGGACAGAATATCAGAATGCCCTGGGGATTAAACCCCAGGCTACCTATCCAAAGGAGAAAATAGCAGAGATTAACAAGTCATTGGAAGAGTTGCTTGGCAAGCAGAAGTATTATGAAAATCTGGTTGCCGATGCTGATAATTCTTATAAAGACAAGGATTATTCAAAAGCAAAGGACAGCTATCAGCAAGCGCTCGGTTTGTTTCCCGCCCAGCCATATCCTCAGAATCAGATAAATATCATCACTGCCCGGATGGATAGTTTATTCAGGGCCAACAAATCCCGCTATGATAAGGCAATCGCAGATGGTGATCGGTTTTATAATACTTTTGAATTTGATAAATCTGTTGATGCTTATACCGAAGCTGCAAATTTACTGCCCATGGAGAAATATCCTAGGGAGATGATTGTTAAAATCCGCAGGACCATTGCCGAGAATGCCATTGCCGATGTGCTGAATACCCCGGTGATCATTACCTCGAATAACGAAAAGCAGTTCTCTTTCACCCCGGTTAATATTGCTTCAAGAAAGAACAACTTTGTCTATATAAAAATTAAAAACCTTTCAGGTAAACCGTTCAATGTGCTGATGCGGTATGGAAAAGACAAGACTGCCAACGGGGGGGTGGTCATGCGCAACCTGAATATCGACGGCAAAGTAAATGAACGGCTTGTGAGTGTCAAGGATCAGGACTTGTGGTCGCGTGATGATAACAACTGGATCAGTCTGTATCCGCAGGGTGGTGATGTTGAAGTGTCGTTTATCCAGATATCACGGGCGAAATAGGATCCGAATCACAGGGACATCCTGCCTGACCCGCCTTAAACCTGCATAATTTAATTGTCCTGCTCTCACCGGCATTTCAGTGTGATCAGGGTTATTTCAGGCATGATGCCAATGCGGCCGGAATAACCGATATTTCCCAGGCCCTGGTTCACATAAAGATATTGGACCGGGCCGGGAAGCGGGTTTTTATAAAGTCCGCACCAGTGGTCATAGAGCCATTTTACAGGACTCCAGTGTAACCCGCAACAGTCAATCCCGACCTGGCCTCCATGGGTATGTCCGGATAAAGTCAGATCTATTTTCGGGTATTTCCTGCTGATGATGGTTTCCCAATGTGAGGGGTCGTGGGAAAGCAGAAGCTGAATTTCCATCGTTTCTGTTCCCGACTGGGCACGTTTGATATCACCAGACCTCTGAAACCTCCTGGTAGAACCCCAGTTTTCCACACCGATCACAGCAATGCTGTCATTCCTCATTTTCAGGATATCATTTGAGTTTAATAGCAGTTTCCATTCCAGGTTTTTATAGAAGGATTTAAGATCTTCCATATTTTGTTGTTTCGCTTCCGCAGATGGCCAGTGAATGTAATCGCCATAGTCATGATTGCCCAGAATTGCATAGATCCCAAACGGTGCATGGAGGGATTTCAAAACAGGTTCAAACCCGTAGCCATCTGCTGTACAATAGTTAAACATGTCGCCAGTAAAGAAAATCACATCAGGTTTAAGCCCGTTAATTTCATCTATGGCTTGCTGTAGCTTCCCGGCTGATCCCCAACTGCCAAGGTGAACATCCGAAATCTGTACAATTTTAAAACCATTGAACGACGCCGGAAGTTCGTTTAAAGTAATTTCCTGTGTGCGTATTTTAAAATCAAATTGCCAGAAAATGGTACCGGCCGTCATGATCAGAAAAATAAGCAGACCCAGGATCCACCCGCTCTTTAGCAGAACAGCGGCCCGGATAATGGAACCGAATGATTCTTTTTTATCCGGGGAAAAGTACCTCACGGCAAATAAAAACACACGGGCAAGGTCAGCCAGGATCAAGGTCAGGATGGGGAAAAGCTTGGTCAGGAAAAGGATGAGGATGAAATTCTGCAGATAAGTACGCAATGGCAGGTTCCAGTCAAGGAAGGGTACGAAAAATCCAAATACTGTGACGCATAAAAGGAGCGTAAGCGGCAGCCAGTAAATTATTGCTAAAGAATACCGGAATCCGGTTCTGAGTGTTTGCAGACTTCGCTGAATTGAAAACCAGAGATACCCGTCAAGAAGCAGAAAGATGAAAAAGAGTTTCAGCCGGTCTGCGTACTTGGGCAGAAAAGCCTGCAAAACCAGAACCAATGCAAGGGAAAGAAGAACGAACAGTGAGGATGTCAGTTTTTTCTTCATTTATTCTTCACATAGTTCACCAGCCCTTTGGCTTCGAAGATCTCCATGAGTTTTCCCGGCAGGGGTGCAAAGGCATATTGTGTGTTATTAATAAAAACAAGGCCTTTGCCGAAATCGATGGTTACGTGATCGCCCTGCTTGTAGGCATCCACCGCGTCAGGTACTAGAAGAATCGGAAGCCCCTGATTTACCGAAGAACGATAAAAAATCCGGTTTACCGATTTGCAGATGACTGCTTTAATCCCTGCAAAAGCCAAACCAACCGACGGATGTTCGCGGGAACTGCCACATCCGAAATTGGCTCCTGCCATCAGGATGTCACCCGCTTTTACACGGTCGGAGAAACTATTGTCAAAGCCCTTAAACAAGTGGGGCATGATTTTATCCGGTTCAGTACTTTGCACATTATAGGTGAGGTTGCCTGCAAACATCTGGTCGGTGTTGAGGTTGTCTACATCCGCATAATTCCACGTACCATCAGCAAGGCGGTCGTCTCCTTCTTTAATGTCAACAGTGGCACTTTGTGGTGCATGGTAAGGAAAGATATCATTGGCTTTGATTCCCCTTGGATCTGTTATTTCTCCGTAAAGTGCTGATATTGCAACGGTTGTTGGAGAGGCAAGGTACACGTTCGATGCACTGTTGCCCATTCTTCCTTTAAAATTCCGGTTAGCCGTTGAGATCACATTATAATTGTCGGCAGGAATTCCCTGTCCGGTTCCGAGGCATGGCCCGCAGGATGCAGAAAGCACGTTGGCACCGGCCTCCATGAAAATTTCAATCAGTCCCTCTTTCATGGCTTGCATGAAGATATCTTTTGAAGCAGGAATGATCTGCAGCTGCATGTATTTTGGAACCTTCTGTCCCTTCAGGACGGCAGCGGCTTCCCGTAAATCCTGAAGACGGCCATTGGTGCAGGTTCCGATAAGCGCCTGGTGAATTTTGGTGCCCTGTACTTCAGAAACTGCCTTAACATTGTCAACATGATGAGGTGCCGCCACCACCGGGAATACCCCGGATAAACTGATTTCGATTTCCTTTAGGTAAACAGCATCATTATCAGCCCATAACCCTTTAAGAGAGTGGCCGAAGTGACTTTCCAAAACTTCATCTGCGGGGAACACGGCGTTTTTTGCACCCATTTCAGAGGCAAGGTTCGAAAGTACCATCCGGTCGGAGACGGTCAGAGTTTTAACCCCGTCGCCATGGTATTCAATCGACATGTAATCGGCCCCGCTTGAACCGATCATACCAATGATCCACAATGCAAGGTCTTTGGCATAAACTCCCTGCTGCAATTTTCCCGTGAGGGTTATTTTCACAGATTCAGGAACACGGAACCAGGTTTCACCCTGTTTCCACAATCCAGCCGTCTCCGTGCGGTCAATTCCTGCAGCAAAGGCATTGAAAGCACCTGCAGTACTCGTGTGACTGTCACTCCCCACGATGATCTGCCCTGGTTTCGCATAATATGACATCAGCTGGTGGCAGATCCCATCGCCTGCATCATGAAATTTCATAATGCCGAATTTCTCAACAAATTCACGGATCACCTGGTAGTCGTTTGCTAATTTGGAGTTGGTTGGAGGAGCATTGTGATCAAGTGTGATCAGCAAGGCGTCGGGGTTTGCAAGTGCAGTTCCTCCCATTTTTTTGAAAGTACTGTAAATACTTGACGTGTTGTCGTGCGACAGGATGATGTCGGGGCGTGCAAAAACGATTGTTCCTGTAAGTGCGCCAAAGATTTTCTCGGCAAATGTTTGTCCGGCCATAAGAGTAAATGTTAAGTTTTCTTTAATCATACAAAATTCAGTTTTTTTTTTAATTATTAAGCAAAAATTTATGGTTTACCCTGCGATTTTTCCAATCCTGTCATAAAAAAACAGGTGGTCGTTGACATATGTCAATATTTATCAGGTAATTTTTCCACTTTTTTCAGGGAAAGAAACAC
>CAIYJU010000090.1 GCA_903926565.1 uncultured Bacteroidales bacterium
CTACCGGGTTAACTCAAAACAAGCCACCCAGTTTCGGATTTGGGCTACCCAAACCTTAAAGGAGTACATTACCAAGGGTTTTGTTTTGAATGATGAACTTTTGAAAAATGGCAAGCCTTTTGGCAAAGACTATTTCGATGAATTACTGGAACGGATTCGTGAAATACGCGCCAGCGAGCGGCGGTTTTATCAAAAGCTGGGCGATATTTTTGAACAATGCAGTGCCGACTACAATGCCAAAGCTGAAGAGTGCCAGCTGTTTTATAAAATGGTTCAGAATAAATTGCATTTTGCTGTAACGGGTCAAACGGCAGCGGAAATCATTGCATCAAGGGCTGATCGGGACAAAGACTACATGGGTCTTACTTCGTGGAAAAACTCACCAACCGGAAAAATTCTGAAAAGCGACACAAAAATTGCCAAGAACTATCTTTCGGAAGAAGAGATCGGAAATTTGAATTTATTGGTAAGTGCGTATCTCGATTTAGCTGAATTTCAGGCCCGGAGAAACCAAGTGATGACCATGAAAGACTGGCTCGAAAGAACCAATAAATTCCTGGAAAGCAATAGTCTGGAGCTATTGCCCAATGCAGGAAAAATATCGCATGAGGAGGCCATTGAAAAAGCAGCTGAGGAGTATGAATATTTTAGAATTAAGCAAGATAAGACCTACCTTTCGGATTTAGACAAGGAGATCAAAAGAATAAAAGACAAGAAGTAATGAATGAAAGCATTTTCGATAAAGTAGTTCAAAGCCTGTCACAAGCTGCCCGGCACAACAGCAGCATCATGGTCCAGCCGGAGGTTGTCCTATGGCCTGATCCTGATCGTCAGTGGGAAGCGGTTATCCCGGTGTTACAAGAGAAAATCCCCTCCCTCCTGGTTTTCGGAACATATGATCCTGAAAAGAGACAAGGCCCTGCAATCTGGTTAAAATGCATGATTTCAAAAACGCTGCCAGAAGCAACCTGGCCGGACACCGTGACTCCGGTAATCTATCTGCCGGGCATTTCCAAACAGGATTTCAGGAATATCACTGCTGCCGGATTATCCTTGCAGCCATTGATGGAATACCAGTATACCGGAACAATCTGGTTACATGAAAACGGAAAAGAATGGACAGTCTCCGCGTTTGTTCAAAATGTCCAATCCGGGATGGGAATAAAAATGGTCCAGGACGAAGCCACGAAAGATGCTTTGCTTACTGCTCTTCCCGGCATTTTCCAGGACATTGAGGTATTCTACAACAAAACCTTCGTGGATGCAGAGTTTCTGCTGGCCACCGTATTTCCCGATATTACCCCCAGTATTCTGAAATGGATGTCGGAAGGAGATACTTTTTTAGAAAAACTTCCTCCTGAAAAACGATCTACGTTCATCAACCTGTGCAAGGCACGATACGAATTTGAACCGGATTACCGGAACATCAAAGAGACTGCGTTGAAACTCGGATCACAGAAGAATACCTGGGCTTACGTTTGGGATTACTTTGCCAATGCTCCTGCAAAGTATCCGAAAATTCCTGAATTGCTGAGACTTGCCAAGCCTGATGATCTGGGCACTGGCATTTTTGAATTGCCCATAAACAGTTGGCCCCAGGTGAACGAAGAGCAGGAAACAAAGCTCAGGGAGGCCTTGGTTCACCTCTGCAGGGGAAAACCAACTGAAACCAGCAAAACACTATTACAGCTTAACCAGCTGAACAAATTGCGGAAAAATTCGGTTTGGTATGAACTGGGGCAGGCTCGCCTGGTTGATGCCTTGGAATATCTCACGGAAATGGCCAATTGTTGTTCCCAGCCATTCTCCTCTTCTTCTATCAGGGACGTCGTATTCTTTTATACCGATAGCGGTTATCGGGCCGATCAGTCGATGCGGAAAGCTTTGGCTGCTGTGCAAACTGATAAAGACAAGGCGGCAGTTACTGCTGTCATCTCATGGGTATATAAACCCTGGCTGGAACATCTTACAACGAAGTTCCAGAAGTTGCTGGAATCCGACTCCTCAATGTTAACCGGACAGAGGATAGAAGAAGAAACAGAAGATTGTGTATTGTTCGTAGACGCGTTGCGGTTTGAGCTGGCGATTGATTTCACTGCAAGATTAAGGGAATGTGGTTTCCAGGTAGCATTGGAAAATAAATGGTCGGCCTTGCCAACACTTACCCCTACTGCCAAGCCCTGCAACTCTCCTATGGCTGGATTAATTAACCCTGACAGCACTTGCGTTGAATTCCGACCTCAGCTTCAGTCCGGCAAAGATTTGCAGACAGGTGCGTTCAGAGTGGCTTTAACGGAAAAGGGATTTCATTATTCAGCCTCTGTTTCAGAAATCAATCCGGAACAGAAAATATGGATGGAGATCGGTGAGATTGATACCAAAGGACACGAAGAACAGGCCAACATGGTCCGCAGGATTGATGAACTCTATCATCGGGTTCACGAAACCATCGAAGGATTATTTGAAAAGGGAGTCAAACGAATAAAGGTGGTCACAGACCATGGATGGTTACTTCTACCAGGCGGTTTACCCAAGACAGAGCTTTCAAAGAATCTTACCGAAACCCGCTGGGGACGTTGCGCTCTGATCAAGGAGGGTGCTACAACTGACCTTTTGCACTTACCGTGGCAATGGAATCCTGCCATTTATATCGCCTACGCCTCTGGAATATCCTTTTTCAAAAAAAACCAGGAATATGCCCATGGAGGACTTAGTATCCAGGAATGTCTGATCCCTGTTATGCTTATCGAAAACAATCAGAAACGAGCATTCACAGGCAAGATACAATCAGTTAAATGGAATAATCTCATTTGTAAAGTTGAGTTGGAAGGTGCTGAAGACGGCTATAAAGTTGATATAAGAACCAAGCCTGCAGATGATAAAACCACGATTTTGGTTTCATCACAGGAGAAGAAAATAGTGAAAGACAACAAGTGCACCCTTATGGTCAACGACAGTTGCGAAGGAATGGCGGCATGGGTTATTCTCACAACTCCGTCAGATATGATTATTGATAAACAAATTACCTCGGTAGGCCAATAAAACCATGACTATGGAACTTGACAACATTGATAAACTTATAGCCCATAGCTTTGAAGGCTATTTTGTAAAAAAAGATTTGATTGAACCATTCCGGAAAACCTACCCGGTCCCGACCTATGTTATAGAATTTCTTCTTGGCAGATACTGCGCCACGACCGATGAAGGAGAGATACTGGAAGGGCTGGAGATTGTCAAAAACCAACTGGCGAACCGAACCGTCCGTCCGGGAGAGGAGGAATATTTCAAGTCTAAGGCAAGGGAAAAAGGCTCCATTAAGATCATTGACATCATCACCGCCAAATTAGATACAAAGACGGATAGCTATGTAGCCACCTTGCCCAGCCTGATGTTGAATAACGTGCGCATCCCCGCCGAGATGGTTAATGATAACGAAAGAATGCTTACCGGGGGTTTTTACGCTGAGGTTGAACTGGAATACGACAGTGCTATCGCCCAGGAGAGCAATGGCAGGCCTTTCGGGATTTCCAATATCCGGCCTATCCAGTTATCTCAGAGGAATGTATTGGAAATACTTTTCAAAGGCCGGAAGAATTTCACCCTGGAAGAGTGGAAAGAGGTGCTGATCAGGAGTGTCGGTATGGAACCATCCAAACTTTCAGAAAAAGCCAGAAATGTTCTTTTTGTACGGATGATCCCGTTTGTTGAACGAAATTACAACGTTGTTGAGTTAGGCCCGCGCGGCACCGGGAAGTCTCATATCTACCAGCAAGTTTCACCCTATTCTCACCTGGTTTCAGGTGGCAAGACCACTGTGGCGAAGATGTTTGTCGACATGGGAAGCGGCAAACGGGGACTGGTGTGTAAATATGATGTGGTTTGCTTTGATGAGGTTTCCGGTGTTTCGTTCGATAACAAAGACGGTGTGAACATCATGAAAGGTTATATGGAAAGCGGTGAATTCAGCCGTGGGAAGGAGCCGATCCGGGCGGATGGCGGAATTGTAATGGTTGGCAACTTTGATGTTGATGTTGTTCATCAGCAGCGTACGGGTCATCTGTTTGGACCGTTGCCAAAGGAAATGAGGGACGATACCGCCTTTATGGATAGGATACATGGGTATATCCCGGGTTGGGATTTTCCGAAGGTTGATAAATCCTTCTTTACGCATCATTTTGGCCTTGTCAGTGACTTTATGGCAGAATGCTGGACCAGGATGAGAGACATCCATCGCCTGTCTGCAGTATTACCCAGGATAGATTACGGAGGGGCATTGAGTGGCAGGGATACCACAGCGGTTAACAAAACATTGAACGGCTTGCTCAAACTCATGCAGCCTGATCCCGGGGAACCAATCACAGATGAGCTACTGGAATGGGCGATCAAAATCTCCATGGAATACAGGCGCAGGGTGAAGGAGCAGCAGAAAAGAATAGGCTCAGCTGAATTTCGCAATACCCACTTCAGCTATCGGATAGGCGAAGATGGGGTTGAGACCTTTGTCACAACACCAGAGGTCCATAGTGAAAATACCATTGGCGAAGACCCATTGCCCCCCGGCCAGATATGGGCCTTGAACGCAGGAGGACAGGATGAAGCAACCGGATTATATAAAATTGAAGTAAACATCGGTCCGGGATCAGGAGTCAAGATATTAAACAGGCCTGTTCCCGCTCAGTTTCAGGAAAGTGTCCGCTATGCAGAGCAGAACCTCTATAGCAAAACCAAAGAACTGGTTGGTGACAGGGACCCGCGATCCCATGAATTTTCCTTACAGTTACGTTCCTTCGATTCATCGAAAAGTGGCAATGGAATGGGAATGGCAGTGTTGATCGCCCTTTGCAGTGCCATCATTGAGAAAGGCACCAAAGGGGGATTGGTGATTGTAGGCCAGCTTAACCTGGGCGGTTCAATTGACCTGGTATATAATGCCGTCAACCTTGCCGAGTTAGCCGTTGAAAAAGGCGCATCAACACTATTAATCCCACTCAACGCCCGAAAACAGCTCAACGACCTTTCTGATGACATGATAACCAAGATCAACATTCAATACTACACTGACCTGAGAGACTGTTTGATCAAGGCGTTACTGGATTAAAGGAAGTTTTAAGACATCGTATTAAAATCCAAGCATATGGAAAAGAAGAATTTAAGTTCCCCGAAATGTTTATCATGTAATAAAAAATTCAAGGAAGAGAAATCTATATTTTATAATCTCATACGCGATCCTTTTTGTAAATCTTGTTTCGATGCTGAATGGAAATGTAATTCTGTATTGTGTAGCATCGAACCTGATAGCTTCAAGATGACAGTATTTTCTGCTGGCTCCCTGTACAAAGATTCTCCACTACCATACCCGATTACTAAGGTGTTTTGGGTGGGTAACGATGACTCCAGAGGTTACACCTATTGGAAAGTAGAGGAGGAATATACTGATTTAGCAAAAGGATGGATAACTGAATTTCCCGATAGAACAAACACCCCAAAAAAGGAACTCAATAGTTTATTAAAAAAAATAAAAACAAGGAAGTTGGTTCCACCTTTGACTTTTTATTGGGTGATGGGAATCACATCCAATCCTTTCAGTCAGATAAGTGCAATAATTACGACGGAGAAAAACATGGATAAACTATTGGCATGGTTTTCTGAAAATGGATATCCCCAATCGGCCTTAGATCAAATGTTTGCGTAAGGATTTCTCCCCTCGCAAATCAATATATTTACGAAGGTTATTCCAAATTTGTCATTCTATCACTACCTTTGACAAAATAAAACTGAATTATCGAGAAAAAACACTAAAGAATACAACATACAGCGTTTAGCTGAATTCTGCTGTTTAAATCGACCAAAATAAACAATGCCGCAGGATAGTAAGCCAAACGCCCATGCAAAGCGTGGGCGTTGCTTATTTGCGGCATAGGTTCTTGGTCGAGCCTTAACAGCGGTAGGTGATTAGCTCACGCTGATTTTTTTCAATATTCCAAGAAAAGGATTGTCACAAATGGAAACAAGCTGAATTTCATGAACATCTTCAAGAATCTGTTATTCAAAGTTTTATTTCTAATCATTAGCATTTCACCCGTGATAACGGCAACATTTTCAATTATTTATTACATAAGAAACGATAGACCTTATGTTGTTTATGAGAAAGGGTATGAAAAAGTTATCACCGATAAAACTGAAATGCAGGAAGACACAATTTGGGTCCCTGGACAAAATGTTATTAAACATACTCATGATACTTATTTACTAATCCATCTATGGTATTTTGCTTTTGGGGTACAGATTTTTTTAGTTGATCTATTAGCACGCTTCCTTAAGGTGGATGAGGATAGCTTGTTGTTCAAAATTGGATCATATACTGCATTTGGATTAGTCTTTGGCACGTATCTAACGCTTTTAATAATGTTATTACTATGGATTTTTTGAGAACAGAATCCTGTAACTTCTACTGCATAATAAAACCTTGACTTTCGTATTTTTTCCCCTATCTTTGTAAAAGCATCAAGAACCCTTAAATGGGTGCCAACCGAGCCGCGAACGCCACGGTGGTAAAAACGATGCGGGCCAAAGGTCAAAAGGGTTCGTTTTTTTATTTCCCCTTTCCCTTCTCTTCCGCTGAATATTCCTGATGATGTAAAACATTTAAAATCATTCTACTATGGAAACAGCAGAAAAATCAACCAATTCAGGGAAGCCGGTTTGTAAACTGACCTGGGACCTGTACATGGATTATGCAAGTCAAAGCACCTTAAAATGGCAAGGACAGGAAGTTAAGATTAGCATCCGGTCGTTTTCCGGAAATGGCCCCGGTGAGCAGAAAGTTCATTTCGACATCCGCTACCAGGGCAAGGACTATCATCATGGAATGGTTAATACCTTTTCAACAGGAAATCTGGAAAACGATTCATTTGATATTAAATGTGGCAAATATTGGTTGGAAGTCAAGCCAGAAGCAAATTCCCTGGAAATTTACGAACATCAGAAGTGGACCTGGGATGATTATTTTGATCAGGTGAAGTCTTATGTTAAAAACATAGGGTCTATTGCAGGAATGGAAATGAATTTTTCTCGTATCACAGGCAGGTCAAAGGTTCCCTTACCATGGACATCCCCAAACCCTTTGTCTCCAACACCTGCTGAACATAGAATAACCAAAGAGGATAATGATGTTGAAATTTATCGCATGGCCTCTGAGGACGCTCGGACAGAGTGTATCACAACCAAAGAGCTGCGAAACGTTACACTGAAAATCTTAGAAAATTCCGGATTCAAGCAGAGTAAAGACCTTCCGCAGGATTCCCAATCTGATTTGCTGAAACCTGAGAACCCCCAAGAAAAATCAACGACCCTTTCGGACTTAACAGATCAGCTGGCAGTCTTGTTAGAAAACTCTGGATTTACTATTGTGAAGGAACAACAGTCCATTACCCCTCCGGATGAAGATTCAACCAGTCCGATACCAGGGGTATCAGCCGCGACATATAATTTAATTATGCGTCGATGGTTAAAGGACCATGGATTCTTAGAAGCAATGGATAGAATGGATGAGAGGAATGGAAATGGACCCACCGATTATTCAAAGTTGAAGTCGACAACAACTCAATCAACTGCGGAACCACAGAAACCTCAGCCGAAATTCGTGACTGGATTAAAGCTACAAGAACGTATACAACAGGTTTTAGAAGGCCCCGGATTTACAGAGAACAAGGACAGGGTCTTTGAGGTAAAAATGTTTCCCGGGTTCGCCGGAGTGACAGGTAATAAAAAGGAGGATAAAAAAGCACCTGTAATGAAACCAACGAACTCACCAAAAACCTTCACGACTCATTTGGAGTCGGTGGAACAGTTAGCAAAAATGTTAGAAGGCTCCGGGTTTACTGTGAACCTGGAACCGAAGCCGATTTCAGATACCGGGAATGATCATAAATAAGAGGTACGGTTGTTTTCACGGTCAGCAGCAGCGATGGATATAAAAAACAAGAAAAAGAAATAGTCGTCAGGTGAAATCCTGCATCAGTACCAACCATTAACCCTTCAGAATTTAGATATGGAAACGAAGAACTCGCAAAAAAAATCAATATCGGCCTTGGAGTTACAGGAACATATACGCAAGGCATTAGAAGGCTCAGGATTTACGGAGAACAAAACACTGCGGCAGACTTCATCCTCAGAAAAGGAGTACTCATTGGAGGTAAGGATGTTTCCGCACCGCGAACCCCAATCGAATACACCCCCGACCGTCTAAAGGTCCTTACTGTGGTCCAGCTGCGTTACTTTCATTGAATCAATGAAGGCTCCGATTGTGAATTCAAAGACTCACTTGAAGGATATCCCCCTGCTCCTAATAATTTGATTACGGAAATCGTGATTTTCCTGGAATCGACGGCTGAAATAATGCCAGTTGGCCAACAAAATAAAATTGCAAATGATGATCTCCTTCCTAAAATCGAATAATATGCCTCCCTTTCCACCCACTTTTAGCTGAAATCTCCCTTGATATCGTACAATCAATAGATTACCTTTGGTCTTATACTGTTAGACAATGAAAACATTCAAAAATATAGCTGGCGGGAGACGATCCTTCTCCGAATACGGAATATTTAAAAATATCCACGTCCCGATTCTTGTATTCCAGCAAAATGCTATGCACCGCATCCACCTCGACTACCATGTCACCCGGGTAGATTTTCTGGTATTGTCTGCCGGTTTTACGATTCAGCGAAATTCGCTACTCCCATATTTCGCAAACACTGATTTGATAAAACTCATTCCGGGCGTGGGTAAAAATATTTTTTATCTGGCTCTGCGCAGATTGCAACGCAGGGGCATGATCGCCTTGAAAGAGAAACGCACACATAATCGCAGGTTTTGCATCACAACGCAAGGCATGGCTTGCATTGCTGCGTTCACGCAGTTGTTCAACACCTGCATTGGCGAGTACGAATGGAAGAATCCTCCTGAGTTCCTGAAGATTGGGTAAATGATCATTAAACGAGGATAGAGGCATGGAAGGAGTTAATGCTCTTCCTCTCCGGGTGTGTTGGTGAAAAGGAAAACGATTTGTGGAGGCCATCACACCCTATTTCTTAAATTTCGGAAAACCTTCTTTATCATCCAAAGCCTGCGGAACACATTCACCTGTATTTCTATCTGTTTATGATATATATTATTCCTTCGCAGATCAAAGCTCTTCATGATAATTGAACCCGTAATCCGTGGCTGTTATTTATACCCTGCTCATTGTTGTAATTGCATTGTTGTGTTAACATATGTTAAATTAATTAACTATTGCATTTGGTTTAAATATTCTGGTATATCTTTACTCTTTAGAAAATATTTATCATTGCGTCTCAATCATAATACAATAAACATCATAAGACGGATAGCAGATTTTTTGGCAGCTATGCTTGCATAACGTTTATACTTGAACTTTTCTATTTTAATTCAAATTTGTTTGGTGAAGAAAAAGAATAGTTGCGATTACATCTCTTGCTAAAGGGCATAAATATTCAGAAATGGTCATATTTTAAAATAAAGTACTTTACATATATAAAATCACAAAAGATGGCTAAAAATCATATAGAATTACAGGAGATGGATTTAAATCTTACTCCTGAACAGAAGGCTGATAGAGGATACAATTTAAATACAGTATGCGGTGTGTGTGGTAATGTATGTTGCTCCAATTGTACTGCAAACGGAAATCCTGGCGCGTGTTCTCAAACGATGTTCACTATGTGCAACATCTGTGGTCATGCCTCTTCTTCGCATGGTCCGGGTTGAGCAAAACCATTACATAATCCTTTTTGCAATTATCCAAAGATAGACTTTGGGGTATGCATTTTTCAATCGTCTTTAAAAGAATATTTCAGTGAAAATGCATAAAACCATTTTGCCGATTATTAGCGAAGTGATAGGATGCGAGTAAGTTTCGTTGGACTTAAGCAAACACATTTATCTTATTGAAACTAATTCGGACACACATACTCCTCAAACCTTTAAATACAATTATGAAAATATTATTTTTTAAAAGTACACTACTTTCTGTATGTTTTGTATTTTTTTTACTATCAACTTGTTTAGCACAGCTTCCTGTTAGAGAAAATATAGCACGTAACCAGAAGGAGTTTGATATTCGCCGCAAATTCAATTATGAGTTATATAAAATAACTATAGGGGCAAGAACTAATTTAAAAAATATAAATATTGCCTCATCGGGTCAGGTGTTTATTTATGTAGATGAAATTATTAATGAAATAAAAGACAAAAGAACTTTTAGTATAGGTTTATTCAGAAATAATTCAACCAATCGATATACAATTATCAGGGAAAAAGGGGAAGGCTCTTTTTATGAAGGAATAGAGGCTCTAAATGTCTATTTACTTACGGAAGCATTTGAGTTTATTGTTGATAAAGAGCAATACGATTCAGTCTGTAATTTTGTATCTGCATTTAAAGTAGTTCCTTCCGAAATCGGTGCAATTGATTGTATGATATTCGTAAAAGCTATAGGTGAGGCTTTAGGTATTGTAATGCCTTCATATAATACATCAATTTTACCCGATCAATACATTGGAAAGTTTTTTTATAAATCAGCAAAAAGTTTTTCTGAGCCTACAAGGCCTAATAATCATGTAAATTTTAAATTCAATGATAACCTTAGCTTTAAATCATTTACGCATTTTGACTATGTCGGCCCAATAGATTCAAAAGGCAGGCCTAACGGAAATGGTATATATCACTTTCCTATGTATTCATGGCAGAAACGATCGATGGGATTCTTCAAATTTGAAAAAGGCATTCAAAAAGGAGAAGGTACATTGTATGGAGAAAATGCACCAATCATTAACGCAATGGCTGCAAGTCAAATTGCGCCCGGAACGATTTTTAAGACAGTAGGTAATTTCATTGAATGCAAAGCTGACGGTTATTGCGAAACAACTACTAATACTGGGTTAAGGATTAAGGCGAATTATATAAATGGTAACCCCACCGGTGAATGTATTTCACAACAAGGAAATAGTTCCCCTGTAAAAGAGTACTATATTGGTGACGGCCGTTTTCCAAGCCGTATATTTTATTCTTCAAACACGTATATTGAAGGTGATTGGAAAAAAGATGAATTTCTTACAGGACCTGGCAAATTTGTTTGCCCCACATATGTAATAAAAGGAATGTTTAATAAAGGTATGATAAATGGTGAGGGCAATATTGATTTTAACGGAGGAGATAATTATGTGGGCTTTTTAAAGGATTTTAATCCAGGAGGTCTGGGAACATATACATACAGCGATGGAGAACAATTACGGGGAGAGTTTCAAACAAATAACGGAGTATTGTCGGCGAAAGGAAGATATAAATGGACCAATGGCGATTATTGGGATTGCAGGTTAATAAATGGAAATAGAATAGTCTTTGAAGGCCTCAAATATAATAAGGATGGAGTTAGCTATAAAGAATTAGAAGAGAAAGAGAAAGAGAGAGAAACAGCGGCGGCAATTGCAGCTCAAAATACACCTATAATCTTTTATACCATTGACAAAAGCGGACCTAATTGGATAATGACTTCAGGGGGTGGAGACTACCCGGTAAGGGTATATACCGGTAATCAACTCGCATACGGCAAATGGCTTCTAAAACCGGGATTCCAAGTATTGATACAGCCAAATCAATGGATTGAAATTTGGATACAATATAACGGGGGATGGTTGTGGGCATATGCCCAAGATTGTGATCATCGATAAAACAAAAGCGTCAATTCCAAACCAACAGTAAAACGCACTTATTGTGGTATAGAGGGACTAAGGTGTTTAGTGGGTTCCAACCCCGGGGGACAAGTCGAAAAGGAAAGTCGTTTTTGCGGATGCCACCCCCTGTCAAATCGCAAAATGACCTGTTGCAAGAAGCGATTGAAACGTGTGGAATTGTGTGTGTGGAAAATTAAAAACCTCCGCTAATGCCTGTTAATACTACATCAGCGAAGGTCGACTGCGGAGAGACAGGGATTCGAACCCTGGGATCCCCAAAGGGATCAACGGTTTTCGAGACCGCCCCATTCGACCGCTCTGGCATCTCTCCGGGTTTGGGTCTGCAAAAGTAGGAACTATTTGGTTAACGGCAAAGAAATAAGGATATTCCTTGTTAAGATTCAGATTAAAACACGCCGGTTCATATTGAAATGTCTGGAATAAAGGGGACTTTGGTGGCAAAGCAGGTGTTATTCAATAAACTGGGTCATTTCTTATATTATTTATATTATCTTGTGGATTTAATTGTTATTTTAGCAAAGCAATCCTTATTCTTTCCGTTTACCAATGATTACCAGAAATTTCCTTCTCCGTGTCATTTTCATTTATATTCCATTGTTTTGTTGTTTTTCATTTGCCGGGTGCAGAAAGGATGTTGTTCAGCCACCACCAGGATTAACAATCCTCTCCGCGAAGTCAACAGGACTCACGAGCTATGAAGTAAACCTAAAGGTAGAACTTGGCGCGGGACTTGCGGTTAAAGATGCGGCAGTGATTTTTACAGATATTACAGTTTCTTCAGACAGTGCCATTGCCATACCTTTTACGCTTTCGGGTCAGACAGATCAGACGGTTTTGGTTCAGATGACTACTTCACGATTGAACCACGACTACATGGTCAGGGCAACATTGCGTACCGATTCCTATGAGTATTCCAGTGCTCAGGCGATTATCCGGTCGCCGAAAAACAATTTCAGAGCATATATCACGCAATATGGCTCATATTCCGATCCGCTGATCCAGTTTGCCCGATATGTGAACAAAGGCGATGATTTCTTTGTTTCACTGGATTACCAGAATCGCTTTACCCCAGTTTCATTTCAGGTAAAACTGAACGGGTCGGTTCCGCTGAAAGCCACTGCAATATGGGAGACCGATCATGCATTCATCAGGTGTACTGTTCCTGTTGACCTCTCTCCGGGGATTTACGAAGTTGACCTGTACCTTGATGGGATTAAGTTTAGTGTCGAGGATGAAATTACGGTCATGAAGGGTGAGTGGTCGGTCATTGATACCACCTATCCCGGCCCAAATAATTCGGATCATTCCTGCTTTTTATTTGGAGATGACCTATACCTGGTCGGTGGTCACAATCCGATCGCATCGAACGGAAGCATCCTGCCTATTTGGAAATTCAACTTTATCAGCAAGCAATGGCAGCAAAAAAAAGGGTTCATGCCCAGTGAAGCTGTGGTATATGGTGATGAACAAGCACCATATAACCTACAATACAATAACGAGGGGTATATGTTGTTCAAACATAAATCTGTTACCAAATTATGGAAGTATCAGCCGGAGCAGGATGCCTGGAGCGTGGTTTCCGTATATCCGGGGTCAGGATCGAGTCGCATTACCTGTTTCATGATCGGGCATAAGCTATACGCCGGTGCCGGGGATCATTTACACCAAGATTTCTGGATGTATGATCTGTTGACTGGAATTTGGACAAGGCTTAAAGATGCCCCGCTGGCATATTCAACCCACCACAATGCCGCCTTGGTCAACAACGGTGTTGCATATGTTTTTGAATACTCCAGACTACTGTGGAAATATGATCCGGCAACTGATCTTTGGACAGCGAAAGCCCCGTTTATACAGCCACGCAGAACGGTGTCAACCATGGTATCCTTTGGTAACAGCCTCTACCTCCTTGGCGGCACCTATTACCAGTATCCATACCAGGTACTGCAGGATTGCTGGGAGTATTCTATAGCAAGCAACACATGGGAGTTAAACTCCTTTATGCCTGAATGGTTCAGTTATGGAATGTCGGTCGTATACCACGATCATATTGTGGCAGGGATGGGATATGTGGTAAAGAATTTAAATGAAGTCGACAGGCAGGTTCTTTATCAATTTGTACCTTAACTATGACAGCTATGAAATACCTGCTGAACCTTGTCCTTTTATTTTTCATCCTTGGCTGCAGTAAGGAGAACCCAATCGGAACTGAAGGACCACCGGCACCAACCGGGACCACGCCGCCCGGTACTTTTTCTATCCAGGTTTTGAACGTTACTGATAATGAAGTGCGGATTTCCTGGCTGGCTTCCATTGATCCGGATGCCGATTCGGTTCATTATGATGTTGCAGTTGACGACTCGGTGGTGGCGTACGATCTGGTTTGGAGGGAATATACCATCAAAAACCTGCTCCCTGACAGAAAATACGCTATCAGCGTTATTGCACTCGACCCTGATCGCGACAGCAAAAAAATCACCACAAACGTCAGAACCATGAAGTCCTTTTTCCATCAAATTGACTTTATCAATCTTGGTTTTGACGGATATTCCTTCTCCAACGGTATCAAAACGAACGACAACGGTTACCTAATCTCCGGATTCGGGGAGTACTATGCCAAGGGTCGCGAAGTTCAGCGTTTTCTTCTGAAGATTGATCAGGAATTTCAGGTCGAATGGTTGAAAATTTACGCTCTTGAAGGAACTCCGGAGGCATTGCTGCAGTGCAGCGACAATGGGTATATTGCCACATGCGGGAACCTGATCATGAAAGTCACTGCTACCGGAGATGTAATTTGGACTGTTACATATCCGGCTGATTATAAAATATTGCTGACAGCCACTACTGAAGATCAGTACAATAATATTTTCGTATCCGGATTTTCAAACCGAAAAGCACAGGAAGACACTGTTAAGTATGAATACTTTATTGCCAAAATTTCCTCCACAGGCGATCAGGTATGGGATAAATTCGGAGGAAAAACGATCCTCAATGAGCCCTGTCAGATGATTGCTCTTTCTGACGGAAGGCTTGTCATCTTCGGTCGGGGCGAATCCTCAGGAGCTGTATCGGGAAATATTGACAATTGGAAGGACACTTTCTGGCTTATGTTTCTGGATGACACCGGTTTATTTGTGAGTCAGTCGTTTTACCTCAATGAAATGGGAGGGAGCGATACACCGCGTTCTTTTCTGCATCTGCCTGGGAATGGCTATCTGCTTTTCGGAACTGCGTTTGGCTGGGTAGGCGGATACGGGGTAGCAAGGTCTCGATTTACAAGGATTACAGAGGATGGCACCGTTACCTGGGACAAGATTTACGATCTCAACTCTGGAGGGTATAATCCGGGAGTGAGGGATTACGATCCAGTTGAATACGGCTCATACCTGGTTTTGAGCAATGATGACGAAGGTGAGAATATCTCCTTACTTACCTCTGGTGGTGGAATTTCCAGTCAGATACTTTTAAATGGATTTCCTGTTGGGTTTATTATCAGGAAAAGGGCAGATGGACGCTATGTCTATGTCGCCGGGAGCGGCAATGTGTTCGTAATGAATCCTGATGGGTACCTGGGAAGTTTAATTGAGAAATGGACAATCCTGAAGAACACTATAAAATTTCCTAAAACCAGATCGGAAATTAACAGATATAGCCGGCCGCCATACCGGGTCTCATGACAATTTCATCTTTTAACCCTGTTCTTCCCCCCAAAGTGATTAGGCACAATCATACACCACGACAAAGTTTGGCGCATCAAAATGAAAAGAGCCAAAAATACTATTATGCCAAAGGTCTGAAAAGAAAAAACCACTGAAATGTGCTTATTTCAGTGGTTTTCGTTTTTATGCCTTGTAATCCAGCGGAGAAAGAGGGATTCGAACCCCCGGACCCTTGCAGGTCAACGGTTTTCGAGACCGCCCCATTCGACCGCTCTGGCATCTCTCCGGGATTGGGGTTGCAAAAGCAGGAACTATTTGGTTAACGGCAAAGAAACAGGTGCATTTTATGCCGCCGGCAATGGAACGACTTTTCAATGCCACAGGCGGCACATCGCATCTGATCGCCGGCCAGAACATCTTCCTATACCCCGGAACAAATCTTACACACCACCGGAAACGACCTGTTTAAAGTCTTTCCAAATCCTACTTCCGGCGAATTTAAACTTGGAGTGCCCGGTCATGTTGAAAACACTGCGGTTCAAATTGAAATATATGGGATGCAGGGAACTTTGGTGGCGAAACACGAGCTAATCAATGAACCCAGTCACACCTTCAACATTGGCAACTTCTCTTCCGGCCTCTATATTATCCGTGTTTCTGACGGAACAAAAGAGCGGACGTCATGGATCCTTAAACAGTAGAGGTAGTTGCCACTCATTGCAAAGTAACCTGCGTCATCAATTTTGGAGCAAAACGCTAATAGTGTAACGAGTCTTCAGCCATTTTTGTCACAACTTCATTTTCAAAATTGTAAAGTTTCACAAGGGTTTGAGAAGATGCATCAATATTCTGTGGTGTTATAACGACAAAATTCATCGTTGTACCGCCTGATCCTGACTTCTCATCAATCCATGTTCCCGAGTTCGCGTAGATTGATTTTATCCCATTATTGATGAAAGGCATGATTCTGGCTACGTGCGTGTGTCCAAAAACAACGATTCTCTTATTCGAGTTTGGATTGCTGAAGTATTGAGTATTTGCCTGAATATCTATACTATCAACGTTACGCTGATTCGCAAGTGCCGATGCTACCGGGATATGGACTGCCACATTGTTGACGGTTTGTCTTTCTTCCCAGTTGTCCTGTACTCCTTTGTAGAGTTTCATATCAATATATCCCCCGGGAGTTAATTGAAAAGGCAGTATATCGTTGACTGAATATGTTTTGGAGAATCCATCACTGTGGGTCACGATGATCTTATCAGAAAATTTGTTGGTAATGGGAGTATTGAAAAGCACAGTTTTACATA
>CAIYJU010000091.1 GCA_903926565.1 uncultured Bacteroidales bacterium
AAGTTTTAAGTGTTAAGTGGATGGTTTTTAGCGTTAATTGTTTCAGATATGAGGTTAGTTGAGGTTACGAACAAAAAGACAAGAAGGCAATTTCTTGATCTTGTTGAGAAAATTTACAAAGGTGATCCTTATTATGTCAGGCCGCTCGACCAGGAAGTGGAAGCCGTTTTTGATCCGGAACAAAATGGTTTTTTCCTGCATGGCGAAGCGATCCGGTGGATTCTGGTGAATGAGGAGCAAACCGTAACAGGCCGGGTTGCTGCATTTATCAATAAAAAGAAGGCCTATACATTTCAGCAGCCGACCGGTGGAATGGGTTTTTTCGAATGTGTTGACGATCAGGATGCTGCATTTTTACTTTTTAACAAGGCGAGGGCATGGCTGGCCGAACGAGGCATGAAAGCCATGGATGGCCCGGTTAATTTCGGTGAAAATGATGTAAACTGGGGACTGCTGGTGGAGGGTTTTATTCACCCGGGATTCGGAATGAGTTACAATCCGCCATACTACAAGGCACTTTTTGAGAACTATGGTTTTCAATTTTATTTCGAACAGGTTTCGAACCACCTCGACCTGACCAAACCCTTTCCCGAACGTTTCTGGAAAATAGCCGAGTGGTGCATGCGCAAACCGGAACTCTCCTTCCGGCATTTTACCTATCAGGAGGCTGACAGGTTCATCCTCGACATGAAGGAGGTGTACGACGATGCATGGAAATTCCACGAGAATTTCACGCCCATGGATATTTCCACGCTTAGAAAAGCGATGGAAAAGGCAAGATCCTTTCTTGATCCGGAATTGATCTGGTTTGTATACCACGAAAAAGAACCCATCGCATTTCTTATCCAGTTTCCCGATGTGAACCAGATTCTGAAACATCTTCACGGAAAACTTCATATCTGGAATAAACTCAGATTCATCTGGTTGAAATATCGAAAAACCATCACACGTGCCCGCATCGTGATCATGGGTGTAAAACCAAAATATCAGCGTTACGGTGTTGAATCAGGAATTTTCTGGCACCTCAACCAGATGATGCAGCATAAACCCGAAATTACCGAACTGGAACTCTCATGGGTAGGCGATTTTAATCCGAAAATGAGGGCATTGCATGAGTCGGTTGGTGCCACCTTCGCAAAAAGGCACATTACCTACCGTAAAATATTTTCTGATGATGCGGAATTTCAGCGTTCAACCATCATTCCGGTCGATACGAAAGAGAAGGCACTCAGGCAAAGCAAAAGTGATTAAATCGATATGGGTTTGTTTGTTGTCAGGCCAAAAGTTAATTTTAAGAAAACTATTGCACATTTAGATAAAATGTAATACTTTTGTAATTCTGAAAATTATAAATCTAAATTTTTCAATTTTTAATGTCAAACCAAAAACCAAAAACCATGAAAAAAACTTTACTAATTAGTCTGGCTTTTATGATTGGCCTGGCTGTTGTTGCTCAAAGACCCCAGATTAAACAAGGTGTTTTTGTCAGGAACTACCAAAAAGATCAGAAGATTACTGTTGAGCCCATTGAAAAGACCTCAGCTTCTCCTTTTACTTCTAAACATTCAGGTTTGAAAAGTGGTGATAACACAAACATCGTCACGGTTCTTGACCTGGGTACCTCTGCCAATGTTCTTGGTTATTCCAGTGGAACCAGGCCAATGGTTTGGGCTGACGATGATCTGAATGCAATTATCAATTTTCACAGAGCAGGCCCTGGTACAATTCCGAGTTTATCCGGCTATTATGCCATGGATCTTGGATTAAACATGGGTGTAACCCAGGATGACTGGACCCCGCAGGTTCAGGTGCTTGCCGCTCAGCTGGTAGCATCGCCTTATTATTACGATGCCAGCAGATATCCATGTGCCGGTATTTACAATCCAACAGGAAATACAACACTTGCAAATGCATACTGCGCCTATTTTGGACCGAATTTTGCCAACCTGGTTGTAAGTGGTTTTGGCGGATACAGCTACGGCGTAGCCAACCTGGTTGATTTTTCCGATACTACCAAACACATCAGGTGGTATGCCCCGACACCTTACACTTATATCCCTGACGGATTTGCAGTGACCCACAGTGGCGTTGCCCACATGGTGGATGGTGACAATAATGTAGAGAGCGGATCTGTTGTATACCAGGACAGCGTTATTTACGGAAGAGGTATCTGGAATGCCACGACAAAAGATTTTGATTATACCTTCAAAACGGTTCAATTTCCGACTGTTGGGGCCTATAACCTTGCCGACAATAAAATTGCCGCTTCTGAAGATGGACAGACAGTATATATGACCGCTTTGGGAAATATGGCCGGCGCTACCCCGCTGATCGACTCGACTTTCTTCCCCATTGTCAGAAAATCAACAGATGGTGGTTTGACCTGGAGTGCTCCTCAGGCTATTCAGCTTGATGGCCCGAACGGTCTTTATGGTATTAAGAATCACTATAGTGACTATTTTATCAGCACCCTGTTCTCCCCGCCATTACCTACCCGTGATGAAATTCCTTACACCACTGCTTTTGATCATTCAATCACAGTTGATAAAAATGGCAACCTGCATATTGGTGTAGCTGTTGGTTTATCACCAGGCGGTTATTCAATCTCTTCCGGTGTCGACAGTCTGATCAATGTATTTGATATTTATACAAGCGATGGTGGAACAACATGGCAAGCCATTCACATGGGTTCACTGAAAACCTTCCGTGGAACATGGGCAACCTACACCTCCGATAACCGTGTTTATATTTCAAGAAACAAAGCCGGCGATAAAATCTTCCTCACATGGAATGATACCCACATTGATGGCGAAACCAACAACCAGAATCCTGATGTTTTTGCCCGTGGATTTGACATTGTTGCCATGAAACTGACAACTCCTGATGCCGGTACTGACGCGAGCAATGTAACTTTCCTTTGCGACATTACACAGGAAGCTTATTTCCAATGCACCTCACCCATTGTATTTACCGATAACAACAAATTTACATTACCTATCGTTGCACAATGGTTCTCCGACGGAGCCGGTTCAAGCCAGTTCAAATATATCTCTGATTTCTCTTATACACAGGCTGACTTTACCCAGACTGTTGTAGGGATTGATCCGAAAGCTATTGAAACTGCTTCTGTTTCGATCTATCCTAACCCTGTAAAGGATATCGCAAAGGTTTCTTTAAACCTGAACAAGAATTCAAATGTGACTGTTGATGTAACGAATCTCGTTGGCAAACAGGTTATGTCATTGAACAAAGGCACCATGACCGCCGGTTCACAGCAGTTCAGCATTGATGCAAGCAATCTTACTACTGGTATCTACTTTGTTACTGTATCCGTTAACGGACAGAAATATACCCAGAAGATGATTGTTGAATAGTACAACATTTATCAAGGTTTGAAAAACCCCGCGGCTTACCGCGGGGTTTTTTTTATCTTTGCACCCAACTTCAGAAACTCAAATGCTTTACAGAGAAATCAAATTCCTGGTTGGAAAAGAGGTCATGCTTGAACTAAAACAGAAGTATGTGCTGAATGGCATCCTGCTTTACCTTGTATCTACCGTTTTTGTTACCTACCTGGCTTTTGAAGATGCAATAACCGCTGAAACGTGGAATTCACTTTTCTGGATCATCCTTCTTTTCGTAGCAGTTAACGGGATATCTAAAAGCTTTTTACAGGAAAACGCTGCCCGGCACTTATACTACTACACGATTGCAAGTCCCCAGGCCATTGTACTGGCCAAAATTCTTTATAACCTTTTCCTCATGGCCATTCTGTCTGTTCTCGCTTTTGGCTTTTTTCTTTTGCTGATGGGAAACCAGGTTGTAAATATTCCATTGTTCCTGGTTACTTTATTACTTGGAAGCCTTGGACTTTCATCCGTACTTACCATGGTGGCGGCAATCGCATCCAGGGCAAGCCACAATTTTTCACTGATGGCTATTCTGAGCTTTCCCATCATTCTCCCCTTGCTTGCCACCCTCATGAAAGTCTCCCGTGCAGCTTTGAGCAGTATGGATTGGTCTGGCCTGTCGGGCTTTCTGATTCTTTTGCTTACAATCAATGGCGCGGTTATAGCCCTGGCATATCTGTTATTTCCGTACCTTTGGAAGGATTAATTGAATGACAAATATTCGCATTTTTAACTAATACAATCATACCAGGATGCTTAAGCGGGATTGGTGGAAACTTTTATCAGGTGCGTTGCTGTTGTACGCAATTATTGTCGGGTTTTTCGTTGACATTCCGGATACCATGATCCAGGAAACAATGCGGAATCTGTTTTATCATGTTGGAATGTGGTTCGGCATGATGGCTATGCTGCTTACTGGATTCATCTTTAGCCTGCGATACCTTCAGAAATTTGACGAAGACGAGGATCTCGTTGCGGTTGAAGCTGTCAATGTGGGACTTATGTTTGGATTCCTCGGACTTTTTACTGGAATGATCTGGGCAAACTTCACCTGGGGATCACCGTGGGTTAAAGATCCAAAGCTAAACGGCGCAGCTGTTGGGATGTTTATCTATCTTGCTTATATGATTCTCCGTGGTTCCATCGACGATGTGCACAAACGGGCCAAAGTTGGCGCTGTATATAATATTTTTGCATTCTTTCTCTGGATTGTCTTTGTCATGGTTCTTCCCAGGCTGGCAGGCGACAGCATCCATCCGGGAAAGGATTCTCCCCCGGTATTGCCGATGCACCTCGAGCCATCTATGAGAATTGTCTTTTATCCTGCCATGGTCGGCTGGATCCTTTTGGGATTCTGGATCATGAATATCCGTGTGAGGATCAGGAAAGCGCAGAAGAATATTGAATATTGAATATTGAATAACGAATTTCGAATATCGAAGTTTTGCATTTTGACTTTGCATTTTAAATTTTGAACTTTATTTTATGGAACAATACGGGAAAATATTTGTCGTGGTCGCGGTCCTTGCAGTCATCCTCATTGGGGTATTTGTATACCTGTTCACCATCGACAGGAAACTAAGAAGATTGGAGAAGGAGATTGAAGAAAAATTAACACATCAAAAGAAATGAAAACAATTCATATCATTATAATTCTTTTTTTGGTTGTGGCAGTGGCGGTTGTCATCTCAACCATGACCGATTCGAGCACGTACTCTGATTTTTCAGAAGCAACACTGAAACAAGGTAAGGAATTGCACATCATCGGGAAACTCAACCGGTCAAAACCCATGGAATATGACGCACAGCATAACGCCAACCAGTTTTCCTTTTACCTGATCGATGATAAGGGAATCGAAAAAAAAGTCGTCTATAACAATGCCAAACCCCAGGACTTTGAAAAATCAGAAAAGGTCGTTGTTATCGGATCGATGAAGGGTGATCAGTTCATGGCTAAAAGTCTGCTGCTGAAATGTCCGTCGAAGTATAACGACAAAAAACCTTCCAAATTCGGCGCGAAGAAATTCGGTTAACCATAATATCAATCAGCCTTTTTGGTAACAGGTTGCAATTAAATATATCAGATGGCATTCAGGTCGCTTGCAGATTTTGTAACATCGTTGGAGGCAAACCATGAACTGGTTCGCATCAGGGAATTCGTCTCTCCTCATCTTGAGGTTACCGAAATTGCCGACCGTATGGTTAAAAACGGGGGCAAAGCCCTGTTATTTGAAAATACAGGTACTCAGTTCCCTATACTGATTAATGCTTTTGCCTCCGACCGGCGAATTTGCCTTGCGCTTGGGGTGAATGGACTTGAAGACATAGAAGCCGAACTCACACGTGTGATGAAGGAGTTTCTTGGTCCAAAGGCAGGATTCATGGACAAATTAAAACTCCTGCCGGCATTGAAGGAAGTTGCCTCCTGGCTGCCGAGATCTGTCAGGGGCCGTGGTGCCTGCCAGGAAGTGGTCATGGATAAACCCGATCTCTCAAAAATCCCCGTGCTCACCTGCTGGCCGGCAGACGGAGGACCATTTATTACCCTTCCATCCGTGCATACGGTTGATCCGGTAACCGGTTTAAGGAACCTTGGAATGTACAGGATGCAGGTGTTTTCGCCCGATATGACCGGCATGCACTGGCATCTGCACAAAGGGTCGGCCCGACATTTTCACCTGTACAAGGAACTGGGCAGACGGATGCCGGTTTCGGTAACCCTGGGAGGAGACCCGGTTTACACCTATTCAGCAACTGCGCCTCTGCCTGAAAATCTTGATGAATACCTGCTTGCAGGGTTTCTTAGAAAGAAAAAAGTCGAACTGGTCAAATGCCTGACAAATGACCTGGAGGTTCCTGCTGATGTTGATTTTGTGATCGAAGGGTACGTTGACCCGATGGAAGAGCTGATTCTCGAGGGCCCTTTCGGTGATCATACAGGCTACTACTCCCTGGCAGATTTTTTTCCACGATTCCATGTCACTTGCATTACCCATCGTAAAAATGCCATCTATCCAACCACCATCGTCGGCATCCCGCCTCAGGAAGATGGCTGGATCGGAAAAGCGACTGAGCGTATCTTCCTGATGCCCATCAGGATGAGTGTTGCACCGGAAGTTACGGATATGCACATGCCGGTTGAAGGAGTTTTTCACAATATTACCCTTGCTTGTATCAAAAAGGAGTATCCCGGCCAGGCACCTAAGATCATGAGTGCCCTGTGGGGCGCAGGTCAGATGATGTTCAATAAAATCATGGTTGTGGCTGATCAGGGCTTGCAACTGACAGATTATGCAGCACTGGCAAGAGCCATATCCATGTATGTGGATCCTGTTTCAGATATCCATTTTCTCCGGGGCCCGGTTGATATTCTTGACCATGCCAGCACTAAATATGCTTATGGTAGCAAGATGGGCATCGATGCAACCCGCAAATACCCACAAGAGATTGACAGCCCTTCAAGGGGAGGGGCCGGGGGTGAGGTCCATTTGCCGGCACCAGGGGCCGGGGGTGAGGTTATTCTACCCGATTTTGAAGAAAAATTTCCCGAAATCACTGGAATTAGAACAGATCTGATGAATGACGGTATTTCCCTGCTGATCATTGCCATAAAAAAGTCAAAAAAGCATCATGTTCGGTATCTTGCAGCTGAACTGCTTCGAAAAGACGAGATCAGGAATGTGAAATTCATTTTATTTGTAGATAGTTTGATGGATCTTTCATCTTTGTCCCAGGTTGTATGGATCTCTGCCAATAATATTGATCCCATCCGCGATTGTTTTCACCTGGAACGGGAACCGGGTGTGAAATTTCCGGTCCTTTGCCTGGATGGAACGCGGAAAACCCGCCAATTTGATGAATTTCAGCGTGACTGGCCAAACGTGATTGTGATGGATGATAAAACAATCCGGGCCATAGACAATAAATGGCCGGCACTCCAACTTGGTCCGCTCGTTACTTCTCCTTCACATAGATTTAAACGTCTGGTTATCAATACAGGAGCGGTTGTAGACGAGAATTTATAGCCAATCATTGCAAAATGTTTTGTATTTTTGGCAGTTAAATTCACCTTCATGAGACAACGATTACCCCTATTCATATTTTGCTTTGTTGTGTTTTTTCTGCCACTGGTTACCCTGGCCCAGCTATCGGTGGTCAGGGGTAAAATTACAGACGAAGCTACCTCTGATCCTTTACCTTATGTAAACGTTGGGGTGAAGGGTCAGCCAACAGGAACTTTTTCCGACAGCAATGGTACATTCCGCCTTGAATTACCTAAAGGCGAATACGATCTTTTTATCTCTTCAGTGGGATATGACAAGTTAGAGAAGCACGTTCATCTCGACGGGAAGAAAACATATCAGCTTGATCTTTCACTGAAAAGCGTTTCACAGGAGTTGAGTACCGTGGTGGTTTCTGCTTCCAAGTATGCGCAGAAAATCCAGGAATCCATCTCTTCCATTGAAGTGTTGAAGGCAAGAAGTATTGAAATCGGGAATCTTCCCAGTGCCGATAAGGCGATTGACAGGATGCCGGGGGTTACTATCGTGAACAATGAACCCCAGATTCGTGCAGGAAGTGGTTTCAGTTCAGGTCTTGGTTCACGTGTGATGGTCATGGTAGATGAAATACCACTTCTTAGGGGAGATGCAGGACGCCCGGACTGGGCGCTTTTACCAATTGATGATTTAGATCAGATTGAAGTTGTAAAAGGCGCTTCTTCTGTCGTTTATGGATCATCTGCCATCAATGGTGCGATTAATGTCAGAACTGCGTGGCCCACTGATGAACCTGTAACAAAAGTGATAACTTTTCTGGGAGCTTACAGCAAGCCTGAACGGAAATATACCACTCCCTGGTCAGGTCGAAACCCGATGGTGTACGGAGTAACACTCACACATTCTCAAAAGGTTGATAATATTGATTTGTCGGGTGGAATCAGCTATTATAAGGATGAAGGATATATCGGAGGAACACCGGAGGATAAAGTGGCTGACACTGTTTTTAACAAGGGGCAGTACAACAGCCGTGTAAAGTTTTATTTTAATTCAAGGGTCCGGTCTAAAAAAGTCGAAGGTCTTTCTTACGGGATTAACGGCAATTTTATGTTTCAGGAAAATGCAGAAACCTATTTCTGGTATGATGCAGATACCAATATCTACAGGTCATTTCCGGGTTCCCTGTCACGATTTAAGATATTCACATTTTATGTGGACCCGTTTCTGAAGTATTACGCGAAGAACGGTGATGTCCATTCCTTAAAGAACCGTGTTTATTATTTGAATTCGGAGGGACTTTATAACCAGAGTTCTTTGAGCGTGACCATGTATAACGAATATCAGTACACCCATAAATTCAAAAAGGCAGGCGATTTAATGCTGGTCACAGGGGTGATGAACAGCTATTCGTATGCGTTTGGAAAAGTCTTTTCCGGGCAATTGGCAGCCAATGGGACTCCCACACTTGGTGAAAACGGGACCTATACCGCAGAAAACTTCGCCGCCTATCTGCAACTGGAGAAGAAATTCTTTAAAAGATTGTCAATTTTACTGGGTGGCAGGTACGAATATTATCATCTTGCCGATTTGACGGAGAGTAAACCTGTTTTCCGTGCAGGCATGAATCTTCAGGCTTCAAAATCGACCTATGTGAGGCTCTCGGTAGGACAGGGATACCGGGTTCCAAGTATTGGAGAACGTTATATTACAACTACCTCGGGCAATTTCGGTTTTTACCCGAATCCTTCTTTAATTTCGGAGTCAAGTATTTCATATGAAATTGGAATCAAGCAGATGTTCAGAATTGGCAAATTTGCCGGGATGATTGACGTGGCCGGATTCTATGAAAACTATGACAACTACGTTGAATTTAATTTTGGCATCTGGGGACAGGATATGAAGGATCCAAAAAAGAATTATGGCTTCAAATTTTTTAACACAGGTCCTGCGAGAATTTATGGCATAGATGCTTCCATCGGAGGAGAGGGAGACCTGGTCAGAAACCTGAATTTGACAGCCATGGTTGGTTATACCTATTCTATTCCCCAGGCTCTGGATCCGAATTATGTTTTTTATACATATCCTTATGCCCCACACAAAACGTTAACCTACTTGTCCTCTTCGTCCGACACAAACGGACATATTCTGAAATACAGGGTACAGAGTGTGTTAAAAGCAGATGTGCAGATTACCTGGAAAAGATTCTCAACAGGATTCGGTGGCCGGTATTACGGGTTCATGAAAAATATTGACCAGTTTTTCTACGACATTCTTGATGGCGGGCAGTTTGGTGTCAATACCGGAATCAGGAAGTATCGTGAAGAACACAACACCGGTACGTTTATTCTGGACTATCGCATCAGCTATGCACTAAAGAGCTTTAAATTTTCTGTCATTGTTAATAATCTCATGAACAAGGAATTTTCGCTGAGACCTGTCACGGTAGAACCTCCCAGAATGACCCAGCTCCAGGTAATTTATAAAATTTAAAAGAAGCAAAGCCCATCCGCTCAGAAATCATGGAGGACGCACTTAACACTTAATCACTTAACAATTAACACTTAAAAGATATATCTATGAAACATCTCTTTACAATCGTCTTATTTTGCATGGCCCTGAATTCTGCCTTCGCTCAAACCAAAAGCACCAGCGATAATTTTGTTATTCCCAATGGAGGATTTGAAACCTGGTACAATGTGGTGGTAGGACCCTCCCTCAATTATGATGATATTGGATCCGGCCCAACCGATAACTGGATGGCAACACTTAATTCCCTGATGGCTGTTCCACCTTCTGCCGGTGGTCCGGGGCCTGTTACTGTTTTTAAATCAACCGATTCTCATACAGGTAGTTATGCTGCAAAAGCCATATCAGCCAATTTCCCCCTGGGCCCGATTACGATCTTTATTCCCGGAATGCTTGGAACTGCCAAGATGGACATGATTGGTGTACGTGCTTTGCTTGGTAAACCTTGTCCGGATTGCAAGCCATCCCGTTTTAAAGGGTACTACAAATTTGAGCCGGTTAATGGAGATTCCTGTACTGCCGTCATTTTACTTTCTAAATGGAATTCCTCTGCGAAAAAGCGTGATACCATTGGTTATGGTAAGATGGTTCAGCACAGCGCAGTTAATACTTATACACAGTTCGACATCCCCGTCAATTATACAGGAACCGGAATTGTCGATACCATGACCATGCTGGTCGTTTCCAGTGCAGGATTTAATGTTGTAAACTTTACCGGTAGTGTCGGCCAGCCCGGGAACACGATGTATGTGGATGATCTTACGCTTGACTATCCTAACGGAATTCAACAGGTATTCTCACATGAAGTATCGGTTGTTGCCTATCCGAATCCTGCATCAGATATCCTGCATATCGACCTGAGCAAAGCGGTCAAAGGCGGGACCATTGAAATTTATTCATCAGAAGGAAGGAAAACAGGTTCTTATGCTGTTTCCAGTACAACCAATACGATACCAGTCAGCGGGCTGGGAAATGGAAGTTACTACTTTCGCTTAATGGCCGGAAATGAAATGTTGAATACAGGAACCTTTGTGATAAACAAATAACCCTAACTCCTAAAATATACTCTTATGACAGAAGTGAAAACCTCCCGGATGGCTATCGACCTCGAAGATAAATACGGGGCACATAATTACCATCCGTTACCCGTTGTGCTTGCCAAAGGAAAGGGCGTCTTTATGTGGGACGTTGAAGGCAAACGCTATTTTGATTTTTTATCCGCCTATTCCGCAGTGAACCAGGGCCACTGCCATCCGAAAATAGTCGGGGCTTTGATAGAACAGGCTCAAACGCTTGAACTTACTTCCCGTGCATTTTACAATAATGTGCTGGGTCCTTATGAGAAATTCATCACAGAGTACTTTGGATATCAAAGGGTACTTCCGATGAATTCAGGGGCTGAAGGTGATGAAACTGCCCTGAAGCTGACGCGCAAATGGGGTTATAAAGTAAAGGGTATTCCTGAAAACCAGGCCAAAATTATCTGTTGCCGTGATAATTTCCATGGAAGGACCATCTCGGTCATTTCCATGTCGAATGATCCCGATGCAAGGAATGATTTCGGACCATTCACACCTGGTTTTGAATCAATCCCTTACAATGATCTCTCAGCGCTTGCAAAGGCGCTCGAGGACCCGAATGTAGCGGGTTTTCTGGTTGAGCCGATCCAGGGAGAGGCCGGCGTTTTTGTACCGGATGAGGGTTATCTGAAGAAAGCTTATGACCTTTGTAAAGCAAAGAATGTATTGTTTATTGCCGATGAGGTACAAACAGGAATCGCCCGTACAGGCCGATTGCTTGCCTGCGATTGGGAAGGTGTCAAGCCTGACGTTCTTATACTCGGGAAAGCGCTGTCGGGCGGAGTTTACCCGATTTCCGCAGTACTGGCAGATGATCACATCATGCTTTGCATCCACCCGGGTGAGCATGGATCCACGTTTGGAGGTAATCCTGTTGCTGCAAAGGTTGCCATGGCCGCCCTTGAGGTGGTTCGTGATGAAAAACTGGCCGAAAATGCTGAGAAAATGGGTGTGATCTTCCGTGATGAACTGCGCAAAATCAACTCACCCTATATCGAACTGGTTCGCGGAAAGGGATTGCTGAATGCGATCGTTATCAAACCATTCAATGGGAAAACCGCCTGGGATGTTTGTCTTCAGATGCGGGATAACGGGCTGCTGGCAAAGCCAACCCATGACCATATTATCCGTTTTGCACCTCCTTTGGTGATCACTGAAGAACAGATTCATGAGGCAGTGGAGATCATAAAGAGATCGATCAAAGAACTGGAATAACAACAATAAAAAAAATGAAGTGAACAGTGAAGATGCCTCTGCAATTCACTGTTCACTTTTTTTTGCTGAAAGCTATTCAATTCTGATGATTTTTTTCAGTGCAAATTCACCATCTTGCCTGAGCAATACCTCATAAAGCCCGCCGGGCAGAGAAGAGGCAGGGAATGTCAAAAAATGTTCACCAGGTTCCAGCTTCCTGTCAAGCCACACTGTTGACTGCCCCAAAGGTGATATCAGTGAAATCGTTACCCGTCCTGATTTGTTCAGGTTAAAAGCTACATTGCACTTCTCGGTTACAGGATTCGGGAATACCCGGAGCGAAAATTTTTCTGCCGGAGGTTTCCCGGAAATCCCGACCGGGTAGCCAAACTTCTTCGTTACCACAAAATGAATCAATTCGCGTGCATCGTTCGTATCGAGGTAATAAAGTGGAAAACTCAGAAGAATACTTTTATAATCACTGCCCATATATTCAAGGCCAACCGGCCGGTGTTTCATCTTTCCCATTGAAGTGGTGGAATCATAATGGGAATCAAATCGGTAGATGATGCTGCTCTCCGGTCCCGGTGCAAAGACATCTATATTGTATAACTGTCCGGGAAAACTCTTGTCCATGTATTTTAACGAGTCGATATTCAGGGTGTTGTACCCTGTAGCTGATGGGTTGGCCCTGAACATCATGCTTTGAAGTTTCCGGTCAACACTATCCACTTTGAAGAGCTGATGAAACAATGTCAGTTCGGGGATGTACAATGGATAGGTAAACGAGCCGTTCAGCCAGAACCGGCTGGGAGCAAATCCTGCAAACATCAGGTTTCCGCCATTCTGTGTGAAAGCAATAATCCCCTGTGCCAACTCTTCTGTTAAAGGTTCAAATTCAAGGGTATTAGACATCCAGAGGATTGACCGGTATCGTGAAAATTCGGAAAGGCTGACTTTTTGAATGGCATTGAGATCGATCCACCTGTAAGGAATTGTATCCAGTGCTGCCTGGTAATAAGACATGATGCTGTCGGGGGTGACTTTATTTCCTTTGGTATTGGCGATGACGAGCAAACTGTCGCAAAAATTAAACCGGGCTCCGATAACCTCGTTTGAAACCGGGCTTTCATGAAGCGAATCATTCACAGTTGTTATAACATAATGGTACTGCTTATTCAATGT
>CAIYJU010000092.1 GCA_903926565.1 uncultured Bacteroidales bacterium
GCGCAAAGGGCACCTGAACTTCCCACACCATATCGTTGAGGAATGTTTGACTTCAGGTAAAGACCCTTGGAAATATCTGCCTTAAATCTCTCCAGATCAAGATGTTTATTAAACAAAGAACTCCTCCCCGACAAATAATCAAACATTCTTCTGAGATGATTATTACTCACCGTTGCTTCCGACGACAGATCTGTGGCGTTGTGATGATTAAAGTCGAAGGATGCACCCAACTGCCGAAAAGGCATACTCAGCGCTGAAGAACCAAGTAAAATGGAGTATTCTCCAAAGATCAGGAGTTTTGCTGGTACCCGGGTCATGATCCAGCCGTTGCTTCGTTCAATTTTCGTGGTCCCGTGCCACAGGAGTCAAAGATGACCCGCCCATTTTCACACAACGGCTGTAATGCCTCCCCGATAAATTTTTCCACAGCCACAGCCAATCCTGCCTGGTACATAACATGAACATTGGCGCCGGCATCCAGAGTGAAAAACAAAGAAAGCCCGCTGCTCCTGGCATCACGCACCCGGTGAATAACCTCAACCGAAGCCGGCTTAAGCAACATTGTGCCCGGACTGGCGCTCATGATCAGTGCGTGCAGTGCAAGTGCTTCATTTTCTGCAACCATACCAAGTTTCTCGAAATCATTGGCAGACAAGGCAGCAAAGGTCTCTTCCATGTTCCGGTTGGCCTGCATGATGCGGCCCGAAAAAAACGGATGTCCGTTCATGGATTGATGCCCCCTGGTACTTGGTAAACTTTTCGGGCTGGCTGAGACAACCAGTATGGCATCACGCAGCAATAACATCTCCGGGTGGACAAATTCAGCGATCGGAGTTGCATATACATCAGAAGATCCGGTGAAAAGAGGGGTTGCACCCCATGTGCTAAATCCGGGGTACAAGGAACGGCATGCACTGCCCGACCCCATGCGGGCTGCAAAAGAAGCCATTCTCATCATATCGGCAGGATCACCCTCAAGCCCATGAATTTTACCGGCAATACTGATCAGGCACAATGCGAACGCACTGATCCCGGAGGCGGAGGAAGCAATACCGGTTGAATGAGGGAAACTGTTTTCTGTTGTTGCCCTAAGTGTGACCTTGCTTAAACAGGGTATTTGTCTTGTCATCCAGTCCAGAAGATGCTGCATCTTTGGCAGGAATGGATGATCAATGCTGCCATTTAAGGAAACCAGCCCTTTTTCAGCTTCACCAAAGATAACATCAACCCGTGTTTGAGTGATTGCTTTTTCAAGAGTCATGCTCAGGGAAGGAGAAGCAGGCAACTGGCCGTCCTTTTTACCCCAATACTTTACCAGGGCAATGTTTGAGGGACTTTGCCATGCAACCTTAAAATTATCACCTGCTGATAATCCGGCAGAAAGATCCATCCCGTTCAACGGGGATAAGGGAGAAATACTCATGCTTTAATTGCTAGGTCGTTATAGGAAAACACATGTGATAATCCTAATTTAAAGAGATGTTTTACAACAACATCCGACTTTAATCCGCTGATAAACATCGCAAAATCCCCCCCCCAGGCGCCGAGTGATTTCACAGTGCCCGGAAATGAAGGAAACCGTTTTGCAATCGGATCTCTTTGAAGAATTGTACTCAGAATAAATTCATGTTCATCAGCAAATTTTATCAGGTCCTCAGGCGATTCAGCATTGCAAATTGCCGACGATAACCGTGAAATCTCCACCATGTCGATCTTTGAATAGTTCTGACGCTCCAGGAAGCGGGAAACTTCCATGGCGCTGTCCTGTTTATTTCCAAGGTAGGCAAACCAGGTATTTTCGCGCAATGCCTTACCCGGCCGTGCAGGTGAAATTTCAGGCCGGCCCTTGTTTAACCTGTAGAAAATCAACCCTTTTCGCCCGGCACAGGCAATGTCATAACCTGAGCCCGTTGAGAGCAGGTGAAACAATTCAAACACCGGGACATCCGCCCACGATGCGATAAGCGAGCAGAGGGTCGAACTGCTTCCCAATCCCCATTCCAATGGATAATTCGCAGTAACATGAACGTTCCACCCGCACGGGCCTTTTAAAAATCCGGGGTTTAGTTTACGGGCGGCCAGAAGAACTTTTTGAAGGCCGGCAGCAGTTTTTTTTCTGTCGGCCGAGTTGATCAGGAGCCTGTCAGGATCATATACTGCTTTAAACCAGGTTCCTGACGTATCCGAACTTTCCCATTCTAAAACCCTGCTGCTGGTTTCTTCGATGTGAATCTGCTGTCCGAAGCGAACCGGTAAGGCAAGCGCGTTGGCACCTTCAAGCACAAGGTATTCGCCAGTCAGTAGAAGTTTACCGTTTGCATTAAAATCAATGATTTTTTTCATGCAGGTAGTGTTTTACAGCATTAAAGCTCACCTTTCTGTCTGTAAAATAGAGTTCGGCCTCTTCGCGCTGACCATTGTTTACATTCAGCATGTTGAGAATGTTAGAAAGATGCAGCCTCATGTGCCCTTTCTGAATTCCTGTTGTCACCAGGCTGCGGATGGCAGCAAAATTACTGGCCAGTCCGACAGAGGCAACAATGCCCATCAGTTCCTTTGCATGGGGGTTTCCGAGAATTTCCAGCGACAGCCTGGCCAGGGGATGCAGGTTGGTAATGCCGCCAACGGTTCCAAGCGCAAGGGGAAGGGTCAGCCCGATCGTGAGTACCTTATTCGTCACAGAACACTTGCTCAGGGCCCTGTACTGCCCATCGCGTGCCGCAAAAGCATGCGCGGCAGCCTCGGCAGCGCGGTAATCATTTCCGGTGGCCATTAAAACGGCATCTACGCCATTCATGATTCCTTTGTTATGCGTTACCGCACGCGACGGATCATGATGTGCAATCTGATAGGCGAGGCAAAGTTTATCTGCAAACACCTCAACCGGCAACCTCTCGGCAATCGGCTTCAGATGTTCGATGTCGCATGAAGCTTCAACCGTAACAGTACATTCCGGGGTATAGTTGCTGAGAATAGCCATGGCAACCTGGCATTTCTTTCCTGCCGGGTCGTGATCCGCAGCAAAATACATGTCGATTCCCTCCGCCATGTCTTCCAGGCAGGTATTTACAAAGTTGGCGCCCATGGAATTAATGGTTTCCACCTTCAGCTCAAGTTTAAATAAGTTTACAATGGTTGACGTTTCATCCAGCAGTTCCATGCTCAGAATACCACCACCACGCCTGACCATGTTGGCTGTTACCTTCTTAAGCCGCTCCATCAGGAATAATTTAAGCTGGTGCCATCGCTCTATGATGTAGGCCGGATCGCCATACCAGCGGAAATAAACGTGGCCCAGTTTAACAGTCGAGACGTTCTTAACGGTAAATCCGCCACAATCAGCCCAGAAGCGGGCGCTGTGAGAAACAGCTGCCACAACGGAACTCTCTTCGATCGCCAGTGGCACATGATAGATCTTCCCATTCACTACCATGTTTGGCGCAATGCCATAAGGCGTATGAAAACTGCTGATGGTATTCTCACTCAGCTCAAGAAACTGACTTCGCTCATTCTCATCTTCCATTAAAAAACGCTCCAGCCGGTCTTCAGCCTGTAATGGGTCATTGCAGAACCGGGCGATGAAGTTGCGTTTCTCCTCTTCAGTCAGTTTAGAAAAACCCCTGACGATATCTTTGTCAAACATTGGTTTTGATTTTTAAAAATGCCCTGGCAAATTTCAACCCGCTGATCTGTCCGGCTACATAAGCATGAAGCTCACGATAATCGCCACGGGCAAATCGCAAAAACCCTGATGCCTGGCCGTAAATAGCCGGAAGCAAACTATTTGAAACATGATAAAATCCATCCAGAAAGGAATGAATACCACCGGAAATTATTAACTGACGGCAGGCAGGCGGCTTTCCTGCACTCTCCAGTGCGTTAATGATTGCCACCATCTCTCCGGCCGAATGGCCGATGGATACAAGCGGATCATAGAGCGCGATGTTTTGTTCAGAACCCCGGGCCAGCTCCACCTTTGCAAAATTGGTTCCTCCAAAACCGGCCAGCTCAAATGCTTCGATCGGAAGGCTCATAAGCCGGGTAATACTGTCGGGTCCCATCCCCTGCCCTACTTCCTTGACGATGATTTTCATCTTCGTCAGGGATAAAAACATCTCAACGGTCTCTATTGGCGGCGATTTCAAGACATCACCGTCACTTTGGAGCCACTCCTGCACAGGGTTGACATGGATGATCAATCCATCGGCACCCAATCGTCCTACGAGGTCAATCAACTTCTGATAACTTTTATCAGCCAGCATCTGCTCAACCTGTACGATCCCGATATTTGCAAAAAAGGGCAACTCTTCACCGATGATGCCGCGCATATTGAAATCATCAAAGTATGATTCGTCTTCCAGAAGCAACCGGCATGAACCAAGTCCCATACCCATCCCAAACTCGCTGCAGGCCCTGGCCAGATTGCTGTTGATCGTCCTCGCTTCACGGCTTCCTCCGGTCATGCTGGATACCCAGATTGGCACTTGCATGGTTTTTCCGAGGAACTGAAACGGAATAAAATCGCCTTTCAGGTGGGAACCCATCATCGGTTCATACGAAAACCTGCTATCCGCCCGCACAGATTCAACCTGGGATGAAAATGCAAGCGCAATATGATCGTTTTTACGTTGTTCCATTTTCGGGATGACTAACTCAAGGGTTCAATTTTTACTTTAATTACGTTGTGTCATTAAAATGCAAAATTAATTAATTGATTGATCATAATCGTACCTAAATAACCATAAGATGGTTTTTGTTGAGTTCAGCCTTAAGCATGGTTTGCAACCATAATCCCAAAGAGATTTTTGCATTATGGTAAAAAAACATTTACCTTTGGTCTGATAAGTACCATGTTTTTGTTTATGAATCACATTGTTGCAACATGAAAGAGAAGAGAACGAACATCTCTGAAGAAAAAAAGTTCAGGGGCGCGCTCAGACAAAGTGAGGAAAAATACAGGATGTTGCTGGATATGGCGGTGGATGCCTTTTTCCAGGGAGATCAGCATGGTAATTTCATCACGGTAAATGCCAAAGCAATCGAATTGACCGGGTATTCAAAAGAAGAACTTCTGAGTATGAATATCCGGGACCTTTTTTCGACTGATGCTCTTTCAAAGAACCCTTTAAACTATGAGCTGCTGGCCAGCGGAATACCCATTAAAACTGAGCGTGACCTGATTCAGAAGGATGGCAGGCATATACTGGTAGAGATGCACTCAAAGGGCATGCCTGACGGAACATACCAGTCCTCTTTAAGAAATATAACAGAAAGCCGGCAGGCTGAGCTGGCAGCCCTTGACACCGAACTCAAATACAGGAATCTGCACATGAGTATGATGGACGGGTATGTATTTGTTGACATGTCGGGCCAGATTATTGACAGCAACAATGCATATCAGCAGATGCTCGGCTACAATGCCACTGAACTTGCGGCACTGACCTATGAAACACTGACTCCACCTGCATGGCATGAAATGGAGATGAAGATCGTCGCTGAACAGATCGTGCCAAAAGGACATTCAACTGTGTACCAGAAGGAGTATATCAGGAAGGATGGCACAATTTTGCCGGTGGAACTCCGTACCTTCCTCATAAGGAATGTCTCCGGGGATTCCAAGGGAATGTGGGCGATTGTCCGTGATATTACGGAACGTAAAGAGACTGAGGAGGCCCTCCGGAAATCGGAGGAGAAATTCCGGAGTATTGTTGAAGCCTCCCCCACAGCCATGCACTTTTACACTCTCTCAGAAAGTGGCAACCTCATCCTTGTAGGTGCAAATCCGGCAGCCGACATTATGCTGGGAATTTCTCATGCAGAATTAATTGGCAAGACAATCCAGGAAGCCTTTCCCGGCCTTGCCGAAACGGATATCCCTGAAATTTACAGGAAAGTGGCATCCGGCGAAACAGGCCCGCAGGCATTTGAAATCCCATACAAGGATGAACGGTTTTCTGGCTATTACATGGTCGATGTGTTCAGGAACGGCAACCTTACCATCACCGTAGATTTTTCAGATATCACCAGGAGAAGAGAAACGGAAGAGGCTCTGCAACGGTCGGAAATTGAATATCGTGATACCCTTGATTCACTCCCCGACTGGATTTATGTGGTTGATGAGCAGTATAAGATCGCCATGGTGAATGCAGCCCTCAAAGAGGAGTTGGTCCGGCATGGACTGGCCCCTGATTGTATCGGGGTCGAGCTCGTTCCTGAATTTCCCTTTATCAACAGTTCCACCCTTGACGATATAAAACTTGTTTTTAACACCGGAACCGTATCGATCAGTGAACAAAAGATCGAACTGAAAGGAAAAACCCTCTTTGCGGAGATAACCAGGGTTCCGATTTTAAAAGATGCCAGGGTTGTCAAGGTGATCCTTATGATCCGCGACCGTTCGAAAGAGAAGGAGATGGATGAGTTGAAACGGCGCAACACCGAACAAAAAGAGGTATTGCTCAGGGAGATTCACCACCGGGTGAAGAACAACCTTGCCATTGTAATCAGCCTGCTGAATTTCCAGCTCAGGAACAATCCCAACCAGGAGCTGACCCGCATGATCATTGACATTCAAATGCGTATCCGCTCCATGGCCCTGATTCATGAACACCTGTACCGGTCTGAAAACCTCGACCGGATTCCGCTTGCTGCCTACATCGAATCATTGTCCTATATGATCATGACCGCCTTCAGCGGGCATCGGATAACCCTGAAAAAACAACTTACTCCCATGGATGTAAGCATTGAAACAGCACTGCCGATTGGCCTGATCATCAATGAACTGCTCACAAATGCCTTCAAATATGCCTTCCCCGGCAATGCCCCGGGAGAAATCCGTATCACCCTCGAACTGGAAGAAAACCAGAGGTGTACGCTCTCCGTGCAGGATGATGGGGTAGGACTGCCTGAAACCTCAACCCTTGATTCGGATAAATCGATCGGACTTTATATTGTGCGGTTGCTGGTTGAGCAGCTTGAAGGAACCGTTGATATCGTCAGGAATCACGGCACCTCATTCGTGGTCAGATTTCAGAATCTGATCCATGGAAAAAACCTGTAATATTTTCTGATGCAGCATCTTCATAAGGTTGAACCGCAGGAGGTTCTTCATGGATGCAAAACACCTCTGTTTCTACGTGCCGGGAAGCAACAACGATTCTGGTCCCGTTGGCATGTTTGCTGAACAGTTCATGAACAAGGCCCGGAGCGTTATTTTCGGCCGAAAGATGTGAAAGAACCAGCAGTTTCATAAAATCAGGCCGGTGAGAGATAAAAAGATCGAGCGACTGGTCATTTGACAGATGACCTTCCATCCCCCGGATACGCTGTTTCAGAAAGTAAGGATAATGGCCATTTTCAAGCATCCCCTCGTCGAAATTCGCCTCAAGAAAGGCGGCATGGCACAGGTTAAGATGATGTGTTACCTGTTCGCAGGCAACCCCGATATCGGTAAACACCCCTGCAGTTATGCCATCTGAACTAACGATAAAGCTGTGAGGGTCAGAGGCATCATGTTGTTTGGTAAAAGGGTGTACGCTAAGGTTCCCTACCCAAACCGGAACGCCGGCTGTAAATGTCCTGATTTGATGGGATTCCAGGTTCATCCGGCTTCTGGCATAAGTTGCTTCGGTAATATACACCGGAATACCATATTTTCGTGAAAGCCTTTCAGCCCCCCGCACATGGTCGGTATGTTCATGGGTGATAAATATCGCCTTCACATTGCGGATTGGCAGATCCAGGCGGATCATCCGGCGCTCGGTTTCCCGGCAGGAGATGCCGGCATCGATCAGCACCGCCTCAGTTCCGTTGCTGATGTAATAGCAATTTCCATTGCTTCCTGAATTGAGTGAAGTAAGATAGAGTGGCATGGGTGCAAAGATACTTAAAAAGAGATGTTCCTCTGTGCTTAAGATCTGTTTAAGTACCTCCTTAAGTCCCCTTTAAGTTCCATTTAAGTTTCGTTCGATGAAAGTATATGTAATGTACGATCCACGTTCGAGGATAGTAAAATGGGGAAATGAAGATCCTTCTCATTCCAATTTCTTTAAAAGAAATCGAAGTTTAAAATCCGCCATCCCTCCATCCAGCAGTAGGCACATTTGCAGGCATATTCACAAAAAAAGGGCTCCATTATTTTGGAAACCCTTGATACTGTAAGAGCGGTAAATGGGATTCGGACCCACGACCCTCAGCTTGGGAAGCTGATGCTCTACCAACTGAGCTACTACCGCATTTGTTGATAAACCGGATGTGTCTGGTCGAACACATTCAGCGGCAAATATAGCAGTTTTTTAGATCGGCTGGCAAGCGGGGGTTAAAAAAATAACTGCTATTGTAGTGATTCTCTCTCGGTAAGTTCCAGCCATCTGTCGGTCTTGGCTTCGATCTCCGGAATGATCGCCGCCCATCGCTCCGATCGCTTTGTAAGTGTTTCCGTATTCAAACTTCCCGACTGAAGATCGGCCTCAATCTCTGATTTCTCGGCCTCCAGGGCAGCAATCTCTTTTTCAAGACTTTCCAGTTCTCTCTTTTCCTTGAACGACAGCTTATTGGATGCGGGCACAACAGGTTTTTGAGCCTCCACCTGCCTGACGGTCATGCGTTTTTGCAGTTGTTCTTTCTTTTTCCGGTCGTCACTCCAGGCCTTGTACTGGGTATAGTTCCCCGGGAAATCCTTAATAACCCCATCGCCTTCAAAGACAAACAGATGATCAACGATTTTATCCAGGAAATAACGGTCGTGCGTAACTACAACCACACACCCGTTGAAGGTGGCAAGATACTCCTCCAGTACATTCAGTGTCAGTATGTCGAGGTCGTTGGTAGGCTCGTCAAGGATCAGGAAATTAGGGCTTTGCATGAGTACCGTGACAAGATACAACCTGCGGCGTTCACCTCCGCTCAGTTTGTAAACAGACTGAAAATGTGAAGGATACGGGAACATAAAATAGTTCAGAAATGCAGCAGCCGTAATCGTGTCTCCATTTCCGAGCTTGACCACCTCAGCAATCTCTTTTACCACATCGATCACCTTCGTATCATCATTGAACACCAGTCCCTGCTGCTTGTAATAACCGTACTGAATTGTTTCGCCGGTTTGAATATGTCCTTTTTGCGGACGTATTTTGCTGGTGATGATATCCAGAAATGTTGACTTCCCCGAGCCATTTTTACCGACAATCCCAACCTTTTCGCCACGTTTAAACGTATAGGTAAACCCTTTAAGGATGGCGAGTTCGCCCCATTTAAACGATACATCGTTGATCTCCAGAATTTTATTCCCCATGCGGACACCTTCAATGTTGAGATTCATCCGCTCTTCATAGATTTTGTTCGATGCCTTCTCCTGCAATTCGTAAAAGCTGTCGATGCGTGCTTTGGCTTTCGTGGTGCGCGCCTTGGGCATCCGGCGCATCCACTCCTGCTCGGTGCGCATCAGGTTTTGCGCCCGTTCCACCTCCTTATTCTGGTTGTTGATACGTTCAGCCTGTTTTTCAAGGAAGTATGAATAGTTACCCATATACTTGTAAACCGCGGCATTTTCCATCTCAAGCACTTCATCGCAAACCCGGTCAAGAAAATAGCGGTCATGTGTGACCATCAGCAGGGTAAGGGTGCTTTTCGCAAGGTACTCCTCCAGCCATTCAATCATCTCGACATCAAGGTGGTTGGTGGGCTCGTCAAGAATCAAAAATGCGGGTTCGGTGATGAGTACCTTCGCCAGTGCGACACGTTTGCGCTGTCCGCCGGAGAGTTGTTTGATCCGCTGGTCAAGATCAGGCAACTTGAGCTGGGTAAGTATCTGTTTCACACGGGTTTCATATTCCCAGCCCTGGATGGCATCCATCTGTTCAATGGCGTGCTGGATCTCTGCTTTGTCCTCCCCCTTGATAACATGTTCATAATTGAGAATGGTCTTCTGAATATCATTTGAATGAGAATAGACCTCCTCGAACACGGTTTTGGACGGGTCGAGGTCTGGCTCCTGCCTCAGGTATTCAAAAGAATCGGGATTAAACAGGTTGACTGTTCCGGCATCACAAGGCTCGAGTCCGGCAATAATGTTGAGCAGGCTGGTTTTTCCCGCACCATTCCGTGCAATAAGCGCAACTTTTTGAGACTGGCTCAGAACGAATGAAATGTTTTCAAACAGATTTTTTTCACCATAAGAACGGGCCAGGTTTTCAACCTGAAGGATAGTTGACATGCTTGAATCGTATAAGTGGCAAAGGTAGTCAATATCACACTGAAAATTATGGGGGTGAGTAAGCTGTGAAAACAGAAATTTATCTAAATTTACAAAAAAAAAGATGCCGCTCCACAGTTACCTGGTTTTAACAGCATTCATTTTTCTCCTGGCGGTTCTCATCATCCAGTATCTCCGGATAAAGAGTTCTCCCGGAAAATTCCTGGGAACCCCAAGTGCAGAAAAGCTATATTTTTACACCGGGAAAATTGCACTTTTCACAACATGGGTTCTGTTCATCTTAAAAGCCATTAACCCCCAGGTGGGATATCTATTTTTACCGGACTCATTTTCGTGGATTGCTGTAGGATTTCTCTATACCGGTTGTGTAATTGTAACCTTTGCCCTGATTAATCTCGGAAAATCCCTGGTTGTCGGGTTGCCGGACATGGAGACAAAACTGCAAACCAACGGAATTTACAGGTTTAGCAGAAATCCCTTGTATGTGGGAACACATATTATCTCCATCGGATCCTGTATCTATTTCCCCGATCTCATCAATGTTACATTTATGATATACGGGATCTATATCCATCACCGGATAGTTAAGAAGGAAGAGGCTTTTCTTGCTGAAAGATTCGGGAATGAATGGTTAACCTATGTAACAAAAGTCAGAAGGTATATTTAACAAGAAATTCGTGACTAATCCTGAATCACCGCAAAGGCGCAAAGGCGCGAAGAAGCTTTTCAGGAGTTTTGCAGCTGCCTTGAACGGGCTTGCTGTTGCCACCAATGGCCGGGGAAACATATTAATTCATTTGTGTATAGGATGTCTTGTTGTGGCGGGTGGATTGTTTTTTCAGGCAACCCCTGGTGAATGGTGCATCCTGGTGATCATGATTTCCCTTGTTCTTGCAATGGAAGTGATGAATACTGCAGTTGAAAAACTGGTCGATTTTGTATCTCCTCAATATCACAAACAGGCTGGAATTATTAAAGATTTGTCTGCGGGAGCAGTGCTGATAACTGCATTTGCTGCAGTAATTGTCGGAATTATCATATTTTTACCAAAAATAATATAGCACCATGAAAAAACTATCCTATGCACTCCTGCTGGCATTGTTTGCCGGGTCCTGGTCGTGCAAACCTGTAGAAAAAAAAGCAGCAGAGGCGCCCCTGATTGAAAAACCAGCCCTTGAACTGAAAAGTGACCTGATGACGCCCGAGGTTCTCTGGAGTTTCGGCCGGTTGAGTGAACCGGAATTATCACCTGACAAGAAAACCATTTTATACGGTGTTACCTATTACGATATTGCCCAGAATAAAGGAAACCGCGAATTGTACACGATTGGAACAGACGGACAGGGTTTCAAACGCATAACCACCACTAAGTTCAGCGAAAACCAGGCTATGTGGACGCCGGATGGTAAGAAAATTGTTTTCATGTCGTCTGAAAGCGGGTCCTTGCAGGTTTGGGAGATGTCTCCCGATGGAACCTCCCGCAAACAGGTAACCAACATTGAAAACGGAATCAATGGGTTTAAATATGCCCCGGACATGAAGAAACTCCTTTATACTGCGGATGTCGTTCCTGATAAACAACTCAAGGATCTCTACACCGACCTTCCAAAGGCCAGCGGCAGGATATACAATGACCTGATGTACCGTCACTGGGACACCTGGGTACAGGCATACAGCCATGTTTTCATTGCTGACCTGGGCACTGAAAAAATCACCAGTGGGACAGACATCCTGCTGAACGAGCCTTATGAGTGCCCCCTGATGCCTTTTGGCGGCATGGAACAGATCAACTGGAGCCCCGACAGCAAGGTGATTGCCTATACCTGCCGAAAGAAAAAAGGGGTTGAATATGCAAAATCGACGAATTCCGACATCTATCTTTATGAACTTGAAGGCGGGAAAACCACCAACATCAGCGAAGGCATGATGGGATACGATGTCGCCCCGGTTTTTTCGGGAGATGGCAAAAAGATTGCATGGCAGAGCATGGAACGTGATGGTTATGAGTCAGATAAAAACCGGCTGTTTGTATATGACACAGATTCAAAAACAAAAATTGACTTCACCAAAGACTTTGATCAGAATGCGGAAGGCCTGGCATGGTCAGATGATAATAAATCTGTCTATTTTATCAGCGATTTTCATGCAACTGATGAAATTTACCGGTTGGATTTGCCTGATGGAAAAATCACCAAAATCACCGCAGGCATTCACAACTATACCGGTGTGATCCCTGCAGGAGATAAGCTGGTTGCTTCACGGGTGTCGATGTCGAAGCCAGCTGAACTTTATTCGGTTGACCCGGTTTCGGGGAAAGACACCCCAATCACCACCACCAACAAGGAGGTGCTGGATAAACTTACCATGGCCCCCATTGCCCAGCGCTGGATCAAGACCACCGACAATAAAGACATGCACACATGGATTATCTATCCGCCGCATTTTGATTCCACTAAAAAGTATCCAACGCTCCTGTATTGTGAAGGCGGACCGCAAAGTACCGTAAGTCAATTCTGGTCATACCGCTGGAATTTCCAGATGATGGCTGCCAACGGTTATATCATTGTAGCGCCTAACCGCCGGGGACTTCCGGGTTTCGGACAAGCCTGGAACGAGCAGATCAGCGGTGATTATGGCGGCCAGAACATGAAAGATTATTTAAGCGCCATCGATGCCCTCACCAAAGAACCTTATGTAAACAAGGATAAACTGGGTTGCATTGGTGCCAGCTATGGCGGATTCTCCGTGTACTGGCTTGCCGGCAATCACAACAAGCGATTCAAGGCATTTATTGCACACGACGGCATGTTTAACCTGGAAGCCCAGTATCTTGAAACTGAAGAGATGTGGTTTGTCAACTGGGACCTGGGCGGACCATTCTGGGATAAAAACAATAAGGTTGCCCAACGCTCATTTGCCAATTCACCCCATCGGTTTGTACAAAACTGGGACACGCCGATTCTCTGCATTCATGGAGAACTCGATTACAGGATTGTGGCTACGCAGGGTCAGCAGGCATTCAATGCAGCCATTTTAAGAGGGATCCCTGCCGAATTTCTCTACTTCCCGGATGAAAACCACTGGGTATTGAAACCACAGAACGGGATTTTATGGCAGCGGACATTCTATAACTGGCTTGATCGCTGGCTTAAGTAAAAATTTCCCGCTGGTTTTCGCAAATATTTGAAAATATGACTGATAGGCTTGAGGAAGCTGCTCAGATCCTGAAACGGTCACGGTTTACAACGGCGTTCACGGGAGCAGGGATTTCTGTCGAAAGCGGAATCCCTTCTTTCCGGGGCCAGGATGGATTGTGGGAAAAGTATGACCCCAAAGTGCTTGACTTGCAATATTTTCTAAGTAATCCTGTTGAATCCTGGAAGGTAATCAGGGAGATCTTTTATGATTTCATAGGTGCTGCAAAGCCCAACCACGCTCACCTGGTACTTGCAAGGATGGAAGAAGAGGGGATGCTTGGGAGCACCATCACCCAAAACATTGACAACCTGCACCAGGAAGCAGGTTTATTAATGGTATCAGAGTTTCATGGAAATTCGAAAAGAATCAGGTGCCTGCAGTGCGACCGGGTTTACCATTCCCTGGATATCAGCCTTGAAAATCTTCCACCCACCTGCAGGGAATGCGGCGGGGTGCTGAAGCCTGATTTCGTCTTTTTCGGCGAGGCCATTCCGCAGCAGCCACTGGGAGAAGCTTACCGGGTGGCGTCGCTTTCTGAAGCGTTCCTCATCATCGGGACCACGGGGGAGGTGATGCCTGCCAACCAGATACCGTTGATTGCAAAAGAATATGGGGCAACCATCATAGAAATCAACCCTGAGCCATCAAATTACACAGAGCATATTACAGACATTTTCCTTCAGGGAAAGGCAACGGTGATCATGCAAAGCCTGGAAAAGCTGTTATTTCCCCCGGCCCTGAATGATAATCAGGATGGTGTAGATTAAAATCTTAAAATCCATCGCCAGCGACATATTTTCGATATAGAGGATGTCAAATTTCAGTCGCTCCACCATCTGATCCAGGTTTTCGGCATAGCCGTATTTCACCTGTCCCCAGGAAGTAATACCGGGTTTTACCTTATGAAGCAGCCTGTAATGCGGTGCCCGCTGAATGATCAGATCGATGTAATACTGGCGTTCCGGCCTTGGCCCTACAAGGCTCATATCTCCTTTTAATACGGTATAAAACTGGGGGATCTCATCAACCCTGAATTGCCTGAGAAATTTCCCGAACCGGGTGATCCGTGGATCATTTTTCGAAGATAACTGAGGTCCTGTGACTTCCGCATCCTTGTACATGGTACGGAACTTATGCATTTTGAAAGGCCTTCCTTTGATCCCGATCCGCTCCTGCGAAAAGAAGACAGGGCCGGGCGAGGTGACCTTGATGATGATGGCGGTGATGATCATCGCCGGTGATAGTAAAATCAGGCAAATAATTGAGATCACCAGGTCAAGTATCCGTTTCAGCGACATCTGCCAGTCAGGCATCAGGTCGGGGTAAATCTGAATGAGTGGCGCGTGAAAAATGGAAGTTGTTTTGACAGACCCCATGAGTATGTCCTGCATGGCCGGAATGATTTTTATCACCACATCTGTGTCTTCAAGTTGTGTGATGATATTTTCGATAGTGTGGTTCTCAGAGTGTTCAATGGCAATGATGACCTCTTCAACATTCAACTCTTTTACAAGTCTGTTCAGGTCCTGCAGGCCGCCAAGGTGTGGAATAGACTCCGACAGCTTATACTTGCTGTATCCCTCTACATTGATAAACCCGATAAACCTGTTGCCGGATGATTTTTCCTGGTTCTCAATCTCTTCATAAATAGAGACTGCATTTCCATTGCTTCCGATAATAATGGTGTTGAACCCGATGAGTTTATGATGAATTTTATTGGCCGCCCTTGAGGTCAGGAAAAACCTGAATGAACCTGTAAAAAACAGGTGAAGTGTAAACAGGATAAAGAAGAATTCAATGTAGGTTTGCTGGTTGATGATGATGTCATCAAGAATCAGGGTAAAAAAGAGGATGGTGACTCCAATAAAGGTGATCAGAATTGTTTGGGCAAACTCCCGAAGCCTGGCTTTACGGTATATTTTCCGGTAGGTACCGATCAGGGTGTAGAGAATCAGCCAGAAAAACGGGATAAGGGTAATTCCGTAATAGAGTTTTTTATCATTGATGATATCCTCCGGATGACTGAAAACCTGGTGGTCTACCACATATTTCCGATACACAAAGAACAAGGTCCAGGCCAAAAATGCCGTAAAAAAATCGGCAGCGACATATTTTATAACCTGTAATCGTTTGTTCATAATTCAGTAATTCTGATTTCGTTGGCCATCTTTCACTTCGACTGCCTCGACAATATTTTAAAATTATCGAGGAGAATTGTTGATTGTGTTAACCCCGAATCTTTCATTGCCCTCAGATAGACACGGTAGTGGGTCATGCCCTGATAGGCATTCAGGGTTGTGGTCAGGTCGATGTATATTTTTTTCCATTGACCTTTTGTCGGGTTCAGGGTTATTATAGGAGTTTGGTACAGAATGGCATTCCCATAGCTGAAAACACCAACCACAATTGCATTGGTTGAATTAAAATTCATCTCCAGGTACACAGGAGCATATGGGATGGGATATTCCGACCGGGTCTGACATTCAAAATAATCATGCTTTTCATCCAGGATGACCAATCCTGAGCGTTCTCCCTCAAAAGGTGCCGGCGAACCGGTCAGTGTGTCACGGAGATCAGCAATGCTGCCACTTGTTGTATCGAGAGAAACATTTACTGCGTCCTCGAAATCCTCCTTCCAGACAAAGAGTGCCTTTGATCCATAGGTTGTCTTTATAACACCTGCTCTTGTTGTGCTGTCCTGGGCAAAAATAACCTCCCTCAAAACAGGATTGTAGAACTCGTAGACGGTCCTCGTCGTTGCAATGCCATTCTTCTTGATGCCGGGATATATCTTAACCTGATGTTTCCCTGATTTCAATACCGGAAGTAATGCAGGAAGTTCAAAAGCCCCTAAAAAATCATCATCCACATAAACCCATGCATCGGTAATACGCTGGGATGCGGTACCTTCGGAATTAAAATTGGTGGTGATATAGATCGAGTCAATGCTCAGATAGGCTGGAATTGTTTGATCCCCGGCATATTTTTCACATGAGGACACTGTTATCAACAGGAGACATAAAGCGCAGAAATAACCAAATTGTTTCCTGTAAATCATATCGTCATAGTGGGTGAATCAGTGATTCCTGTAAAGGATAACGGACGGTTTTTCACGATATTGTTCATCATTGAACAAAAGTAATGAACAGTTGCAGATAATACGGATCACGCCATGTTCGCAGCGTTCAGATTGATTTTCTCAATGATTTTATAGGCAACTTCCAGGGCGCTGTATCCGTCGTTGATCGTCACCATTGGAATTGTGTTGTTGGTGATGGCAGCATTAAAGCTCTCAAGTTCCGCCTTGATCGCGTTTAACGGCTTGATCTCGGGTTTATCAAAAACAATCTGCTTTGTTCCCCGGCCGGGCCCCAGTTCAAGGATAAATCCCATGGGGGGTGAGTCGTTATTCACATCATTGATCTTAACCACTTCCAGCTCCTTCTTCAAAAAATCAATTGAGATGTAGGCATCGCGCTGAAAAAACCTGGATTTACGCATGTTTTTCAGGGAGATGCGGCTGGCTGTCAGATTTGCGACACATCCGTTGTCAAATTCAATTCGTGCGTTGGCAATATCAGGTGTATCACTCACCACTGCGACTCCGCTGGCACTGATCTTTTTAATATTGCTTTTTACGACGCTAAGCACAATGTCGATATCGTGAATCATCAGATCAAGGATAACAGGAACATCGGTACCCCGCGGATTGAACTGGGCAAGACGATGACTTTCAATAAACATGGGACGGTCGAATGTCGCCTCTGCAGCAAGAAAGGCCGGATTAAACCGTTCAACATGGCCTACCTGAACTTTCACATTGGCCTCTCTTGCGATCTTGATCAGTTCACGGGCTTCATCCAGTGTGGTAACGATGGGTTTCTCAATAAAGACATGGCGGCACTTTTTCAACGCTTTGGCCGCACATTCGAAATGAGAAATAGTAGGGGTAACAATATCGACCACATCAACGGCATCAATCAGATCATCCAGGGATCCCCATTTCTTAACACCAAATTCCTGCTCAATCTTGTCAGCATTGGCTTCATCAGGATCATAAAACCCAATCAGGTCAAATTCAGGAATTTCCTTGATACACTTTAGGTGAATCTTACCAAGATGGCCGGCTCCCAGCACTCCAATTTTCAGCATTTTATTTTTTTTTGCAAAGGTAAGTTTTTACCCTGTCTGAATTTAGTATTTTCGTGAAAAATTTAACTGCCAAAACGCATGACAATCTCAAAGCCAGTTGACTCCTATCGACATCAGGGACTGAGGAAGTTACTGGTACAAAATATCCGGCAAAAAGGAATTGCCGATCAGCAGGTTTTGAACGCCCTGGAAAAAGTGCCGCGCCATTTCTTCTTCGATTCTTCATTCCTTGAATATGCTTATGAAGACAAGCCTTTCCCGATCGGAGCAGGTCAAACCATTTCCCAGCCTTTTACGGTGGCTTTTCAATCAGAGCTGCTGCAGATAAAAAAAAATGACAAGGTGTTGGAAATCGGGACTGGGTCAGGCTACCAGGCATGTATCCTTGCCGAGCTTGGGGCAAAAGTCTTCTCCATTGAGCGTCAGAAAACACTGTTCGACAAAACGAGTAAGTTTTTGCATGTTGTTGGATACCCGACCATTAAAACTTTCTTCGGAGATGGTTACAAAGGTCTCCCCGCCTTTGCGCCTTTTGACAAAATGATTGTAACTGCGGCAGCCCCATATGTGCCGGATGCCCTGCTTGAACAACTTAAGCCCGGAGGTATCCTGGTGATTCCGGTGGGCGCCAATGATGTTCAGACCATGACCACCATCACCAAAAATTCAGATAACACCTACACGAAAAAGGAGTATGGTGCATTCAGGTTCGTTCCGATGCTGGAGGATAAAGCAAAGGAGACCTAAACCTGCCGTTTCAGGAGTTCCCCAGCCATCGTTTACGTGCTCTCCTGGTAAAAGCGATGGCAAAGCCCACGGTGATGACGACCGATCCAAGCCACAAAATGTTGATATACGGGTTCATGATTGCTTTGATCACGATGTAATCCGGTTCTTTCGATACGTTGGCGATATAGGTATAATAATCGCGTCCCAGGAAATGGCGGGTATCGGGGTTATAAACAGCGCCCATCCTCGGGTGAACATTGACGGACGGATTCAGCGAGAATTCGAGTTTGTACGTTTTGTTCTGTTTCGTCAGAAAATCAACACGGTAAACTGTTGTATTCCCTTCAGGTTTACTATTCACATATGAGACATAAAACCCATTCATGTACAGGGTATCATTCCGCATCAGCACCAGGTTTTCAGCATTGGCCTGCTGATCCCCCAGGTCGAATTCAGAGGTATTGGTCGAAATGACTTTTGAGTTGGAGAAGGTGAGGACACATCCCATTACAAATATCACAAACCCGATATGTGTGATGATGGCCCCGATGTTCCGCGGTTTTGTAACCTGGAATAACATATTGTAAATCGATGACAGCAAGGCGAACAAGGTAAAAACGATCACCAGGATGTGGTTCAGCTGTGTCACCATTCCTGTGACAACCATCGGGATACACAACACAATGGCTGTTACCAGCGGATAGAGCAATTTCTTCAGAAATTGTCCCGGATCATTGGAACTATAGGATAAAAACTGGCTGAAAGCGATAAACCCGGCGATAAGGAGGGCATAAGGCATCTGCCAGCGATTGTAAAATCCGACCCTGTCAACCGGTGGTGCAATGTCGGTATGAAACAGGCTGTTAAACACCGGGATCGAGGTGGTGAAAACTATCTGGAAGGCAGCCAAAACGAGGATGATGGCGCCAATAAACATCCAGAATTCCCGTGAAAGGATGATATCCTCCTTGGGCGAATGAAACTTGCGGAAATTAAAGACGATGGCAACCACCATGATCACAAGGAACACAAGCAGGTACACCAGCAATTGGAGCGTCATTCCGTTGTCACCGAATGAGTGTGCCGAGGTATCGGCCAGCACTCCGCTCCGGGTGAGGAAACTGGCGTATAAAACCAGCACATACGACAGGGTCATTAAAATGTAGGCTGCAAGCAGGGCAAAATTCTGCCTCCTGGCGATCAGCATAAAATGGAGCCCGGCAACAAGGGTCATCCATGGCACAAGCGATGAGTTCTCAACAGGGTCCCACGACCAGAAACCGCCGAATGTGAGCGAAACATAAGCCCAGGCGCCACCCAGGAGGATTCCGGCGCCGAGCATCAGCAAGGCAAAAAGGGCCCAGGGCAGTGCCCTTCCGATCCAGGTATGGTAATCACGCTTCATGAATGATGCGATGGCATAGCTGAACGGAACGAGCGACAGTGCATATCCCAGGAACAGAATTGGTGGATGGATCGTCATCCAGATGTTTTCCAGCAATGGGTTCAGTCCGTTGCCATCAGTAATCTGGCTGAGATAGTTGGGCATTGCAAAGACGGTTCCTTCCAGGGTCTCTACAGTGCTTCTCAATAGTTCAAAAGGAGTGGCGCCGATTTTTACTCCTAAAAAAGTCACACCCAGAAGCATGGACGTGACAAACACCTGAGACAGTGAGAAGATGAGCATCACGGCCGATTCCCACTTACGCGCCAGCCACAATAAAACAAGCCCGATCAGCGCCTGCCAGAGGGCCCAAACCAGGAAACTTCCCTCCTGCCCTGCCCAGAAACAGGAGACAATATACTTCATTGGCAATTCTTTTGAAGAATATTGCCAGACATACGAATATTCAAAATAATGATTGAAAATGATATAATAGAGTACTGCGGCAACTGCTACGATCGACAATGCGTGCACAATATATAATCCGCGTGCAGCCACCTGCCAGATTTTGCGGTTGTCTTTCCTGTAGAATGCAAGCAGATAGAATACAGTAGCCAGAATCGCTGTTCCAAACCCAAGCCAGACAAAGAATTTCCCCATTTCCCCGGGGAAAAGATGTTCACCAATGTATTGAATGTTCATGTTTGTTGATTATTTTGGCACAAAAATACGCTTTTCATTCATCATAATAATGGTCTGCTGTCATAAAACCTTCAACCTCACATATTACGTTTTTCAATGTATGTTAGGGTGGTGCAACAATTTTCTCTAATTTTGCAATTCCAAATCTCGTGCAGATGAAAAAGATTCTGAACAGCCTCTTCTTACTGGTGATTTTCCCTGTAATTTCCTTCTCTCAGATACTCGAACCAATAACCTGGACATTCAAAGTTGAACAGTCGAAACCTGAGGAAGCAACATTGCTGTTGATCGCAAAAATTGACAGGGGCTGGCATCTCTATTCCCAGGATATTCCACCGAAGGGCCCCATTCCAACAACCTTCTCCTTCACAAAGAGCAAGAGCTATCAGCTGGATGGTAAAGTTCTGGAGCAAAAGCCCATACTGGAGAACGACGCCCAGTTCAACATGGTTCTTAAATTTTTTGCCGATAAATCGGTTTTTAAACAAAAAATCAAAGTTTTAAACAAGAAAGACTTTGTTGTAAAGGGTGTATTAAACTTTATGTGCTGCGACGACAAGCAATGCCTGCCACCGACTGACGTGGAGTTTGAATTTAATGTGAAAGGCAATCCAAATGCTTCAACAGAGGCCGTTACTGCAACTCCGGCTGCCACTCCCGACACAGCAAAGGCTGATTCATCAAAAAAAGCAGAGGCGGCAATCGCTAAAGCCGATTCCGGAGCAAAAAAAATCGAGCAGGCGAATCTTGGTAAAACCGATGCCGACAAGGCTGCAGACCAATCACTGCTCTGGTTTTTCCTCCTTTCATTTATCGCCGGTCTGGCAGCCATTATCACCCCATGTGTATTCCCGATGATCCCGATGACGGTGACCTTTTTCATGCACGACACCACGAGCAAGCGTAAAGCCAGGCTTGAAGCGCTTGTTTACGGATTGTCGATTGTTTTTATTTATACTGTTATCGGGACACTGGTGGCTGTAACCCTTGGGGCCAATTTCGCCAATTTCCTCAGCACACACTGGATTCCAAACGTATTTTTCTTTCTGATTTTCATGGTGTTTGCCGCATCGTTTCTCGGGATGTTCGAGATTACCCTTCCCAGCTGGATTGTAAATAAAGCCGATAAACAGGCTGACAAAGGGGGTTATTCCGGTGCATTTTTCATGGCCTTCACCCTCGTGCTGGTCTCATTTTCATGTACCGGCCCGATTGTGGGCGCCATCCTGGTAAAATCAGCCGGCGGTGCACTGGTGATGCCGATCATCGGGATGCTTGGCTTTTCCCTTGCCTTTGCATTGCCATTCGGACTGTTTGCCTTCTTCCCTTCATGGCTCCACGGGCTCCCCAAGTCGGGAGGCTGGCTGAATTCAGTGAAGGTCATTCTCGGATTCCTGGAACTGGCGCTTGGACTGAAGTTTCTGAGTATTGCAGATCAGACATATCACTGGCACATCCTCGACCGGGAAGTTTACCTTGCCTTCTGGATTGTCATATTTTTCCTGATGGGGATGTACCTGATCGGAAAATTGAAATTCAACCATGATTCCGACCTGCCCTATGTAAGTGTGCCCAGGATCATCATGGCCATCATCGTTTTCAGTTTCGTCGTGTATATGGTCCCCGGAATGTGGGGAGCCCCGCTCAAGGCACTGTCAGGATACCTGCCTCCGGCCACATACCAGGATTTTGACATCAATACCATTGTTCAGAAAGAGGTTGGGTCAATTAATGCCTCCGGCGGAGGTTCTCAACCTGCTTCAACCTTATGCGAAACACCAAAATATGGCGATTTCCTGAAGCTTCCGCACGGCCTGGAGGGATATTTTGATTACAAACAGGCGCTGGCTTGTGCTAAAAAACAAAACAAACCCATCTTTATCGATTTTACAGGCCATGGATGTGTAAACTGCCGTGAAATGGAAGCCAATGTCTGGTCTGACCCGAATGTGTTGAAGCGGATGAGGGAAAACTATATCGTGACCGCGCTTTATGTTGATGATAAGACAGAATTGCCTGAAAATGAATGGATAACATCTGCCTACGACAAAAAAGTGAAGAAGACGATCGGGAAAATATTTGCAGATCTGCAAATTACAAGGTTCAATGTCAATTCACAGCCATATTATGTTTTGCTCGACACCAGCGGTAACCTGCTTTCGTCTCCCCGTGCTTATGATCTGGATATTGATAAGTTTATAAAATTCCTTGATACAGGCACCGCGGCTTTTGCCAAACAACAAAAATAGCTGATATGAAATCGTTTACCATATCTCTCCTTTTCCTCCTGGTATTCCGGTTCTCATCATTCGCCCAGCAACTTCCATTTTCACCCTCAAACAGCTCCCTGCCCCAGCTGGCTTACAGTGCCTCTGCCTGGGGTGATTTCGATCACGACGGAGACCTGGATCTTGCCCTGACAGGGGCAGAGGGGAACAATCCTGTAACCAAAATCCTGCGGAATGACAACGGAACATTCACAGAAGCCGCTACAGGCTTTGACCTTCATTATGGATCCGTGGAATGGGGTGATATAAACCACGATGGCGACCTCGACCTCCTGGCCACCGGCATCGACATGACTGGTGTACCCTATACATGGGTCATGCTCAACGTTGGCGGGTCATTCGCGTTTTTCGGGGTTCCTTTTCCCGGGGTCATGGACGGGCAGGCGACCTTCGGCGATGTGAACAACGACGGAAGCCTTGATGTGCTCCTGGCAGGAAGTTCCATGGTTCGCATCTATCAGAATGATGGCACCGGGATTTTTGACAGTATTCATGCCGGTCTGCCCAACCTGGAAGCGGCTGTTTGCAGCTGGGTGGATTATAACAACGACGGTCAGTCGGATGTATTCATATCAGGAAATACCGGTGGAGGCATCATTTCAAAACTCTATCAGAATAATCATGGCGTGTTTACAGAAGTGACAATTACTCCCGAACCATTTGCCGGATTATACGGCGGTCAGGCCAAATGGGCAGATCTTGACAACGATGGCGACCAGGACCTGGTTATTGCCGGGACAGACCTGTATGTTGACGGCCATTTCATTTTCTACCGCAATGACGGCAATGGCCAGTTCACAAAGTTCGAATATCCTGAAGCCAGCCTGCTGAACCCATTTTTTGACCTGGCTGATTATAATGCCGACGGACTGATTGACGTAGCGCTCATCGGGACAATCCCCGGTTGCGGAGGTCCGCCTGCCACCCTGCTCCTGAAAAACACCGGGTCCTTTGTATTTAACACGGTCAGCACGTTGATACCCGGCTACAAATTGGGGGCAGTAAGCTGGGGCGACTATAACAACGACGGATACAGTGACCTCCTGCTTACCGGAATGGATGCCTTCGATGTTCCGAAAACCACGCTTTACCTCAACAACCTGGGTGACACCTCTTACGTTAGTTCCAACACACCTCCCACCACCCCGGGCAGCCTGACGGTCACCCTGCAAAGCGACAAAGCCATTCTGCACTGGGGCAGCGCCGGCGACAGCAGAACGCCCAAAAACGGACTTTCCTATAACATCCGCATTGGCACGCAGCCAGACAATAGCGACATCCTCTCCCCGCTTGCGTCAGTTTCAGACGGTTCCCGCCTGGTTGCGGCGATGGGAAACACAACCACAGACACCAGCTATTTCCTCACCGGCATTCCCAACGGAACCTATTATTTCAGTGTTCAGGCGATTGATAACGGGTTCAGGGCAGGAACGTTTGCATCTCCCTGCATGTTCAGTTATTCAACTGTGGGAATTCAAAATGCTGGCAAAGATTTGGGAATCTCATTTTCACCAAATCCCTGTCATGATTACGTTACAATAAGGCAATCGTCCTCTGCCGACGTAAATTCCCGCATAAAAATTATTTACGAAAGCGGACAGTGCTTTTATGAAGGGATCGTTCCTGATGATCTTGACATTTCTAAATGGCCAAAAGGATTATACCTGGTGCAAAACTTAAACAGCAAGGAACTTACCTCCGCCAGGTTCATTAAAAACTGATAGGAATCAAGTTTCTCAGGCGTTTTGCTTTTTGCAAACTGCCAGTTACATTTTGTATTTACTACTGATGCGTTAGCATGTCATATTATATTATAAATCATTGATCCATTAAATTTCTCTCTGTGGCTCTCTGTGCGGTTTCTCTGTGGTTCTCTGTGAAACAAAATTACACGGAGGTTCATAGAAGAAGACACGGAGAACCGCAGAGGTAAACAGAATATATATAATTCGTGAATTAACCTGATTAAATGTCATTGAAAGAACTACTTATAAAATATCAAATCAGTTAGAAAGCCTAAGGTATCATCATCCTGTAATACCTTAATTTAAACGCATCAGCACTAATGTGTATTTTACAATTCTCCCTGATACATCTCCGTAAAATACTTATAAAAATAAGGGATCGTCTCAATGCCTTTATAGAAATTTTCGAGCGGGTAATTTTCATTCGGCGAATGAATGGCATCCGATTCGAGGCCAAAACCCATCAGGATTGTTTTCACGCCAAGTATCTCTTCAAACTGTGTGATGATGGGGATGCTTCCGCCACTGCGTACCGGAATGGGCCGTTTCCCAAGAACTGTCTCAACAGCCTTGCTGGCAGCCTTATAGCCGATGGTGTCCATCGGTGAAACATACGCCTGCCCTCCATGCAGGGCATCTACCTTTACCTTAACGTATTTGGGAGCCAACGTTTTAAAATGTGCTTCAAAAAGCTTTCCGATTTTGACATAATCCTGGTTCGGAACAAGCCTCATGGAGATTTTCGCATAGGCTTTTGAAGGAAGAACCGTTTTGGTACCCTCAGCTGTATAGCCACCCCATATTCCGTTCACATCGAGTGTGGGCCGTATACCGGTTCTCTCTTTGGTTGTGAAACCCGCTTCGCCATAAAGTTCTTCCAGTGCCAGGCTTTTCATATAAGCTGCCTCGTCGAATGGGGCCTTGGCCATTTCATCGCGTTCTTCGCGCGTAATTTCAACTACATCCTCATAAAATCCCGGGATGGCGATACGGCCATTGTCATCAGTGAGAGATGCGATCATTTTGGTGAGGGCATTTATCGGGTTTGCCACAGCTCCGCCAAAAATTCCCGAATGCAGATCGATGTTGGGCCCGGTTACCTCCACCTGCATATAGGCAAGTCCACGCAGGCCAACAGTGATGGAAGGTGTATCCAGTGCTATCATCCCCGTATCGGAAACCAGGATGATATCTGATTTCAGCAGATCTTTGTGGTTCGTGCAGAAAGGAGCAATGTTTGCCGACCCGATCTCCTCCTCTCCTTCAATCATGAATTTCACATTGCAGGGCAGGGTTTTGGTGCGTACCATCAGCTCAAAAGCTTTGGCATGCATAAAGGACTGCCCCTTGTCATCATCTGCACCCCGTGCAAATATTTTCCCGTCACGCACCTCGGGTTTAAATGGGTTTGATTTCCACAGTTCGACAGGATCCACAGGCATCACATCATAATGACCATAAACAAGCACGGTCGGTAACGAAGGATCGATGATCTTCTCCCCATAGACAATCGGATTTCCATCCGTAGGAAAAATCTCAATACGATCGCAACCTGCCTCCCTGAGGGATTTTCGCCAGTATTCTGCGGCTTTTAACATATCCTCTTTATGTTCCGGGACCGAACTCACAGAAGGGATGCGGATCAATCCGAAAAGTTCCTGTAAAAACCGGTCTTTATGCTCGTCGATGTATTGTCTGATGTGTTCCATTGTTCTGATATCTAGAATTAATGTTAAATAATTTATTCAGCTCTGCGGCACTTTGCGCCTTCTTTGATCAAAAACGGATTTAATAGCAATTTCTTACGCTGCAAAAATACTGATTTTATCATGGATGACTGCGTCGGGATCGTAACAATAATTCAATTATCAGTATATTTGACGCTGAAATGATAATTACCGGAAATGGATAAATTCAATTATATAAATCAGTCGGACAACGCGTTTATTGACGGGTTGTACGAACAGTACAAACAGGATCCGGACTCTGTTGAAGAGAGTTGGCAGAAGTTTTTTGAAGGTTTTGAATTTTGTCAGGCCAATTTCAAAGCAGACCAGGGCAATGCGTATATTGTTCCGAATGAATTTAAAGTAATCAACCTCATCAATGGATACCGGGCCCGTGGGCACCTGTTCACCCTCACCAACCCGGTCAGAACACGCAGAAAATACTCACCTACACTCAGTCTTGAAAATTTCGACCTGTCTGACGGGGAGCTGAATAAAACTTTTCAGGCCGGGAAGGAACTGGGCCTTGGGAATGCCAAACTCTCTGATATTGTTGACCATTTACAGAAAACATACTGCCAGTCTGTCGGAGTGGAATATTTTTATATCCGCCGGCCTGAAATTGTAGCGTGGTTCAAAGCGAAGATGGAGACGCGCCTTAACATGCCCGACTTTTCCATCAGTGATAAAGCAAACATTCTACGCAAACTGGCGGAAGGGGTTCTTTTTGAAAAATTCATTCACAAAAAATTTCCCGGGCAGAAAAGCTTCTCTCTTGAAGGTGTTGAATCTCTCATTCCAGCCCTCGATGCGGTGATCCAGAAAGGGGCAGACCTTGGCATCTCCGAATTTGTGCTGGGGATGGCCCACCGGGGGCGGTTGAATGTTCTCGGAAACATCATGCACAAGCCGTTTACCGAAATTTTCTCAGAATTCGAAGGAAAAGAATACGAGGATGATGACCTGCTTGGCGATGTGAAGTACCACCTTGGATATTCAAGCGATGTTGCTGCCGGTGATGGCAGTAACATTCACCTCACCCTGGCACCCAATCCCTCACATCTCGAAACAGTGGATCCTGTTGTGGAAGGCATTGCCCGGGCCAAAATCGATCATGTTTATGGTGGCGACAACGGGAAAGTTGCAGCCATCCTCATCCATGGGGATGCATCTGTTTCAGGACAGGGAATAATTTATGAACTGATCCAGATGGCCGATCTTGACGGGTACAAAACCGGTGGCACCATCCACCTGGTCGTCAACAACCAGATCGGGTTTACAACAAACTACCTTGACGGCCGGTCAAGCGTATATTGTACAGACGTGGCCAAGACCATTCAATCGCCTGTATTTCATGTCAATGCAGATGATGTGGAAGCCGTTGTCTACACCGTCAGGCTGGCCATGGAATTCCGCGCACAGTTTCATAAAGACATCTTCATCGACCTCCTTGGATACAGGAAATACGGACATAACGAGAGCGATGAACCCCGCTTTACCCAACCCATCCTTTATAAAATTATTGAACAGCATCCCGACCCCCTGGAGATATACCTGAAAAAACTTGAGGATGAAAACACACTGTCATCCATCGATGTTCCACAAATTAAATCTGACATCCGGGAAACGCTGGAACATGGCTTTGAGTCTGCAAAAACGATCATCAAAGGAGACATCACCCCTTTCATGGGAAAGCAATGGGAAAACCTGCGAAAAGCCATTCCGGCCGACTTCCACCATTCCCCGGTTACAGCAATCTCTGAATCAACTTTTTATGAAATCGGCAGCAGACTAACGGCATTACCGGAAGGTAAAACATTTTTCCGCAAGATCGTCAAGATGCAGGACGACCGGAAAGCCATGCTCAAAGCCGGCAAACTCGACTGGGCGATGGGTGAATTGATCGCCTACGGATCACTCCTGTCAGAAAAGCACCCGGTACGCCTGAGTGGCCAGGATTGCCAGAGAGGCACATTCAGTCACCGGCATGCCGTGCTTACCGTAGAGGATTCAGAAGAAAAATTCATCCCGCTGGAGCATATTTCACCGGAACAGGGCAAGCTGAGTATTTACAATTCCCCTTTGTCTGAGTATGGTGTTCTTGGTTTTGAATACGGTTATAGCTTTGCAACCCCGGATGGATTAACAATCTGGGAGGCCCAGTTTGGCGATTTTAACAATGGTGCGCAAATTGTCATCGACCAGTATATCAGCAGTGCAGAAGATAAATGGAAAGTGATGAATGGCACGGTGCTTCTGTTGCCGCACGGGTATGAAGGCCAGGGTCCGGAACACTCCTCTGCACGGATCGAACGGTTTCTCTCATTATGCGGACATCACAACATGCAGATTGTAAACTGCACAACCCCTGCAAACTTTTTCCATGTTTTACGGCGGCAGCTCTACTGGACTTTCCGCAAACCGCTGGTGGTTTTTACGCCAAAAAGTCTGCTTCGCCACCCGCGTTGTGTTTCCCCGATCGAAGAGTTCACAAACGGCGGATTCAGGGAGGTCATTGATGATGCTTCTGCAGATCCCGTGAAGGTCAAACGGGTTGTAATTTGTTCGGGCAAAGTTTATTATGACATCCTTGAAGAAAAGGAGAAGCAGCAAAGAGACGATGTTGCAATTATCAGACTGGAACAACTTTATCCGCTGCCCGTGAAGCAATTGCAGGAAGTGTTTGCAAGGTATCCGCTGGCACTGCACTTTGAATGGGTGCAGGAGGAACCGGTTAATATGGGTCCATGGCAATTTATTTTACAGAATCTTGTCTTCGAATCACCTGCCGTCGCACCCGTATTACACCATACCGCCCGTCCGGCCAGCGGAAGCCCGGCAACAGGTTCGTCAAGGCTGCACAAAATTCAGCAGAAACTGATTGTTGAGAAGGCCCTGGGAAGATGCACCTGCGAGCATGCCAACGGGTCATGCAGGCTTCATTGTGCCGAGCATGAGTTCCAGATTGTATGATGTTGGGTTATTCACACATTCGATGTAATTTTGCAAACAAAAATAGTTCATGGCAATTGAGATAAAAGTACCCAGTCCGGGTGAATCCATCACCCAGGTTCAACTTGCAAAATGGCTGGTTGCCGATGGGGAGCTGGTTGAGAAAGACCAGGAAATCGTGGAAATTGACTCCGACAAAGCATCGTTCCCGGTAACAACCCCTGAAGATGGCGTGATAAGGATCCTTGCGAAGGAAGGTGAGACTGTGGCGGTTGGAGGGGTGATTGCGACCATCGAAGTATCGGAAATGCAAAATGCAAAGTCAAAGAGCAAAAGTCAAAAATCGGGAGATGCTTTACCTGCCCCGGTTCAAAATACGCCTTCACAATCAGTGATCAGTCCGCCTCTCCCCCCGTCCGCCGGTCAGTCTGTTACATTTCATGCCTCTCCTCTTGCCAAAAGGATCATCGAAGAAAAACATGTAAACACCGGAGACCTGGCAAACGCTTTCCCGGGGAAAAAGATCACACGCAAGGATATCGAATTGTTCATCAGTCTTAAAAAAGAGACAATGTCGGCAATCTCATTTACCGGAACAAGGGAGGCTGACCGTAAAAAAATGACCACCCTCAGGTTGAAGCTCGCAGAGCGGCTCGTTTCGGTTAAAAATCAAACGGCCATGCTGACAACATTCAACGAAGTCAACATGGAGGCAGCCCTGGAAATCAGGAAAAAATACAGTGAGTCCTTTAAAGAGCGCTATGGGGTTGGTGTCGGATTGATGTCCATTTTTACAAAAGCGGTAACCATCGCCTTAAAGGAGTTCCCCCAGGTGAACTCAATGCTTGATGGTGAAGACCTTATTACTCCGCGGTATGTTGACATTGGCATTGCCGTAAGTGCCCCGAAAGGACTCGTCGTACCTGTGTTACGCAATGCGGAAATGATGAGCATTGCAGAGATTGAGTTAAAAATAAAGGAGCTGGCCGGAAAGGCCCGCGATAACAAAATTTCCATTGACGACATGAAGGGGGGCACATTTACCATTACCAATGGCGGGGTATTCGGATCCATGATGTCGACACCAATTCTGAATCCGCCGCAAAGTGCCATCCTCGGGATGCATAAAATCCAGGAGCGCCCCATTGCTGTCAACGGGCAGGTTGTGATCGCCCCCATGATGTATGTTGCCCTCTCCTACGACCACCGGGTGATCGATGGCCGGGAATCGGTCAGCTTCCTGGTAAAGGTAAAAGAGCTGGTTGAAGATCCTGCAAAAATGCTGACAGAAGGACTGGATCCCATTAAATTACTGCTTGATCTGTAAAGAAGTTTCATGAGAAAAAACGTAGATTTCCTGGTCATCGGATCCGGAATTGCCGGCCTTACCTTTGCCATCAAGGTGGCAAAGCATGGCAAAGTGTGTATCGTCACCAAGTCGAGGATGGACGACACCGCCACCACCTGGGCACAGGGAGGTATTGCCGCTGTGATGTACACACCCGATTCCTTTGAAAAACACATCCAGGATACCATCATTGCAGGTGACGGATTGTGTAAGGAAGATGTTGTCAGGTTTACCATCAGTGAATCGACTGAACGAATCAAAGAGCTTGTAAAATGGGGTATCAAATTCGATAAAACCAATACAGGACGCTACGATCTCGCCAAGGAGGGAGGACACTCCGAATACCGCGTGCTGCATCACAAGGACAGTACCGGGCGGGAAATCGAAAACAAATTGCTGGAGCAGGTCAAGCAGCATCCGAACATCGAGATTCTGGAGAATCACTTCACCATCGACATTATTACCCAGCATCATCTTGGGTTGGAAGTGAACAGCCGGACTGCAGGAATCACCTGCTTTGGGGCCTTTGTCATGAATCCCCGGACACGGCTGGTCGATACCATATTGTCGAAAATCACACTTATTGCTACGGGCGGCACCGGGAATGTTTACAACAACACCACGAATCCGCTGATCTCAACCGGTGATGGCATTGCGATGGTTTACCGGGCGAAAGGAGCAGTTGAAAACATGGAATTCATTCAGTTCCATCCAACTGCACTCTACGATCCGGATGAAAAACCTGCCTTTCTGATCACAGAAGCCATGCGTGGTTTTGGCGCTGTACTTAAAACCCGCGACGGCAAGGAGTTTATGCATAAATACGATTCCAGGCTGTCACTGGCACCACGCGATATTGTTGCCCGTGCCATCGACAATGAATTAAAATTAAGTGGTGATGATTACCTCTACCTCGACTGCAGGCATCTGCAGAAAAATGAGCTGATCCACCATTTCCCGACAATATATGCAAAATGCCTTTCTGCCGGAATAGATATCAGCAAGGACATGATCCCGGTAGTTCCGGCTGCTCATTATACCTGTGGCGGCATCAAAGTAGATGAATGCGGACGCAGTTCTATCGTAAACCTTTATGCTTCTGGTGAATGTTCATCAACCGGGCTTCATGGAGCAAATCGCCTTGCATCCAACTCGTTGCTTGAATCGCTTGTCTTTTCTCACCGGGCAAGTGAAGAGGCCATCCGGAATGTTAAAACCATCGCACACTGCCATGATATTCCTGACTGGAATGCAGAGGGCATGGTATTAAATGAAGAGATGGTTTTGATTACGCAGTCACTCAAAGAACTGCAGGCGATCATGAGCAGCTATGTCGGTATTGTCCGGTCAAATCTCCGGCTTCAGCGTGCATTCGATCGCCTGGAACTTCTGTACCGCGAATCCGAAGATCTTTACAACAAGTCGATACTGACCCCTAAATTATGTGAACTGCGCAATCTCATCAACATCGGCTACCTGATTATCAAGGCAGCCCGACGCAGGCATGAAAGCAGGGGCCTCCACTATTCACTTGATTATCAACGTACAAGTCCCAGATAATGGACCCTAATGGACCCTGACGGGGTGGGAGACCCTGACAGGGTGGGAGACCCTGACAGGGTGGGAGACCCTGACAGGGTGGGAGACCCTGACGGGGTGGGAGACCCTGACAGGGTGGAAAATTTAAGTTAACAACCTAACCGAAACAAATGGCACTCATCAAATCTGTAAAAGGGATCCGGCCTAAAATGGGAAGCAACTGCTTCCTGGCCGACAATGCCACCATAACAGGCGATGTGGTAATGGGTGACAACTGCAGTGTTTGGTTCAATGCTGTGGTGCGGGGAGATGTGCATACCATCCGCATCGGCGACAATGTGAATATCCAGGACGGTGCCATTATCCATTGTACATACCAGAAAGCTCCGGTTTCTATTGGCAATAATGTCTCAATCGCCCACAAAGCCATCATCCACGGATGTACCATTCACGACAATGTGCTGATCGGCATGGGTGCCATTGTGATGGACGGCGCAGTAATCCACAGCAACTCAATTGTCGGAGCCGGAGCTTTGGTCACCGAAGGTACGGTCGTTGAGTCGGGCACGGTCTGGGCAGGCCTTCCGGCACGCAAAATAAAAGACATCGACCAGGCATTGCTGGAAGGACAGGTGAACCGGATATCAAAGAATTATACGATGTATGCCAGCTGGTACGACGAGGAAGAAATCTGATTCTTTATCCCCTGGTTCGGAACCATCTGCAAAGTGTTCACCTGAATGGTTTGCCATTAAGAAAAACACTCTGCAGACAGCCCCGTACAGAGGTACAATCAACTAAGGTTCAACACTATTGATAATCTTCACAGGGAAGTCAAAATGTGTATGATGCACATCAGTGGCATTATTTAACGCTGTTTTATCCTGTACCCAAAGTGAAAATATGTAGGCACAGGTTTCGTCCGGAAGGAGCTTGTTGTCAGGAACCCCGGGAACATGCGCATTTGTTTCCAACCAGCTGAGATCGAACGTGAACAGGTTGGTTCCCGGCAATGCTCTTCCCGGAACGGTAACATTCGAAGTATGTATCACTTCAGGCCCCGCCAGCCCCTGCTTCTTTATGGTGAGTTGATAAAAGTTGAAATTATCACTTGGATTGTTCAGGTCAGTACCAATAATCAAAGGGTCAAAAGCCATTCCGTTAATATCCAACACTTTGAATTTTGATATTGTTTTTCCTGGGTCAACCCATGTCTTGGTATAAAGGTCAGAGCATGGTGGAAGACTGCCAATATTATAAATAGCTGCAGTAGGGAGTTCATTATCAACCCACACACGCTGAATGTCATAGTATGAAAAACCGTTTGTATCAGTAACCTTAAGCAGCACACTGTACCGTCCGCTTGGTCCGGTATTCCAACTCATCCCGGCAACCAGTCCCTCCGGTATTTGCAACACGAACGGTATACCGCCAATGTATAAGGTTATGACATCAATGTATGTATAAAACCCATTGTTTGAGATGAGTGCATTGGGGCCCTGAAGCACATTCCATTGTCTGAGCTGATCAGGTGTAAATGTACTGAAACCGGCACCAAAGTCAACATTGCAAATGGTTGTGAAACCATTCGCCAATGGATCGTAAGCAGCTCCATTTGCCGGCTGGGGTGTTACAAAATCATCTTTAATAAAATAGATCCCGTAATCATTGATCTTCTGATTCAGACAGCCAAAAACCCTTGCTGCACCCCAAATGCCGGCACCCATACCAATTGCACCAATTTCCGCACCGGCAGCGTCGGCTATACGCAACTGTTCGCCTGGGTTAACAACATCGTGAGCTACGCGGCCGCCAATATTCTTAATATATACTTCACTTGCTTTAATCCTGAATAAAAGTGCAGAGGTACAAACACTTTTATTAGATCCATGCACTGTCAGTCTGACCTCGAATGAGGTAGAGGTGATGAGGTCGCTGCCGGCATTTTCAATGGCTTTTGACATCAGAATAAATCCCAGGTTACCGCCCATCACACTGTGATTCCCATGCAGGAGTGCTGGATCAGGATTCCCACTGAAATTTGAATAGATAATCGCCCCGGAGGAGACGTCTTTGGTCCCGTTCCAAAGCAGCTGCAGATCATAATCCACCATGCCACAACCACTTGCCGTTCCGATAACGGCTAAATATTTATCCTCCAGCAACTTTGTGTTATCGTCGATACAGCCGGATGGTGCGGTAAGGTCACAAACCAATGAGCCTTTTGGACATTCAACACAGAAATTAACACAGAAGCAATTCGGAGCATTGGTCCGGTCGCGATCATGTCCGCGCTGCCTGTTCTCGTTAAGTAAAACGGTGCCGTCACCTGCTTCGATCCTGAAATAGAGATCGGGGCCGGCAGGCCACTCAACATTCAACCAATTAAATATCGTTTTACTGAAGGCAGCTTCGGAATAATAAATTTTAAAATTCCCATTCAGGTCAGTAATTCCATATCCCAGGTAATCATCCTGGATAAGATCCACATCATAAGCAAAAACTTTGACTCCGCCTACCGGGAAATCACCTTTGCAATCCCTGACATTTCCGCAAACGACATACCATCTGAAAAGTCTCAGAATCCAGCACCAGAATTTATAGGGAATTGCATACTCCCAATAAGCAGATAATCTCCGGTCATTTTCATTGTTTTGACCCTCTTTCCACAGTGGCTGAAGGGTGGTAATATGAAACTGAACAGGTCCGCCGGGTTTTGGCGGGCGATTGGGGTCAGGTCTGTGAAGTGAAGGAGCCCAGCCTGTACCACATACAAAGTCAATATCAAAGGCACCTCCTTCATATTTCTGCTTTTCCGAAAGTTCGAGTGTGAAATTCCCCGATTCATCGGTCATCGTTTCCAACAATAACCTGTCGGAAAGCGATTTCAATTCATCTTCCGAGCGTTGGTGAAATGTTTCTTTCTCTCGTGAAACAGCCAAAGCCGCCAGGTTTGTTTTCGGATCTGCCGCATAAACCCGGATTTTTGTATTGTAAAGAAAGTCAAAACAATCACCACAATAAAATCCCCTAAGATTTCCCTTTAACGAATAATTCATATCTGCCTCCTTTTTTTAAACCTACTCTGTTCGCTTTTCGGTATCCGCGTTCAATTACTTAACAATTTGACATACAAGTTATTTCCTGACATAATAACAGATTTCAGGAATGCAATATTGTTAAAATTTTATCAATTGTTTTTATTTAGATTTATTACAAATATACGACAACAAAAAAGCTATGTCAAGTATAATTTAGTTTTTATTTTTCATAACATTGATATTCACCTGCTTCCTGCTTTCACATTGTGATATTCTGAACCTGGGAGAAAAATCCATCAATACACGCCAGCAGTTGCCTGATCTGATTTTTCAGTTGTGCAGTGATGATTTCAATAATTTTCCGTGGAAAATATTATTGAGGCTGTCACTTCATTACCAAATTATGCTGTGAATGATCTAAAACTAACTATATTTGGCTAATGAAATTTCAAACTCCAACGATTACACTGCAACAGTTAAATTGAGCCAGGAATTGTAAAAACTTCACAATGCGTCAGGATATTACAGCTAAAAACGAATACCATACACCGGAGAACACTCCGCATATCCTAATAGACAGAATCACGTTCAATTCCCGTTTCGTATTCATCAGTTTGTTTTTAAAGCGGGTTTTTGGTGCCCGCACGATGGCACAAAAAGGCATTTTTGACACCAGTCAATGGGTTTCATCGTCCCATGATATCTTCACAGATGTGGAAAAATGTGGCGGAAGAATCCACATTACAGGAATGGACAACATCAGGAACAACCCCCGTCCACTGCTCATTCTAAGCAACCACATGAGTACCCTGGAAACAATGATCTTCCCGGGCATCATTCAACCGTTGATTGATGTTACTTTTGTTGTGAAGGATGAACTTGTGAATCACTGGGTATTCAAGAATGTGATGAAGTCGCGAAATCCCATCGTGCTCAGCCGTTCAAATGCACGGGAAGATTTTCGTATTGTAATGGAAGAGGGTCTCGACCGGCTTCAAAACAAGATTTCAATCATCATCTTCCCGCAAGGTACACGCCGAAGTGTTTTTAATCCGTCAGAGTTCAATTCACTGGGAACAAAACTGGCTGTAAAAGCAGGTGTCCAGGTGGTTCCTGTGGCGATTAAAACCGATTTCTGGGGGTTCGGAAAATTTTCGAGCTACCTGGGCCCCATCGATCGGAAAAAGCACGTTCACATTGCTTTTGGAAAGCCCATGGATGTTCATGGACCGGGGAAGGATGAACATTTGAAAATTATTGAATTTATTCAGGAACATCTGGAAATTTGGAAAGATAAATCATGACCCCTCCCTGGAAAAAAAACCCTGTCATTTACGAGATCAACACCATGGTGTGGCTCTTCGAAATGAGCCAGCAGATGCTGTTCCCCATCACCCTGGCAAACATACCGGCAGAAAAATGGGATGAACTGACACACCTTCACATTGAAGCTGTGTGGCTCATGGGAGTTTGGCAACGCAGCCCCAGGGGAATCGCCATATCAAACCTGCACCCAGGAAACCTGTCTGATTTCCGGCAGGCCCTGCCCGATTTCAGTTTCGCCGACAATGTCGGATCCCCCTATTGTATCCGCAGGTATGCTGTTGATGCACAACTGGGCGGCGATGAAGGCCTGGCCATTGCCAGGGAACAGCTTTCCCTGCGTGGCATCAAACTCATACTTGATTTCGTGCCAAATCACCTGGCCCACGACCACCGCTGGGTGCAAGAGTCTCCGGATTATTTCATTTCCGGAAACAAAGAAGACCTTCGGGATGATCCGGTTACTTACGTACAAATTGGCGGAAATATCTTTGCCTGTGGTAAAGACCCCTTTTACCCTGCATGGCAGGATGTGCTGCAGGTCAACGCCTTCCACCCCGGGCTGCGTGAAGATATCATTGAAACAGTTTCACGCATTGCCCGCCAATGCGACGGTGTGCGTTGCGACATGGCCATGCTCATGTTGAATGAAGTTTTTGAACGCACCTGGGGTAAACGTGCTGGGCCTGAACCGGAACTTGAATATTGGGAAGAACTTATTCCTGCCGTAAAACGTACCAACCGGGATTTTATCTTTATTGCGGAAGCATACTGGGACAAGGAGTGGATTCTCCAGCAGCAGGGCTTTGATTTTTGTTATGACAAACGTTTATACGACAGGCTTGAGCATGAAAATGCACAGGCTGTTCGTTCCCACCTGCTGGCAGATCCGGTATACCAGTCGAAAATGATCCGGTTTATTGAAAACCATGATGAACCAAGACATGTCGTGGCCTTTCAGCCAGGCAAGAACCGTGCAGCAACCGTGATTTTTTCCACACTGCCTGGAGCAAAACTTTACCACGATGGGCAATTTGATGGCAGGAAAGTAAGGTTGCCCGTATTCCTCTGCAGGCGACCCGATGAACCTGTGGATTTTGAATTACGGGCATTTTGCCAGCGCCTGCTCCTTGCAATTGCCCATCCTGTTTTCCATGAAGGGGATTGGCAATTGTGTGAATGTGCAGGATGGCCTGATAACCCCGGCTTTGAGAATCTTCTCGCCTGGTACTGGTGCGACGGGAATGACCGCTTTTTAATCGTTGTCAATTATTCCGGCCATGCCAATCAGGGACGCGTGAAGATTCCTGACCAGGAGCTGCGTTCACGGAACTGGAGGCTTAATGATTCACTGAGTGAAGTTACATTTGAACGCAATGGCGATGAGATGGCTGACCCAGGGCTATACGTTGCGCTTGGTCCATGGGCTTTTCACTTTCTGCGGTTTTACCCGGTGTAAATCCACTCCCCTAATCCTCCACCAGGCTGCAGGTTGATTTAATTGTCTGGATCAATGGCACCGACATCGACATTGATCCGGTAATGGTGTACGTCATTTCCTGCATGATCGAACTTTCCCTGTACACCAGGATGCCTGCATCCGGATCAAACCATATTGTCCCCGTCGTATCACCTGTTCCTTCTATGTATATCTCCATCCCCTCCATACTTGCTTTCCCAAGGTTCTCACTTCTTGAAACGTAGCCGATTTTCAGACAATCATGGCCATTCTTTTGTGAGAAACCATTCAATGAATATTCTATGGATTCAGTTTGTTTGACGTATCCGCCCACAATCTCTGCACTGTCATTGATCCGGGCACTCCAGTGTTCACCAGCAGCCAGGGGATGGCCCGGCAACTGAAAAAAATTGACAGACCTGTAGGAACCCATCATCAGGGAGACGGTGCTTCCCGAAATATTGACTGAATCCATCCATTCCTTTTCTGTTTCACGCCCCAGCCTGTCAAGCACAACCTTTGCCCGTTTGCCGACAAGCTCGATATATTCCGTCACTGTATCCGGATTATTTACAAAGGATTTCATCTCCTCACAGGTGACGATGAATGTGATGCTGGTATCAGGAGATACCGAAGCAACCTCCATTTTGAACATACTGTTGTTCCCGCCACCAAGGTTCATTTCTGCTTCGCGAACTTCCTGCCGGCATTCAAATGTATCAGAATACCGGTAGGTGTATATTTCACCAGGCTGATACCTGAACATGAGGTTTATTTTCTCCTGGGCTGTCAAGGTAGGAGCATACAGCAAAAAAAACATCATGAAGAGTGCCCTGAAAAACATCCTGAAATAGTTTCCCGGATATCCTGAAAATTTACTCATCCCTGCTATCCGCCGGTTTAACAATTTTATAGTGGCTGCCCTCATTCGCAACCTTCCATGCAGTTAAAAATGCAAGCCTCGCAACACGTGCCGCCTTCTCCGCATCGCAACGATCAGGGTTGTCTGATACGCCGTGGTAATCGGGATGAAATCCTGTAAAAAAGAAGATGGATGGCACGTCTTTATTAAAAAAACTTGCATGGTCGCTCCCCCCATCCATTTGCTTGTCTGTGCTCTCCGCAAGAATAAACCCAACTTTTTTATTCTGTTTCCTTATAATCTTTACAAGTCCGGGGTTCTGCCTGGCCCCGATAATTTGGAGTGAATCAGGGTTGTTGCGGCTAATCATGTCAAGATTCAGCATTGCAGCCGTTTTCACCAATGGCCACAAAGGTTTTCGCACGTAAGAAGCACTTCCCAGCAACCCCTTCTCCTCCCCTGCAAATGCCATAAAGATGACACTTCTTTTCGGATTTTCAGTCAAGGTGGCAAATGCCTTCGCAACCGCCAGCATCCCGCTGGTACCGGAGGCATTGTCGTCGGCACCGTTGTATATATAATCATGACTGCTAACGTATTCTTTGGCAGTCTCTTGCTTCCTCTGAACACCAATATGATCATAATGTCCTCCGATAATAACAGCCTCATCTTTCAACTTAGGGTCAGATCCTTCAAGAAAGGCGATTACATTTCTGCCTCCCACCGGCGTGCGGGTAAATGAAACGTTCATCGCCATTATCCTGCCCGGAATCGGAAAGGAATGTGGTCGCATGGTCGCCTCTATCCTTTGCTGAATTTGTTTCAGCGAATCAACATTGCCGAACAACTCATTGATCAGTGACTCCCCCGCATGAACCATCGGGATCAATTCCTTCTGTGTTTCGCAATACCCCAGCGGCAATGCATCTTTTGGAAGAACTTTCGACAGGGACGGCCATGCATAACCTCTCGGTTTCAGCATTGTAAACTGAAGCGGTCCCGACAGCACGATGAGTCCTGCAGCCCCATGGTCTGCGGCCATTTTCTGCTTTTCCTGCAGCCACGCATAGTGCGAAAGGTCTGCCCCTGCAAACCGCTTCTGCATGGAATCTGTTTGCCCCGGCTCCTGGCGCAACACTACAACAATTTTTCCTTTTACATCCAGGTCTTTATAATCATCATAATTGTATTCAGGAGCAGTGATTCCATAACCTGCAAAGATGAGTGCTCCCTCTGCCGGGTTGCTTCCGGAAATCTCATAAGGAATAAAATCATCTTTGAGTTTATAGTTTCTAGTTGCCATCCCTTCAACAACAGATATAAAGTTATCAGTCCCAAGATCCGTATAACAGAAAAGCAAATCCTGAAAATAGCTGCCGTTCAGCGGTTGCAGACCCAGTGTTTGGAACTGCCTGGAAATATATTCACCAGCCTGATCCAGTCCTTCTGCAGGAATGGCACGTCCCTTCATGGAATCAGATGCCAGGTAGTTGATGGTTTGTTTTAACAGGAATGGGGTGATTACTGATTTGGCATGATCGGCAATATTTTGTTGTGCATGAACAACGACCGGTGATAAAAAATAAATAAAAAATGCAAAATGCAGCATGCAAATTGCAAATTTCAAATTATGGGTCTTCACTGACCTTTGAGGGCTCTTTTTTTGCATTTTGAATTTGATACCTGCACTTTGAATTTAATTTACCCGGGATTTGTCATCACCATCAACTCCCGTTTGTTCTTCCACATCCCCCGGGTAAAATCGGGAAATTTAAGGGTTTTATTGCCTTTGGCGATAGATTGTTCACTGAGGACCCGCACGGCACTCATTACAACTGCATCATACACATCCATGTCCGGTTCAATCCCTTTCAGAAGTGCGTTTACCAGGCGATAATCCTCAATGTAATCCATTCCGCCATGACCAGCACCTTTGCTGGCTGTCTCCAGTTCTTCCCAGATCGGGTGCTGATATTTCTTCAGGTATTCATTGATGGGTTCCCATTGATCATCCGTTTTACTCACGCCTTCGATGTAAATTTTAGGTTCCGGGTATTTACGTACAATCCCCCTGGTTCCCTGAACGAGGATGTTTCTGCTGTATGGTCGCGGCAAACTGGTATCATGGGTCACAACGATTGTTTCACCATTCATGGTTTTAATCACGGTGGTAACCACATCACTCAGAACGAATTTTTCACGGGCCTGCGGGCTGTCCGGGCCAAATTTTTCTATTGCATATTCGTGCAATCCCCGTGTTTTTGATCCAAAAGAGACCATGGAGTCGAAATAATTCCCACGATTAATATCCATGCATTGCATCACCGGGCCCAGTCCGTGTGTCGGATAGAGGTCACCGTTGTGGTGCATGGAGAAATCGCGTCGCCACACACCCTCCCCCTTCATGTCGTGCTTAACACTGCGCAAATCGTGCAGGTAGCCACATTCAGCATGGACCATCTCACCGAACATCCCCTTTTTGACCATGTTAAGGATCATCATCTCAACTTTATCGTAGTTGCAGTTTTCCATCATGATGCAATACTTTCCGGTTTTCTCAGAGGTTTCGACAAGTTTCCAGCAATCATCCAGGGTAATGGCCGCTGGAACCTCTGTGGCCACATGCTTTCCATTATTCATGGCCGCAAGACAGATTGGCACATGCCATTGCCAGGGTGTCGCAGTATAAACAAGGTCTACATCGCTCCGCTCACATAGCCGTTGCCAGTCAACCTCGCTCTTTGAATATCCTTCAGGCCGCTTAAATCCGGCTTTTTCTACCATATCCTGTGCATTCTGAACCTTGCTTTCAATTATGTCGCATACAGCTACGATCTCAGCACCTTCAACCTTCAGAAGATTTTCAACATGAGAAGTACCCTGAAGGCCAACGCCAACATAGCCGATGCGTACTTTTTTCATCGGTTCTCCAACCGGAACCGGCTGATATGGGCTGGTGATTCTGTCGGGCTGCATGGAGGCCATAAGTTCGTCACTAACGGCTAATCCGACACCTGTCAATGCCACTGATTTGATAAAATCCCTGCGGTTGAATTGCTTTTTCATGGAGTTAATTGGCTAATTTTTGTCAAAAATAGCAAAAAAAAAGAGGCAACCATTTTTATGCGACTGCCTCCCGTTGATAAAATTCATGCCTGTTATTTCTTGCGTGGCTTTATTTCAAGACCCTGAACTTCAGCAAGCGTAACAAATCCATCCTTGTTGCCAAAGTTGTTAAGGACATAATTGATCACTGCAACAGCATCTTCTTTTGTATCAACCTGGGGAAGCATCTCCTGTGTGTATAATTTCCCGTTGACCATCATATCAAGTTTTGAACCATTCAATGTTTGAGCAACTGCCCTGACCTTGTCGGCAAGGAGATAGTCGGCCTTTGCCAACGGCGGAAAAACGTTCTCAATGCCCAGCCCTGTTGTCTGGTGGCAGACGGTGCATTTGGTTTTGTAAATCTCTTCACCACGCGGCATCATTGCCTGGATATCAGCTGGAAGATCAGCGTAAGGGCCTGTGGCTTTTACGGTCTGGTCGGCTGCAGGCTGGCTTCCGCCACCACAGGATGTCAGGAAAACACTAATTGAAAACAAAGTAATCAGGAACAATACAGATTTTTTCATAAAAGTTTTGTTTTAATATAGGTTATATAATTTGTGAACTGAAAATTTCATATTTAATCCCTTTACGGTACTTCGCGAAAAAACTTTGCGGCTCTTTGCGTTTATTTTTTACCGCCGAGGACCGCAAAGGATGCGCAGAGTACCGCAGAGTTGACATCCTGAGAACTCTTAACAACAGCTATTTTTTCATAGGGTAATTCAACTGCAAAATTATTCAAAATATCGGGATTTTCAAGGACAACATTTGGGTTTTTGCAGTTGCTCGGTCTTATGCTTTGACTGCGGTTCCATTTTAGGGCTGAGGTAAGGAATGCCAAGGTTCATGCCCCGAAGGACAAACAACATGCCGATGAGGATGATCATAAACGGGATCACTTTCTGAACCCTCCTCCGAAAGGCCATGCTGATCACATTGCCCAGCAACGACAGGGCCAGCATGGCAGGAATGGTTCCCAGCCCGAAACTCATCATGTACAGGGCTCCATTGAGCGGACTGACAGAAACCAAAGCCCCGGCTAACGCTATGTAAACCAAGCCGCAAGGTAACAAACCATTAAGCATCCCGATAACCCAGGTTGACAGGTAAGTACGAAATCCAAAAAATCGTCCAAAATATTTTTTAAACCCGGAGAAGAGGTTGTCAAGGCCACCGGTCAATGCTGACCCGTGAAATAAAACCGGAAAGGCAACGCTCAGGATCATCAGGGTGCCGGCGCCGATGGAAACCCATTGCTGGATGCCCCAGATATGGATCCCCATCCCGAGCAATCCAAAGATCAAACCAAGGAAAACATAAGTAACAACACGTCCAAGGTTATATAATATCCCGCTGATAATCCTGGTTGTCCAGGTAATCTCCTTCAGCGGCAATGAAAGTGCAATTGGCCCACACATGCCCATGCAGTGAAAACTTCCCAATAATCCAATAATCAGTGGTTGCAAGAAATCCATTTCAGGGGATAAAAACGTCTTGTTCAGTAAAATAGTACATTCCCCCGGAGCTCCAGTCAACTTTAACAACATAACGGCCCTTCGACAACCTGTTTAACCCGATCAGCTGGATTAAGGAAGTATCCGGTGAAGCCGGTAATACCAGATCCAGTTTTTCATCAGAAGGCCGGTAGATATTAATATTGCCTGTGAGTGTTTTTCCTTTGAAATCAACCGGAAATTGTATGATCAGGTTCGATTTGTCGGAGGTGACCAGAAGTTTTGTCGTCAATGCATTGGCATTCCTGATCTTAACAAGTTTTTCCTCATGCCGCAATTCTTTCGGATAATAATCTTCCTCGACCATACTCCAGGTTTCATGCTGAGAATATATAATAAAGGCGACACATGCTCCGAGAAAAATAACAATTACAATAAAAATTCCGGTTCCCCAGTTCCACTTCATGATAAATTTATTTATTAGGACCTACAAAAGTTGCCCGCGTCTGGTCAAGCATTTTACCACCCGAGAAGACTCCGATGTCCACTTCAGACTTGCTCCCGGTAATTTTATCCCGGTCCATTAAAATAAAGAATACCACCTCGCCCAGCGATTGCTTTGCAATAACCGGTGCATTTCCGATGATTTTCACCTCTCCGATACCTGAAAGATCCCGGAGCTCCAATGGAAGATCCTTGCTGGTTTTGTTAACCACCTTCACACTGTACAGGTTGCTTATCTTTCCACCCTCCTGCTCCTGGAACAACATGCCCGGCGAACGGAGTACGGTTGCTTCAACCGGATTTCGTGAAACCATAAAATACCCAAGTGCAACAAGCAAAACGGCCAGCACCGTGGTGTATGCAGCAGAGCGAATGGTAAAGTGCCAGGGCTTGTTGTCGGCGATCATCTTCTCAGAAGCGTACCGGATGAGGCCGGGTTGAAACCCGGCCTTGTGCATGACAGCATTACAAGCGTCGATGCAGCAGGCACAGTTGATACATTCGAGTTGTGTTCCATTGCGGATATCGACCCCGGTAGGACAAACCGAGACACACTGGTTGCAGTCGATGCAATCACCTTTTCTGGTTTCGCTCCTGTTCTCACTTTTCCTGAGCACTCCCCGCTCCTCTCCCCGAACATAATCATACGAAATCACAACCGTTTCGCGGTCGAGCAACACGCCTTGCAGCCGGCCGTAAGGGCAGACAATGGTACAAACCTGTTCACGGAACCAGGAGAAGATAAAATAGAAAATAAATGAAAAAACAGCCATTCCGGTCAACCCGGCAACATGGTTTACCGGACTTTCAGTAACCATTTTCCGCCATGCATCAGAGCCCATGATGTACATGAGAAAATAGTTGCTGATGATGAAGGAGATGATGTAAAACACCCCGTGTTTGAGTACCCTGCGAAATATTTTACCGGCATTCCACCGACTGGCATCGAGCTCCTTCTGCTGGTGTGTATCCCCGTCAATCCAATACTCGACCCGTCTGAAAATCAATTCCATGAAAATCGTCTGGGGACATGCCCAGCCGCACCATATTCTCCCGTACGTCACCGTAAAGAGAATGATGAAAACCATGAGGGAGATCATCCCGATAAAAAAGAGGTTGAAATCCTGTGGCCAGAACTGGACACCGAAAATGACAAAGGTCCTGTGAAAAAAATCGAACAGCAGAAACTGTTGCCCGTTCACCTTAATGAAGGGCGCTGAAAAAAAGAATACCATCAGCAGAATGCCGATGATATTCCTTGCAGTTGTTAGTGTTCCTTTTGGTTTCTTTGCAAAAACCCAAAGTCTTTTGCCGCTTTCATCGATGGTGTACAACCTGTCGCGAAAGCTGCCTGAGGAATCATCCTGTGTTTGCATATCACTTACAAGGCTCGCCTTGCGGTGCTTTTGGATTTGGCGGCGTGGTACCCTTGAGTGTCATGACAAAACTGGCGACTTTTTTCATCTGATCATCTGAAAGCTGTGTCTTCCAGGAGATCATTCCTTTTTCAGGTGCACCCACCCTGATGATGTTCAATACATTGCTGTACGCACATCCGTGAATGGAGAAGTTATCGGTGAGGTTGGGTCCAACAAGTCCCTGGCCGCCATCAAGATGGCAAACTTTGCATTGTTTAATCCAGATCTCTTTGCCTGCGTCCAGGCTGGGCTGATCGACAAGGGCTATCGTGTCGGCAGCAGAAACTGCTGCAGACTGGCCTGATGAAGATCCGCCTGCGGCCGCCATCTCGTTTTTCCACTCATCCTGTTGATACGGAGCGGCTTTAATCACATCATAAACAAAGATATACGCCACAGACCAGACGATGGTGATGATGAACATCCATACCCACCATTTCGGCAGGTTGTTGTCTAATTCCCTGATGTTGTCATATTCGTGATCCGACAGCAGTTTATCACCGGTCAGTTCATCCTTTTCGACGGTTTTACTCTGATTAATTTCCATAGAAAATATTTTTTTAACTGTCTTGATTTTTATCTGATTCCTTTGAACTGTCATCCAGCGGCATGCGACCGAAAGTTTCCACATCCTTCTTTTTAAGAGAAATTGTGTGAAGGATCAGCATCGCAAAGAATGCAACGAATATGATCATGGAAATTAATCCATAGCTTTCAAAGCCCCCGATCGAATTAAATACATCCCGCAGCATGGTCTGGATTATTTAGCAGTAACGGCTGCAGTTGGCATTCCGGCTGCATGAACATCCTTGCCCAGTCTTTGCAGATAGGCAATCATTGCAATGATCTCTTTCGTGGGTGCAACATTGATGCCCTGGCTTTTCAGGTCATCGGCAATCCCCCTGGCCTGGGCCATCAGATCATCATTTGCGATTTTATCAAATCCTTCAGGATATGGAACCCCGAGGGTTTGCATCACACGGATTTTTTTCGCAGTCGTTGAAATATCCAGGTCATCGGTGATCAGCCACTTGTAAACCGGCATGATCGACTGCTCATTGAGCCGCTGGGGGTTCTCCATGTGGTTATAATGCCATGAATTGGGCCTGTACTGGCGTCCGCCAACAACCCCTTCGCGTGAAAGATCCGGACCGTTGCGTTTTGAGCCCCACTGGAAAGGATGATCATAAACATATTCGCCTGCTTTTGCATATTCGCCATAACGCTCAGTTTCAGATCTGAATGGGCGAACTTGCTGGGAATGACAGGTATAACAACCTTCACGAACGTAAATATCGCGTCCCTGCAGTTCCAGCGGAGTATAGGGTTTTACGCTTGCGATGGTCGGGATGTTTGTTTTTATAAGATATAACGGAACGATCTCAATAATCCCGCCGATCAGCACTGCAATAAGTGCCAGAATAGTGAACTGAACCGGACGACGCTCCAGCCAGCGGTGAACACCCTCGCCAGATCCGCGTTTGCCTTCAGCTTTGGCCAGGGCAGGTGCAGAAGCAGCCTCATCAGGCAGAAATTTTCCTGCCTTAATAGTAAGGATCAGATTATAAACACCAAGCACGATGCCAACGATATACATGGCACCCCCAATGGCGCGGGCTGCATACATCGGTTTCAACTGGGTAACCGTTTCGAGGAAATTCGGATATTTCAGGAATCCGTCGGCGGTGAACTCTTTCCACATGGAAGCCTGTGTGATGGCACCCCAATATAAAGGAACGGCATAGAAAATAATGCCTAAGGTAGCAATCCAGAAATGGAGATTTGCAATTTTCACAGAGAACAATTTCGTCTGAAAAATCCTTGGAATCAGGTAATAGAGGACTGCGAAGGTCAGAAATCCGTTCCATCCCAAAGCTCCGATATGAGCGTGACCGATGGTCCAGTCAGTGAAATGGGATATTGCATTCACTGTCTTTGTAGACATCATCGGACCTTCAAAAGTTGACATTCCATAGGCAGTTACTGCAACCACCATGAACTTGAGAACAGGGTCCTCACGTACACGGTCCCAGGCGCCACGCAAGGTCAGCAAACCATTGACCATTCCTCCCCAGGAAGGGGCGATCAGCATTACAGAGAAGACAACCCCAAGTGATTGGGCCCAGTTTGGTAATGCGCTGTATAACAGGTGGTGGGGACCAGCCCAGATGTAGAGAAAAATCAGTGCCCAGAAATGGACAATGGAGAGCCTGTAGGAAAATATCGGACGATTTGCCGCTTTTGGGAGAAAATAGTACATCAACCCAAGAAAAGGGGTGGTCAGGAAAAATGCTACCGCATTATGTCCATACCACCATTGAACGAGTGCATCCTGCACCCCGGCATAGATGGGATAGCTTTTAAAGAGACTCACCGGGATGGCGAGGCTGTTTGTTACATGCAATACAGCGATGGTTACAAATGTTGCAATGTAAAACCAGATGGCAACATAGATATGCTGCGTGCGCCGTTTGATAATCGTTCCGATCATGTTCCAGCCAAAAACGATCCAGATCACTGCCACAAGAATGTCGATTGGCCATTCCAGTTCAGCGTATTCTTTGCCGGTTGTCATACCGAACGCAAAAGAAAGCGCTGCAAATACAATGATCAGCTGCCAGCCCCAGAAGTTGATCTTGCTGAGCAGATCGTTGAACATTCTCGCTTTGCATAAACGTTGAAGCGAATAATAGATCCCGGTGAACATCCCGTTGCCGACGAATGCGAAGATTACTGCATTCGTATGGATCGGGCGGATGCGGCCAAATGTTGTGTACGGGATGCCGAAAGTCAAAGCCGGCCAGATAAATTGCAATGCCAGTAAAAGTCCGACGACCATGCCGATCACACCCCAGAAGAGTGTGGCGTAGGCAAAGTTTTTTACAATTTTGTTGTCATAGTAAAAAGTCTGATTTTCCATATATTATTGGTTTGGTGATTGTTCATTCATCAGGCTGGCAGGTGTTGTTTCGGTTTGGGTCTTTTCGACAGGCAGGTCATCATCAAAGAGAATTCTGACTGAAGCACTATAAGTATCATCATATTGTCCATTACGGACCGACCAGAAAAATGCTGCCAGAAATCCGCCGGCAAGAAGTACACTGAAGGCCACAAGGACTAAGATTACACTCATATTTTATTACCTGGAAGCAAAATAAAGATTAAAGTATCTAATTTCCAAAATACAAGTGTGAAATAATACACAATTGAAGACATTTATATTCAGTCTAAATTTACTACTTTGCCTCAAATTGGCTGAAACGGGCTGATATCAAAACAGATACCGTAACAAACGCAACAATTGTTACGGAGCTGAGCGGCATCAGAATGGCAGAGACCACCGGGGAGAGATTGCCGGTAATAGCGAAACTTAATCCGACAACATTATATAAAAAGGAGAGCCCCATGCTCAGGAATACGATTCGCATGCTTGTGCGGCTGAAATCAAGAAACCGCGGAAGGTTTCTGAATTGGCCCGACTCGAGGATGGCATCACATGCAGGTGAAAAATGGTAGATATCATCAGCGATGGAGATTCCGCAATCGCTTTCACGCAGTGCACCCGCATCATTCAACCCGTCTCCGATCATCAGGACACGTTTCCCGGAAGCTTTCAGGTTCCGGATGTACTCGAGTTTGGCTTTGGGGGATTTGTTAAAATTCAGGTGGTCACGGGATGGGAAAAATGACAGCAGGTAAGGCAGTTCACCGTCATTGTCGCCTGAGAGCAAATGGAGTTCATACCGGTTCGCCAGTTCCGATAACACCTCCTTCATGCCTTCCCTGTATTGATTACTGATTCCGATACATCCGAGAATTTTGCCATCACAGGATACAAATACCCGGCTGCCGGGCGACGAGTTGAGTTTAAGCGCTGTAATAAACTCCTCAGAACCGATTTTCAGCTGGTGACCGTTAACAAGGCCTTCAATGCCTTTGGCCGGTACCTCTGAAAACCCGCTTACAGGCAATGCATCAAAACCCTGGAGCTGACGGTAGATTGCCACACTGGCGGGGTGAGTCGAATGCCGCACGAGTGATGAAATCAAGTGCAATTGCTCATCGGATGATTCAAGGGTACTGAAATCGGCACCCAGCCCATCGTTTCGGGTGATGGTTCCTGTTTTATCAAAAACTATGGTGTCAATTTTCGAGAGTGCCTCAACAACACCTGTCCGTTTAAGATAGAAGCTGTTCCTTCCGAAAACCCGCATGGCGCCTCCAAGAGAAAACGGGTAAGTCATGGCAAGGGCACAGGGACAGGCTACGATCAGAATGGCTGTAACAACCAGAAATGTCATGGAGGGGTTGTAATACCACCAGAAAATTCCGGAAACGGTTGAAAGGAGAAGGATCATCACTGTGAAATAACGGCTGATCACATCCAGGATGGAGTCCCACCTGGTCAATTTTTCGCCGCCGGTCATATCCTGGTTCCATAATTCGGTGAGGTGACTTTGGGCAACTTCCTTCTCTACAATGAGTTCAATGGACGCTCCCACCTGCCGGCCACCGGCAAAGACCCGGTCACCTGATTTTTTGGATACCGGTGAGGATTCCCCGCTGACAAAACTGTAATCTATTGAGCCATCACCTTTAACCAGCAATGCATCTGCCGGCACAAGTTCCTGGTTTCTCACGAGCATACGCATGCCGGTTTTCAGGTTCCGGATGGGAATGATCGACTCCTCCCCCTTCTCAGAGATCAAGGTCACCGCCACAGGGAAATAAGAGCGGTAGTCACGTTCAAACGACAGAGCCTGGTAAGTCTTATCCTGGTACCACCGGCCGATGGAGAGGAAAAAAACCAGGCCGGCCAGTGAATCCATAAACCCGGGGCCTGTTCCTGAAATAATCTCATACGCACTTCTGAAAAAAAGCACAAGAATGCCGATTGCAATGGGCACGTCAATGCTTACAAACCTCTTTTTCAAACCTTTGTAAGCAGAAGTAATAAATACCGAGCCTGAATAGAAAGCCACCGGAATGCCAAACAGGATGTTGAGCAACCCGAAATTCTGACGAAGCAGGTTTTCCACTGAGTCATTCACGCTCAGGTAAGCAGGAAAACTGAACAACATGATATTCCCGAAACAAAAACCTGCTACGCCAAGACGGTAGTAAATCCCGTAATTTATTTTTCGCTTTGCCCCCTTTTGAAGCGAGTCAAGCGTTAGCTGCGGAATGTAATTGATTGCGACCAACAGTTCAACCAACTGCCTCAACGTCAGCTCTGTATCACGGAAGGTGATAATTACTTCCTTTTTAACAAAGTTAACCGATGAATGCATCACCCCGTTATTCAGGCGCTGCAGGTTCTCAAGCAGCCAGATGCAGGAGCTGCAGTGAATGGCAGGTATGAACAGCTTCACTTTGCTTACGCCATCTTCAGAAAACTCGAGCAATTCCTGCCTGATTTCGTCATTGTCGAGATAGGCATACCTGCTGCCAACTTCGGGGTTTCCGGCCTTCAGCCCCGGATGTTCTTCATATTTATAATAGTCGCATGCATTGCTTTGACTCAGAATTTCAAACACCGTTTTGCAACCGCTGCAGCAAAATATTTTCCCGTCAAGTTTAATGGGCACGGTGCCGCAATCCTCCCCGCAGTGGTAGCAGGCATTGCTTTGTTTTTCATTGGCAGGGATGGCAGCTGAATTTAACATAGGATTTTTATAAAAAGGGGGTTCGAAAATATTTTTTATAACCACAAAGTCACAAAGTGAAAAACAATGTACACAAAGGCACTGAATATGAAAGGGTCACATTTGCGTCCTTAGTGAAATTCATTGTGTCTTTGTGGTTAAATACTTTTAAAACAACCTCTTGAACTTATCCTGCAAAATTAAACAAATCAGTATTCTTTTATCAGAATTGAATCCAAATAAACGATAATATTTTCGGTACCTTTGCCATCGTTAAATAATAAACAATCATGGTTGAACATGTCGATCTATCGCTTATTGACTGGTCAAGGGCTCAATTTGCGTTAACTGCCATCTATCACTGGATATTCGTGCCGCTCACTTTAGGATTGGCGTTCATTGTTGCCATCATGGAAACAATTTATGTCAAAACCGGGAACCCTGAGTGGAAACAGATCACCAAATTCTGGATGACCCTTTTCGGGATCAACTTTGCCATCGGTGTCGCCACCGGGATCATCCTGGAGTTTCAGTTCGGCACCAACTGGTCGAATTACTCCTGGTTTGTCGGTGACATCTTCGGTGCCCCTCTTGCCATTGAAGGAATCATGGCATTTTTCCTGGAGTCAACTTTTATCGCTGTCATGTTTTTCGGGTGGGATAAGGTCAGCAAACGATTCCATCTTGCTGCTTCGTGGCTCACTGCCATCGGCGCCAACCTCTCGGCTTTATGGATTCTTGTGGCCAATGCCTGGATGCAGTTCCCGGTGGGGATGCACTTCAACCCCGACACGGCCCGCAACGAGATGGCTGATTTCTGGGCAGTCCTCTTTTCACCGGTCGCAGTCAATAAATTCCTGCATACGGTCTCCTCCGGGTATGTCACCGCTTCGGTATTTGTCGTCGGCATCAGTGCATGGTACCTGCTGAAAAAGAGACACATCCTGCTGGCCAAACGCAGCATCCTGGTAGCCAGTATATTCGGTCTTGTCACTTCGCTGTTCCTGGCATTCACCGGAGATGGTTCAGCGTACCAGGTTTCACAAAAGCAACCCATGAAACTGGCCGCCATGGAAGGATTGTACCAGGGGAAACATGGGGCAGGCCTGGTTGCTTTCGGTATACTGGATCCCTCCAAGCAACAGGGAGATGGGAAAGAGCCGTTCCTGTTCAAGATCGAGTTCCCCAAACTCCTTTCATTCCTGGGATACCGCAATCCGGATGCCTTCGTACCCGGCGTTGACAACATCATTAACGGAGGTTATAAACCCGGGTTTGACCATGTAAATCCGGCAGAGAAAGTGCTGACCCTCTCTGTGGAAGAGAAGATCCGCCGCGGGAAACTGGCCGTAGCAGCACTGGCTTCCTATCGCGACGCAAAAACTGCAAAGGACACGACCCTCAGCAACAAGGCACTGACGGACCTGAACCTCAACTTCCCCTGGTTCGGATACGCATACCTTAACTCCCCGCAAAGTGCCATTCCGAATGTTCCGCTTACTTTTTACAGTTTTCACCTGATGGTTTACCTGGGAATGTACTTTATCCTGCTGTTCGCTGTCGTTCTTTATCTTAATAAAAATGACAAACTCGAAGCACAACGGTGGCTTTTATGGATCTCCGTCTTTACAATTCCATTGGTTTACCTGGCTTCAGAGGCTGGCTGGGTGGTGGCTGAAGTTGGCCGTCAGCCCTGGGTAATACAAGACCTGATGCCAGTGCTGGCAGCTGTTTCGAAGATAGATGCCACTTCGGTCATCATCACATTCTGGTTGTTTGCAGCGGTATTTACGGTGCTGCTGATTGCTGAGATGATGATCATGATCAAACAGATTAAGCTCGGACCAAAAGATGGAGGAAAAAAATGATGTTTGAAACCATGCCGATCGAAACACTGCAAGCCTACTGGTGGATCATCATCTCCATCCTGGGAAGCCTCCTCGTATTCCTGATGTTTGTCCAGGGCGGACAAACGTTGATTTACACCATCGGGAAAACCGAACCTGAACGAAAAATGCTGGTGAACACACTCGGGCGGAAATGGGAATTCACCTTTACCACCCTGGTCACTTTTGGCGGTGCCTTTTTTGCATCCTTTCCCCTCTTCTATTCCACCAGTTTCGGCGGCGCTTACTGGGTCTGGATGGCCATCCTGTTTCCATTCATCATCCAGGCGGTGGCTTATGAATTCCGAAGCAAGCCGAATAACTTCCTCGGACATAAAACTTACGAATGGTTCCTGATTATCAACGGATTACTTGGAACAGTGCTTATCGGCACCGCCGTGGCAACATTTTTTACCGGGTCGGCTTTTCTGGTTGATAAATCTGCCCTGACAAACCTGCTCGACCCGGCAATTTCACGCTGGCAGCATCCTGCACATGGTTTGGAAGCAGTCTTAAACTGGCGCAATGTGGCCCTCGGACTGGCCGTATTTTTCCTGGCCAGGGTGCTGGGCATCCTCTATTTCATGAATACCATTGATGATGAAAACATCATGATCCGTTCAAAAAAGCAATTGCTGATCAATGTGATTCCATTCCTGGTCTTCTTTCTCGCCTTCACCGGGGCCTTGTTAACCATGCCCGGATTTGCGGTCCGCGGGCAAACCGGGTTAATTTACGGGGAGTCATTAAAGTACTTTCACAACCTCATCCAGATGCCCATCGTGCTGATGATGTTTGCTGGTGGGGTTGTATTTGTCCTCCTGGGCGTGGCATTGCCCCTGCTTGACATGAACAAATATGCATCCTCGGGTATCTGGTACGCGGGTCCGGGGACCATCCTTACCGTTTTTGCGCTGTTTTGTCTCGCAGGGTTCAACAATACTGCCTATTATCCATCAACGTATGATTTACAGAGTTCGCTCACCATTCATAACAGTTCGTCAAGCCAGTACACCCTCACTGTCATGAGCTATGTGTCGCTGGTGGTGCCCTTTGTTATCGCCTATATATGGTATGCCTGGAGAGCGATCAACAGTAAAAAGATCGATGCTGCTGAGATGGAGGAGGGCGGGCACACTTATTAAATCGTTGCGATGATCTTCATCAGCTCTTCCTTTGTTTTGCCAAGTTTGGCCTGAAGCCTGCCCAGCATTTCATCTTTCCTGCCTTCTTTGAACATCAGGTCATTGTCGGTTAAGATCGCGAATTTCTGTTTGAGTTTGCCTTTTTGTTCGTTCCAGTTTCCTTTTACTTCCATGGTATTCATTTTGTTCTGTTTTATAATTCCCTCATCCGGGGGACAGGTATGAAATAATTTTCACTATTCAAAGGTCTGACTAATCACTGTGGAAAGCCTTACATAATTTGATTTAACAGTTGCATCTTTCACACCTTTACCCGACCAGATCGGCCGGTAATTATCGTCAGAAATCCCTTTCCCAATGACCTGACCTTATCAGGATTTTTCGCCACCAGGTTCACGATGCCGAACATCAGCGCATTGCCTGCAATCCGCTTAACCGGATTTCTTGTGCCATGTTCAGATAACAATTTCGAGAGATAACCGGCAGTAAGGCCGACATCTGAATTGACCGTTTCCCCTCAGCAGCCTGTTTGCTTTCCAGGCATGGAGTTTCCATAATTTTTTTCTAAGTATATTTATTGGTAACAGGAGATGGATTTGCTATCAGCTATTTTTCACCGCAAAGGTGCAAAGACGCGAATAAAAACATGATGTTTTCATCACTTTTCGCCTTACCGTCTACTGATGCAATTATGGAGAGATTATCAGCAAACACACACCGTTTTGAAATAGAAAAGAATCCCTCAGAAAGAGAAAAATGTGAATATAATTACGAATTATATTCACAAAACTACTGAAAATCAAAGCCTATTGAGACAGCCGTCAACTCTGCAAATCAACCCGCTAATTTAAAAACAGGCAAGATGAGCACAAAGGTATTGGCGTTTAGAATGTCCATTCTGACCATGTTATGTGTTAATTTGCAAGGCTCTTCTTTTGCAAAGCTTTAACCATTTTCCATGCGCCATAACCGGCTACCATAAAAAGTGCAACGGCCAACCCGCCATCGACCGGGGCTGCGTTGCCGCCAACGAACCCATTGTTACCACCATTGTTACCTGTTGGAGGCGGAGGTTGTGGAGCCTGCGCTAAAATAGTGGCGGTGGAAAAGATCAAAAAGACAAGGACAACGAGTGATTTTTTCATGACATCTTGTTTTAAAGTTTGGTTAAAATTCATTTAGAAATGGGACAACTCACCCGCCGAATCATGGAAAACCGGCTAAGATCCAGGCCAGACTCTGGTAATCTTTTATAATCTTTTGACATTCTTTTATCGTTGAATCAAAACACCTTTTGTTACCTGCACATTGCCATTAATTGACAACCGAGCTACAACTGCACACGATTTCATCGAACCAAGGTCAACGTTTGAAAGTTCTCCCACAGTAAAAGTTTTCCGCATTAAAACCTGCCCTGTTATACTAAAAATGGTCAATTTTGCTTCTTTGCCGTAATATTCAGGAGCATTCACATAGAGCAAATTGTCAGCGATCCACATCCGATTAAGTTCGGCTTTGGATTCGTCAATTCCGATAGATCCACCAAATATTACCTTAAAACGATTTGCATCATTTCCTTCGGTATGGTTGAAGGTGTATGTGTTTTGCAAGCGGAGGTCAATGGTTTGATTGGTTTTTAAATCCTGAAGGTGTATGCTTACGTTTGGATTGAAATTTTCGATGTTGCTGAATGTGACTTTCACGCTTGCCGTTGATTTTTGTTCAAAATACAAAGGCACTATATAAACTGCTGACATGTACGGCAGGCTGTTAATCGCCAGCTTTTCGTTGTCGGCAGCCACCGTATAAAGCTGTGGTGCGCCATCAGTCCCATAGAGTTTCCATGCATCAAAATCCGGGTCAGTATTGGCTGTGGCCACATCAGTATATCGGATTACGGTTTCATCCGTCATTTGGTTCGAAACGGCTTTTATCCTGAGCAGGTCGGAAATGCTTACATCCGATTTGAAGAAATTATGCCCACCGTGTACCCTTACATTATCATTCATACTAAAGGTTGGTGATGCGGTAGCCTTTACAAAAAAAGCTTGCCCGGCAGGAATTATGCTGGAACCTCCATGAGTGGCTACACCATCTACATAAGCTGCATAGTTATTTCCTCCGGCAGGCCAGATATAGACCGAATTGGCTATCCCGGTTTTCACCCAGCCTGAAGAAGCATCCCAGTTGATGGCACTTGGGTAAGGGTTGGGTACAAGATTATGGCCGTTTCCGGTAAAAGTAACCAGGGGGCTGAATGTGCCTGCATTCATGGGGCCCTGAAACTGATAGGTATGCGAAGCTTCAGGTGTATAAACCATGTATCCCCTGGTTTCGTCCATTGTATTCACAGTCGAAATCCCCAGTCCATGCCATGCATCGCCAGCCACATCATAATCGTACAGGTAGGCATACAAAAACAGATTCTGTGTAGAATTTGTAGCCGGGGTAAGCGGAACCGAAACCAGGTGGAAGGTTGTAGTTGCCAGGCTGGTATTGCCCGTTATATAGCGGTTTATGGTAGCGGCAACATCGGCCGTACCGTGTATCAGCGAGCCGGTGCCATTGGTTGTGGATTGTAATACCAGCCCATCGGTGCCTTTGGAATTGGAAAGTGTTCCGTTCACCGTAAGGTAGCTTTTATCCGTGATGGTTAGCGTGGCATTGGCATCAATGGTAAGGTTGGCCATGGTGGCCAGGTTGGTGGCGCTTTCGCTGGTTAGGGTAAAGTTGCCGTTATCCACCACCCACGATGTGCCACTTTGGCTTACGATATAGGCGCCATTGTTGTAAATGCCCTGCGCATTCACCGACAGGGCAATACCGATGCCCATAAGTATAATTAGTGCTTTTCTCATCTGTTCATTTTTTTATACTACCTAAATTAGAATTTCCGTATTGGACGAAAGTATCCATTAGAGGCTTTAAAAGTAGTACTCGTCTGTGCTCCTGAACCAATACTCCAAAAGTCCTGTGTCCATACTGTAGTCAGACTTGTCTCAGAGGAAGTCCAATAGGATGAACCATTAGTTACGTTAAAACCCCCAATTGCAGCTTTGTTTAAATATAATTTGTTTAACTCATCTTTTGAAGGCAAATACCAGTCAGTATAGCCACCCATTGCATAATAAGTTGACATATAAGCTGCGTAATTACCCATCCCACCATTTCCAGTAATAATAGCCGTAGTATTTGCAAAACCTGTACCCAATGCGGTAGCTGTTGCACCTGTGTTATTATTTTGGTAAGCTTGATTAGGATTATTCCATGAAATAGAAATACCCGAGTTTCCATCAGCATTAGCCGCTATTAGGCCGTGTGCCACATTGGGGTCGTACCCGGGATCACCATCTACAAGCAGGTAAGCAAGCTTACCCCCTCCATATACATCTCCAATATTTACTGTAGGTGGGCCAATATTGATCCATCCGGCACTGGTTCCTGCATACACATGCAATTCGCCGGACAGGCCACAGGAGGTACACCAGATTTGTAAGCCTACGGCAGGGCTTGCTATGGCATCTTGCTCTGTTTTCGACATGCGGGGAGGAAGAAAACCCTGGGTGGTAGAGCTTATTTCAACTTTCGCTGATGCACTCGGACTGGCGGTCCCAACGCCTACATTACCATTGAGCAATGTGTTGCCGGTTCCGCTGGGTGTAAGGGTAACGTTTTGGTTGCTGCCGCCTGCTGCAAAGGTTAAAGCTGAAGTACCGGTTATGGAGCCGTTGGTAGTTCCTGTGCCGCCATTGGCAACTGCCAATGTGCCTGCAAGGGTAACGGTTCCGCTTGTAGTAACCGGGCCGCCGCTGCTCGTTAAACCGGTAGTGCCACCAGATACATCAATGCTGGTAACGGTTCCACTACTGCCGCCACTTCCACCAATTTGTACCCATTCAGAACCTGTATAATAATAGAATCCGGATGTGCCATCTGTTTGGAACA